>MWBL01000029.1 GCA_002069015.1 Firmicutes bacterium ADurb.Bin300 | reverse complement strand
ATAATGGTGGTTATTTTTACCTTTATTGGTATTCCCACCAAATAAGCCGCAAAAAGCGCGCCTGAAACGCCTATTGTCATTCCTAATATTCCACCTATTGTACACATAATTACGGATTCGGTCAAAAATTGAAGCAAAATAGCACTCGTACGCGCGCCCAAGGCTTTTCTTATACCGATTTCACGCGTACGCTCGGTCACTGATACGAGCATTATATTCATAACTCCTATTCCACCGACTATTAGCGATATACCGCTGATGCATGCAATAAACAGGGTAAATATCGAAATAACTGTCTCAAGAAGGTCAACAAGACTTGCAAGATTTGTTACTGTGTAGATATTTTCACGCTCAAAGTTTTTATGCCTTGCTTTTAAGAGATTAAGCGCGGCATTCCCTGCGGCGTCAAGATCGGCAGGATTTTCAGACATAATGTAGCAAGCGTCATATCTCTCCTGAGCTTCAAGAATTTTTGAAGCCGTGCTTGCAGGTATAAGCAGCATACAGGAGGTCATTGTAAAGCCGCCCATCAAATTAGACATATTTGACATCTGCTCCATATAATCACCGGAGTTGCTCCCGAATATAGAAAGCAGATCCATAACTCCGATTATTTTCAGTTTATATGTTTTCCCGTTGGAAATATAGTTTATTGTTTCCCCCACAATATTTTCATAGCCGTACAGCGTTACAGCGCTGGCGGTATCTATTATACACACAGACCTTGAGGATAAGTATTCTTGTTCAGTAAAAAATCTGCCGTGTTTGCAGTCTGTACCCATTATGAATCTGAAATCCGTCGTTCCGCCGATTGTAAATGCAAAACCGTCCGAATGCTTTGTTGTAAACGAACCCATTCCTATGACAGTCGGGGAAACATACTTTACTATTTCAAGCTCCTTGATTGCCCGTATGTCATCGGCGGTTATATAGTCGCTTGTGGAGGCTAATTGGGGATTAACCGTAACGCTGACGGCGTTAGAGCTTCCCATTTCCTTTATCATTCCGACAATATAATCCCTGCCGCCGTTTCCCACGGTAATAATAGCGATAACCGAGGCAACGCCTATTATTATTCCGAGCATTGTCAGAAGCGAACGCATCAGATTAGTGCGTATACTGTAAACCGCAATCTTAATGTATTCCTTAAACACTGGCTAACCCTCAATCTTTCTTAACGGAAACCTTATCTCCGTCCTCAAGTGAGAGCGGCGGATTGTTAATAATCAAGTCTCCTAACTCCACTCCCGAAATAAGCTCGTATTTAGTGTCCTCGCTCACCCCGAATGAGACATAAGCTTTAGAAACCGTCTTCTTTTTTTCGTTTATTTTCCAGACAAACATACCTTTATTGTCATATCTTACTGCCTCTACCGGAACTATCGGAACATTTTCAACAACTGCAGTAATTATTTCAAGGTCGACATCAAAACCGACGACTACCGCCTCATCCGGGTTATATATCTTGATTTTGCATACCGCTCCGCTTGCAGTGCCGGAGCCGCCCGTCAGGGAACCGGCAAGTGACGCTATGTCAAGAGATGTTTTTTCGGTTGCTTCTGCGGCGACATAAACAACCTCCCCCTCATATTCGCGGTCATTGACGGATTCAACCCTTACCTTTTGACCTACCTTAACCTCCTGAAGGTTGTATTTATCGAGGGAAATTGTAGCTATGAATCCTTCGTAGTTCTTTATTTCTATCCCTATATTCTTGTTCCCGCCATTAAGAAAAGCGGAAACCAAGGAGTTAATATCGCCATCTTGCGAAAGCATTGATATTAAGGTGCCTACATCAACACCGGAGCTCTTTCTTTTTTCGGGGATAAAAGCAGTATTTTCCGCAATATTCACGGCTGTCACAACCCCGTCATATTCGGCGAACCATCCCTCTTCAAGTGCCTTAATCTCATTTTCGGTCGCTTTCATGTCATCATAAGCCTTGTCTGCAATTGATTTATAGACGGAGTCCAATGTGCCCTTCGCCGTTGTTTTGTTAGCGGTGAGCTGTGTATTGAGGGATATAAGCTGAAGCTTATATGAAATAAGCCGGTTTTGCGGAGTGTCCATACTTTGAGCCATAAGAGACGACATGTCATACGATGTATTGTTTATATTATTGAAGTTTTCAAACATATCGTTTAGGTCCTTGATTGTTGCCCCCATATTTACCAGATTTGTAAGAAGCTCGTTAAGCTCATCAAAAAATGACCCGCTCTGTGAGGGAGAAGTCGTAGTTTCGGTTTCGGTTTCGGTTTCGGCTTCAGTGTTTTCGGAGGTCTGCTTAGATTCTTGAGCGATTTCTCTTTCCGTTTCGGCTATTTTTACACTGAGTTCTTTTATTTGGCTTTCAAGATGCGGTATGGAGGCTTTGGCGTTCTTAACCGATGCCTTATAATCGTTGTAAGCGCTTGCAGCCTTCTGATAATCGGCTTTCTTCGAGGACAGAAGAGACCAAACGGAGCTTGCGTCAAAGGAGGCAAGAAGGTCGCCCTTCTTTACCATAGAGCCTACCTTAACCTTTACTTCCTTGACATATGTTCCCTCCGGAAGCGTATATTTCGAAGAGTTTTCCGTTGTAACCGTACCGGAAGTTTCAATTTTACTCTGTATTGAGCCGCTTTCAATAGTCGTTACAGCAACCTCGGGAGGACCTTCCGGCCAAAAAATAACAGAGAAAAAAACTATCGCAATAATTACTATACCGCTTATAGCATAAATCAGCTTCCTTTTTGTCGGGGAGAAAGATTTAAATTTCTTAATTGCCCTTTTAACACTCTTCATGTATACACCGCCTTAATGGTTGTTTCGATAGTTTCCTAATTTTTTATTATAATACATGCATAAATTAAGTTGTAAAATAATTGTAAACAAATGAGGTTGAATTTATGAAAAAAGTTATTTTAATCCTCCTGATAGTTTTTGTTGTAACTCTTACGGGCTGCTTTGCAAAAGTGTACGGAAATGACCTGACGGGACTCCTTTCAAGGATAAACGAGGCTTATGGGAGTGAGGTTATAGAGCCTGAGGGCTTTGCGTTTGACGAGGACGAAAGCCGTATGTGGGGCTTTATAAGCTGTGGTGAGTCGGAGTTTTTGCTTAGTGCAAACTTAGACGAAAAGCACCGTTTGACATCATGCCATACGGTGTTCGGAAGCATCGCCGCGTCACAGAACGAAAGTGTAAAGATATTTCTTCCAATCCTTTTTTCAAGCTTTACCGGTGAGAGTATACAGACCTGTGAAACAGTTCTTAATAACCTTAACGTCTTTTCTAACACAAAAGCCTTGCTTAATGAAAAAGAAAGTGAAACCGAAGCGGCAAAATATATTTATACCGCAACTACCGCAGGGGTGGTAATCAGCTGTGAGCTAAAACAAACAAGCGGCACCTCCCTCACTTCTTTTGAGCCGCGGGAAACCGTTAATTAAGCTTGTCAATAGGCATTGAAGCTGAGGCATTAAGTGACAAATCCGCTACATTACCCGAAATAAATTCGTAATATGCCTGGGCTGCGACCATGGCGGCATTGTCGCCGCAAAGAGAAAGCTCGGGCATGTATATTTCATACCCCATTTCCTCTGAGCGAAGCTGCATTTTCTTTCTTAATACGGAATTTGCACTGACTCCGCCCGCCAAAACAATCCTTTTTTGACCCGTCAGGGACGCGGCAAGAAAAGTGTTCTCTACAAGACAATCCGTAACGGCGTTTATGAATGATGCCCCCAAATCAGCCGTATCAATCCTTTCGCCTCTTTCAGAGGCGTTGTGAATAAGGTTTACAACGAAGGTTTTAAGTCCAGAAAAGCTGAAATCAAGCTCAGAGTCCTCAACTCTCGGACGGGGGAAGGAATACGCCCCGGCATCTCCCCTCTTGGATTGTATATCGAGATTAAGTCCTCCCGGATAAGGCAAGCCCAACGCTCTTGCCGCCTTGTCCATAACCTCTCCCGCCGCATCATCGCGGGTCCTTCCCAAAACCTTAAAGTCCGTGTAAGAGTCTACGCCGACAATATGGCTGTGACCGCCTGACACCACAAGAGCAAGAAACGGGGGTTCAAGATTTTTATGAGTAATATAGCAGGCGGCTATGTGGGAGCGAAGGTGATGTACGGGAATAAGCGGGAGACCGATTGAAAGGGATAAGCCTTTAGCGTAGTTAACTCCGACTAAAAGCGCGCCTATAAGCCCGGGCGTATAGGTTACGGCAAGAGCGTCTAAATCTGAAAAGGTCAATTCTGCCCGCTTGAGCGCTTCTTGCGTCACCTCGCACACAGCCTCGACATGACATCGAGAAGCGATTTCAGGCACTACCCCTCCGTAAACCATATGCTTTGCTACCTGAGAAGCTATAACATTTGACATCACGCGGCGTCCGTTTTCAACCACGGCGGCGGCAGTTTCATCACAAGATGTTTCTAAGGCAAGTATTTTCATTAGACCTCTCTTCTTTAACGGTGCGAGTATAAATTAATGCATCCTCACACGGCTTTTCATACATATTTTTTATTTCTCCCGACAAGACAAATCCCGTTTTCTCGTAAAGGGATATTGCCGCCTTATTTGAACGCCTGACCTCGAGTGTTAAAAACTGTGCATTTTCTTCGCAAAGCAGACGAAAAAGCTCGTTTATAAGTGCTTTGGCTACGCCGCGCCTTCTGCTTTTTTTAAATACTGCTATGTTAGTAATATAGCATTCCCCCATAATAAGATGGGAACCTATATAGCCGAGTAATCTGCCCGTGTCTTTTGCAGTCAGAAAAAGCGCCCGATCATTTGCAAGTTCAACCGAAAGCGCTTCCTCGCTCCAGGGGGCAGCAAAGCTTTCCTTTTCAAGCTGTGCTATAGAGGGGATATCGTTTTCTGTCATTATTGAGATAATAATCTTGTTTTCCATTTTCTTATTTTTATAAGTCTTCAAACGTCTTGAAGACATAGCCTTGCTGTTTAAGGTATTCGATATTTCTTAAAGCCTTTCCCAAGCCTTTGACTACGACTGTTTCAGGCTCTGCCACAACCGTTGTTTTTATGGAGGTATATTCGGAAATAAGCTTGTCAAGTCCAAAAAGGCGTGAGGCTGCGCCGCTGAGGATTATACCGCTTTCCGTTATGTCTTTGAGCAATTCCGGCGGTGTAATTTCGAGAACGGACAGAACACTCTTGCATATACTCTCAATGCTGTCCTTAATTGCAAGGTTTATTTCGTTAGCGGTTACTTCAAAATAAAAGGGCATTCCGTCCTCAACAGATTTTCCTCTTGAAACCGCGGCTATTTCTTCTTCTCGCCTAACCGCTCCTCCAAGCTGCAATTTTAATTCCTCAGCGGTTTTTTCACCTATTAATATCCCACGATTTATTCTCAAATAATCAATTATATTCTTATTTAAGAGTTCTGAGCCCGTTTTTATACAGTACGATACAGCAGTGCTCCCCATTGTGACAACCGCTAAATCAGTCGTACCTGAGCCGATATCGATTATCATCGTGCCGAAGGGCTTGTCCAATACTATTCCCGCGCCTATAGCCGCCGCCAGCGGCTGCTCAAACAAGCAAATTCGCCCCGTCCCGGCGGTGAGGAAGAGCTGTAAAAGAGTGCGCTGTTCAAGAGCGGTAATTCCCGAGGGCATGCAAGCGGCTACAGTAGGTTTAAAAACCTTATTTTTACATATTTTATCGAAAAATATGCCGAGCATAAGCTGCGCCATATCATAGTCAACGACGCTTCCGCCCTCAATTGGTTTTATGACCTTATAGACCTGCGGAGCCTTTCCTATCATCTCGTGAGCGCGAAGTCCCACGGCAGCGACTGAGCCGTCTTCCCTGTCAATCGCTATAACGGAAGGCTCTGAAAGGACTATCCCTTTCCCCTCGACATACGCCCTAAAAGTCGAAGTTCCAAGGTCAATACCGATTTTTAATCCTACCAATTACAGCACTCCCAAAACAGTTGCATTTTTGTTTGAGCTATAAATCGATTACTTAAAAAAGCTTTCAAATGCTTTATATGCCATATATACATCGATTTTAGATACTACTTCAAAGGGAGCGTGCATTGAAAGAACAGGAACGCCTACATCTACAACATCAACATCCAAAGCCGCGATATACTTGGCGACGGTTCCTCCCCCGCCTGCGTCAACCTTTCCAAGCTCGCCCGTCTGCCAGACAATGCCTGCACCGTCAAGAATAGCGCGGATTTCTCCCAAATACTCAGCCGAAGCGTCGGAGGTCCCCCCCTTGCCCCTTGAGCCGGTATACTTTGTGATTACTACTCCCCTGTTTATAAAAGCAAAATTTTTCTTCTCCGCAACATCGGGGAAGGTTGGGTCAAAAGCCGCATTAACATCGGCGGAAAGACATTTTGAATTCCTGAGAATTTCATACCCGAAAATTCCTTCTGCCCTTCCCAAATCATTGACAAAATTTTCAAAATATCTTGATACGAGACCCGTATTTCCTTCGGAACCGATTTCCTCCTTGTCCGCAAGAACGGAAATAACGGTATATTCGGGATTTTTGGCGTTTACAGCCGCCATAAGTGCAGGATAAGCGCAAACTCTGTCATCATGACCGTAGGAGCCTATCATGCTGCGGTCAAATCCTATATCGGAAGCTTTAAACGCGGGCACTATTTCAAGCTCTGCGCTTAAAAAATCAGTCTCCGTAATTCCGTATTTTTCGTTTAGGATTTTCAGAATATTGAGCTTTACAAGCTCACTGCCCTCGTCGCTCCTAAAGGGTCTGCTGCCTATGAGAACATTAAGCTCTTCACCCTTAATACCCTCGGCAAGGGTGCGCTTTAATTGTTCCGCCGAAAGGTGCGGAAGAAGGTCCGAAATTACAAACCTAAAGTCGCCGTCATCTTCACCGATATTTACACTCACAACCGATTGGTCTTTTTTAACTATAACGCCGTGAAGGGCAAGAGGAATGGCAGTCCATTGATATTTCTTTATTCCGCCGTAATAATGCGTCTTAAACAGCGCAAGCTCGTCGGCTTCATAAAGAGGATTTGGTTTTAAGTCAAGCCTCGGAGAATCAATATGAGCCGCGGCTATCCTAACGCCATTTTTTACAGGTCGGGAACCGATAACGGCGAGTATCATTGCTTTCCCTCTGTTATTAACATATACCCTGTCGCCCTTTGAGTATTTTTCATCGGGATTAAACCTCTTGAAGCCTGCTTTTAACGCGATTTGCTCGGATGTACTGACTGCCTCCCTCTCGGTTTTGGAGCTGTCAAGATATTTCATATAATCAACACAAAACTTATCGGCTTGTTTAACCGTTTTGTCGTCAAGAGTCAAAACGGCATTTTTCTGTGTGTGGGCGAGCTTCTCTAAAAGAGCCTTCGCTTCGTCTTTCTTTTCCATAAAATCTTCCTTTCCTATAAACCGAGCCTGTCAAGCAGCGGTTTTATTTCTTTATCTACATCAAAGGGTCGAAAACATCTGATAATATAATCCGCCTTTGAATTGTAAAAATCATCTTCTCTTTGCGCCCTGATTCTCACAAGTGCTTCTTCCTGTGTTATTTTGTCACGCTTAGTAATTCTTTGCAGTCTCTCGCTTTCCGGTGCATATGTCACAGCGATAACGTCGCATTTTTCCGAAATTTCGCTTTCAATGAGCGCTGCGGCATCAATAACCGCAACCGAAAAGCCCTTGCTTCTGAGCTTTGAGAGTTCTTTCATTATATACTCGGTTATACGCGGGTGCATAATGCGATTGAGCTTTTCAACGCTGTCTCTGTCCTTAAATGCTCTTGATGCAAGAAGACGCCTGTTAAGAACGCCATTGCTAAGAATATCATCGCCGAAATTGTCCTTAAGGCAATTTAGAAGCTCCTTATCTTTTTCTGTCAGCTCGCGCGCAACCTTGTCACCGTCTATTATTGCGGCACCCTTTTCCCTGAGAATTTTGCATACAGAGGATTTACCCGAGCCCGTTTTTCCCGTAAGACCTACAACAATCAAGTCTCCCTCTTCCTTTTTATCAAGGTCAACTACAGAGAACTCAGCCGCTCTTAAAAGTCTGTTTACTACAGCAAGCCCTATATCTTCCTGTGAGGGCAGCCGGGCGAAGCAAACCTCTTTTTCAAGCTCGTCAACCTCTCTTAGTGAGGAGAACAATCTGCGTGCCTGAGAGGTTAAGTCATTTTTATCACCGAAAACAACGAAAGGAACATCCAGCAAGCGGCAATCCTCCCTGAAGGCTAAGGCACAAACACTCTCATTCTTTTTCCCGTTGACATAACGAACGAAAGCCTGCGCACTGCTCTTAACGGTTATTATCTTCGTTTTTGGCGAATAATGCTTGTGCTTCATCCCGGGACTGCTTGCCTTTTCATTCTTTTGGAGCGGAGCTAATACGGCACGGTTGACTTTAACCTCGCCCAACACGCTCTGTAGCTGCTCAAGCGTTACAGCACCCGGTCTTAAAACCTCCGGGACATCTCCCAATAGCGAGATTACGGTGGACTCGACTCCTACGCTGCATTCACCGCCGTCAATAATCATCGGAATTTTTCCGTTTAAGTCATCAAAAACATGCTTCGCCGAGGTGGGACTGGGACTGCCCGAAATATTTGCGGACGGGGCTGCAAGCGGGACAAGGCAAGCGGAAATAAACGCTCTTGCCGTCTCATGAGAGGGCATTCTTACAGCTACGCTTGAAAGCCCGGCTGTTACGGTATCGGAGATTTTCGGATTTTTAGGTAAAACAACAGTCAACGGACCGGGCATAAAATGCTCTGCCAATACCTTTAAGCTGTCGGGAATATAGGCAGCTATTTCTCCCAACTGCGAAAGCTTTGAAATATGCACTATCAGCGGATTGTCCTGCGGTCTTCCCTTTGCCTTAAATATTTTCCCTACAGCGCTTTCATCATAAACATTGGCGGCAAGACCGTAAACGGTCTCGGTAGGAATTGCGACTATCTCTCCGCATTTTATTAGTTTTGCCGCTTTTTCTAAATTTTCTGTGTCCCCCGGCAATATTTTGACAATTTTCGTTTTCATATCTGTCCTTCGCCTGATGATTTGAGTTTTTCAGCTGTATCGGCCGTTATCAGAGCATCAATTACTTCATCCAAATCCCCGTTAAGAAAGGCTTCCAATTTATAAAGAGTAAGCCCGATTCTGTGGTCGGTAACTCTGCTTTGCGGATAATTGTATGTCCTTATCCTCTCGCTCCTGTCGCCTGTCCCCACCTGTGATTTTCTTTCTCCCGCAATATGCTCGCTTTGCTTTTGCTTTTCCGTTTCAAGAAGTCTCGAACGGAGAATTTTCATGGCCTTGTCCTTATTTTTATGCTGACTCCGCTCGTCCTGACATTCCACAACGGTCCCCGTGGGAAGATGAGTTATTCGTATTGCTGATTCCGTCTTGTTGACATGCTGACCTCCCGCTCCGCTTGAACGGAACGTATCGATTTGTAAATCGGCGGGATTAATTTCAATATCTACCTCCTCCGCTTCCGCAAGCACTGCTACTGTTACGGTTGAGGTGTGAATTCGCCCTTGTGACTCCGTTTCGGGAACTCTTTGCACTCTGTGTACTCCGCTTTCAAACTTAAATCTCGAATAAGCTCCTTCACCCTCAACCATAAAGCTAATCTCTTTAATTCCGCCTAGTTCTGTTTCATTTACATAGAGGATTTCAGGTTTAAAACCCTTTGTTTCAGCATACATTAAATACATACGGTACAATACTCCCGCAAAGAGCGACGCCTCTTCACCGCCTGCTCCCGAACGAATTTCTATGATAACGTTTTTATCATCATTCGGATCCTTGGGAAGAAGAAGAAGCTTGATTTTTTCCTCGCATTGGTCAATTTTTTCCTTAGTACGGGAAAGCTCCTCTTCTAAAAAAAGCCGCATGTCGGCGTCGTTAGGTTCCTCCAGAAGAAGACGCACGCTGTCATGCTCTGCCCTTGAGTCTTTATATTCCCGAAAAGCCTCTACCACCGGCGTAAGCTGCTTTAACTCCCGCATAAGAGACTTGTACTTATTTTGATTCTGTACTGTTTCCGGATGGCAAAGCCGCTCATTTATGGCTTTATATCTCTTTTCGACATTATCAAGCTTCTGTAGCATCGTCGTTACCTCTGATAATTTTTTTTATCTTTTTTTCCGCTTTTGAACGCGGTATCATGATTTCACAGCCGCAACCATGACAGGACAGTCTGAAATCCATACCCGAGCGTAATACCGTAAATAAACGGCTCCCGCACGGATGAGGCTTTTTCATTTCTAAAATGTCGCCCACAAGAACCTTCAAAATGCCTAAATTCCCCTTAGAACAATAAATATTTGATATATTATAACACGCTTTAACATAGATTTAAATAGTAATTTAAAAAAACAAAGACAGGTGATAACGTGACTAAGTACCGTCCGGAGGGAAAACTTATAAATACGGAAAGTAACGCGTATTATCTCGCCAATGAGGAAAGACTTCGGGAAGCGGCTCAGAAGGATGTTATTCTTGAAGGGCGCGCCATAGTTTGCGACTGTGACCACAATTTGCACATAGAGCTCGGGTCGATGCGCGGGATAATTCCCCGCTCGGAATGTGCCGTGGGAATTGAAGAGGGTGTGACTCGTGACATAGCAATAATATCTAAGGTAAACAAGCCCGTCTGCTTTTATGTGACCGATTTCACATT
This sequence comes from Firmicutes bacterium ADurb.Bin300, assembly GCA_002069015.1. Lineage (GTDB taxonomy): Bacteria > Bacillota > Clostridia > Oscillospirales > Acutalibacteraceae > DTU089. The sequence continues at coordinate 11,676 of MWBL01000029.1, read as the reverse complement.
TGTAAACGGGAAAAAAGCAGTCCTTTTATCCCGTCGTGCCGTGCAAGCTGAATATAGCGAAAAATGCAAAAGTCTGCAGAAAGGAGATATTGTTGAAGCGGTAGTTACTCACCTGGAAAACTTCGGTGCTTTCTGCGATATAGGCTGTGGGATAACGTCTTTGCTCCCGATTGACAGCATCTCTGTTTCCCGAATACCTCATCCCGCCGCACGACTTGCCGTCGGCGACGACATTAGATGTATCGTCAAGAGCTTCGATGAAAAGGACAGAATTACCCTCTCTCACAAAGAGCTTTTGGGAACATGGAGCGAAAACGCACAGTTGTTCGCTGTTGGTGAAACAGTGAGCGGCGTGGTGCGCAGTATTGAGGATTACGGTATTTTTGTAGAGCTTATGCCAAATCTTGCAGGTCTTGCCGAATTCGTTCCGAATATCGATGTAGGCGAAACCGTTTCAGTTTACATAAAGAGTATTATACCTGAAAAAATTAAAATAAAGCTTGTGATTATTAATTCGTTTAAGGAGGATTTCCCCATAAAAAAGATACAGTATTTTTATGAGGGTGATCATATTGATTATTTCAGATATACCCCTAAAAATTGCGATAAGCTTATAGAGACGTTTTTTACTTGAAAATTATTTCTTGCTGTTGTATGATTAATAAAGCTAAAAAATAGGAGCAAGAATTATGCAATACAGCAGTTTAATAAAGAGCGAGAAAATTTCAAAGCTCGGCTTTGGTCTTATGCGGCTTCCGAAAATTGATGAGAACAGCGAGGATATCGACTTTGAAAAGGCAGGCGAGCTTGTCGATATCGCAATAAAAAGCGGGGTCAATTATTTCGATACGGCATTTGTCTATAATGGCGGAAATTCAGAGGAATTTGTCGGGGAGGTCCTGACAAAATATCCGCGTAAAAGCTTTTATTTAGCTACAAAGCTCCCCGGGTGGAGCTTAAAAACAAATCCGAACCCAAAAGAGCTTTTTGATTTCCAGCTTGAGCGCTGCAATGTCGAATACTTTGATTTTTATTTGCTTCACAGCGTGAACGATGATATTGCCGAGGTTTTTGAAAAGACTGGCTCATATGAGTTCCTTCGGCAGATGAAAAAAGAAGGCAAAATAAAGAATATCGGCTTTTCGTTCCACGGAAGCCTAAGCCTTTTTAAGCGTTGGCTTAAGGAATACGAATGGGATTTTGTTCAAATCCAACTCAATTATTATGATTGGGAAAATCAAGATGCCAAAACACTGTACCGTCTATTAGAGGAAAAAGGCATTCCGTGCATTGTTATGGAGCCGGTACGCGGCGGCTCGCTTCAAAAACTAAACGACGAAGCGCGCGCCGTCTTTTCTGAGCTCTCGGACGATTCCCCCGCATCATATGCACTTAGATTTGCGGCACAGCTGCCTAATGTGTTAACTGTTTTAAGCGGTATGTCCGATAAAGAGCAGGTGCTTGATAATATCAAAACCTTTTCGGGCAATATTCCGTTGAGCGAAGAAGAAACAACAGCCGTAAACAAGGCGGCAGTGTTATTCAGAAAAAATTTTGCCGTTCCCTGTACCTCCTGCGGATACTGCCTTGAAGCATGCCCTAACAGCATTGCAATACCCGACATTTTCATGCTGTTCAACGAATATAACCTTTCAAGAGATGATGCCGCATTTAATAAAAGCTACAAAGACATCCCCAAAAACAAGAACGCAGGGTTATGTGTAGAATGCGGCGAATGTATAGAGCACTGCCCGCAAAAAATCGACATACCGAAAAAACTCAAACACATACATAAAGTCCCGGACAGTATCGGGTAATAAAGACCGCGAGCTTTTTCTCGCGGCCTTTTTTATGACTGTTATCGAAGGCTTCGGTAATCATAATACTCATCATTTTGTCTCATTAAATCAAAAATTTCTTGTCCCGATTTTTTATAAATCTGTTCAATCAAAGCAACTGCGTTATTACGGGTTTTATTATATGAAATAAACTTAAAACCGGTGTCAAACTCATATATATTTTTGTTTTGGTCGTATTCGCCGTAGGTATAAATCATGTCCGCAAGATAGTATGATACATCTTTTTTGACCGTTTTGTTTCCTTTTTCACAGAGCTCTATTAAATAAGGAATTTTTGCTTCCGAAAGATTGTATATCGCCTCGATATCAATCTCCTTTTGTGGTTCTTTGAAGTAGCGGTTAGTGTTATATTTTGCGATTTGCGTATCTATATCAGAATAAGAAATACTGCAAAGCGTCAGCGCCGCAAGAATTATTATAATTTTCATATAAGGGAGCTTCCCTATAAAAAGCTTTAACAGGAGAACAACGAATACTAAAAAAAGCATTATCATAAAGCATGATGTCAGCACTCTCAGCCGAGTAAGACCGAAACGGTCGATATACATATACATTTTTGAAAAGGACGTTATAATCAGCACAAGCGTGAAAACAGTCAGAAAGGTCAACAGCCCCTTTGTCAGCCCCTGAATTCTGTTTTCTTCTCCCCGCTTTTCAAGTATATAAGCTCCAAAGAAAATACACAGGTTAATAGCGGCTACGGCGCACATTTCAAAAAATCCTCGCCTTGCGTATTCGGCGGCAGTGTAACTTTCGGGCAAAAGGCTCTCAAACGCACTGAAGAAGTATGCCGTCTGGGAAAGCAGATACATCGCGTAACAGCCAGATATAATAATCAAAACGGTATTAATGAGTACGGGACTTAGTCCGAATGTCCTCTCGGTTAAGGCATTTTTATCGTTTAGAGACTCAACACCTTTGCTAAGGACAAATATACAAATAAAGACAAACGGAGTTAAAACTAAGCCCGCTATTACACTGACAATCGTTTCAGTCAAGCCTCCGAAAATCTTTTCTATCAACGATTCAAACGCTGCATCCGAGTCCATAAGTAAAGGAACTATTATCATTAAAAGAGGTATCGTTATCGCTACCCCGCCCGCAATATAAGTAATCTGCTTTATTCCCTTATTACCGTTATTTGAAGAGGACTTCTTTACACTGTCCGTAAACAGCGTCAAATACTTTAAGGGATAGATAAACAGAATAAAAAGGGCATCAACACCCAACATATAACTGCCGTCGCTGCATTTCAGAGAATTTGACATTCCGCCAAAAAACAATGCGGTAAGCAAGGTAATGGCTACAAATGAAATAAACTTTATCGGACCGTCACAATACAGGGTGAAGGGCACGGATAGAAGCAGGGCAAATATTCCGCACAAAAGCGGAAATAGAGGTAACCCCTTCCCTTTTTTCTTCAGATACAGCAGCGTTACGGCAAAAAGGATGATATATGAAACCGTAAAGCCTAAATTAAACCCTCCGAAAAATGAAAAGCGTATAAATATGACAGTCGCCAAAAAAGTCAGGAGCACAAAAAGGTAATCCCTTTTCCCCACGGGAACCGTCAACCTCTCCCTGATTTTGCTGTTTTGGATAATTCCCTGCGTAGTCGGGGACGCATTACCGTAAACTGAGTTAATCGGATTATCTGTAGTCCGACCTTCAAGGGCTTTGCCGGTTATTTCTTTGTTAACCTCATTGTTATCCATAAAAATCACTCCCTAAAGCAAGGATTTTATAAGCTTTAAATTTTTGTAACTGTGTTATTATACAGTATTTTTTTGTCTTTGGCAATAAAAATGAGGTTTTAGTAATAGTACATCGTTAGTATTAATATGTAATAATCATAAATGAGTATGCGGTGCGATGGTGGATATCGCGCCCGTGATAACATAAAAAACAGATTAATTATCTAAGGACTGAAATTTTTATGAATAGAAGCCGGTTTTATGAACAGTATTGACAATAATAAAGGCATAATATATAATCGATTTATCGGCAAGGACCGGAAGAAGTAACGGTTTTCTTTTTATCAGAGAGTTTTCGGTTGGTGTGAGAAAACAAATATTTCCGTGAAATACATCCGCGAGCCGCGCGGCTGAAAGCCTTTAAGGCAATTAGGTCTCGCCGTTTTATGCGCGTTAAGCATATCTGGAGGTCTTCTCCTAAACGAGAGGATAAACTGAGGTGGTACCGCGATAATTCGCCCTCTGCTGTTAATACAGCAGTTTTTTAATTTATGGAGGTTGTATTATGAACATTTTTGACGAGCTTAAAGCAAGAGGACTTGTAGCTCAGATGACCGATGAGGAGAAAACCAAGGATATGCTTACAAATAAAAAAGTAAGATTTTATATAGGCTTCGACCCAACCGCCGACAGTCTTCACATCGGACACTTCATTCAAATAATCATAATGTCACATATGCAAAAGGCAGGTCATATTCCGATTGTGCTTTTCGGCGGAGGCACGGCAATGGTCGGCGACCCATCGGGTAAAACCGATATGAGAAAAATGCTTGACAGAAAAACAATCGCGCATAACATTGAGTGCTTTAAAACTCAGATGTCACGGCTTATTGATTTTGATGACGGCAAGGCAATAATGGTCAATAACGCAAGCTGGTTAGAGGACCTTAATTATATCGATTTTTTGCGTGATATCGGGGTGCATTTTTCGGTTAACCGTATGCTTGCCGCCGAGTGCTATAAGCAGCGCCTTGAAACGGGTCTCTCGTTTTTTGAAATGAATTATATGATTATGCAAAGCTATGATTTCCTCTATCTTCGCCGCAATTACGACTGCGTCATGCAGCTTGGAGGAGATGACCAGTGGAGCAACATTATAGGCGGTGTAGAGCTGAATCGAAGGGCAGACGCCAAAGAGGTCTATGGTATGACCTTCAACCTCCTGCTCACGAGTGACGGCAAGAAGATGGGAAAAACAGAAAAGGGCGCGGTCTGGCTTGACAGAGAAAAAACTTCACCCTATGAATTTTACCAATATTGGAGAAACATCAATGATGCCGATGTAATAAAATGCTTAAAAATGCTCACATTTATTCCTATTGATGAGATAGCAAAGTATGAGGCTTATACCGGCAGCGAGCTTAACAGCGTTAAGGAGCTTCTTGCATTTGAGGTTACAAAGCTCATTCACGGCGAAACGGATGCTCTTGAAGCGAGAAACACGGCAAAAGCCTTATTTTCAGGCGCATACGATATAGACACTATGCCTACCTCCTTTATTAAGCCCGACGATTTTAAAAATGACAGCATCGCAGTTATAGATTTGTTAACGATATCGGGGCTTTGCCCGTCAAAGGGAGATGCAAGACGAGTAATTGAGCAGGGCGGCGTTTCTGTTGATGACGAAAAGGTTTCCGACTTTTTATATTCCCTGCCCCTTTCCCGGTTTGACAAGGGCTTTGTAGTTCTGAAAAAGGGTAAAAAACAATTTATTAAAATATCATTAAAATTGATTTAACTTGTTTGAAATTGTTTACCCTATATGGTATACTCCGAACAAGGAAGTGAAGAAATGCCTATCAAAATTCCTAATAAAATACCGGCACGTCATATTCTTGAACTTGAAAATATATTTGTAATGCCCGAATCGCGGGCTTTAACCCAGGATATTCGCCCTCTACGTATTGCAATACTCAATCTTATGCCTACAAAAATCGAGACTGAAACACAAATTTTGCGACTTTTGAGCAACTCTCCTTTGCAGGTTGAAATTGAGCTGCTCCAAACGGCAACCCATGAAAGCAAGAATACTTCCCGCGATCATCTTCTAAGCTTTTATAAAACTCTTGACGATATAAAGGACGAGAAGTTTGACGGAATGATAATAACAGGCGCACCGGTAGAGATGCTTGAATTTGAACAGGTTGATTATTGGAAGGAGCTTACAGAGATATTTGAATGGGCAAAAAAGAATGTCTATTCAACACTCTATATTTGTTGGGGAGCGCAAGCGGGGCTTTATTATCATTATGGTATCCCGAAATACGTTCTTCCCGAGAAAATGTTCGGGATTTTTCCACACAGACCTCTTGACCTGTATCATCCGATAATGAGAGGGATAGACGATATCTTTTATGTCCCCCATTCGCGCCACACCGAGATTAGACGTGAGGATATTGCAAGGGTAAAGAATTTACAGATTATTTCTTATTCGGACATTGCGGGTGTGCATATCGTATCGGATATGGAGTGCAGGAATTTTTTTATTACGGGTCATTCTGAATATGATGCAGACACTCTTGCAAAGGAATATTTCCGCGATCTGGGCAAGGGTAGTAATATCAAAATTCCATATAATTATTTCCCGGATGACGATGTAAAAAGAACACCCGTTATTACCTGGCGCCAAACAGCTTCGCTTTTATTCACTAACTGGCTTAACTATTTTGTGTACCAGCGAACCCCTTACGATTTAAGTTTGCTTTAATCGCTACGCGCTCCATCAGAAGGAGGATACTATGGGGAGACTGTTTAGGCATTATTTGGACTCATACAAAATGAATACCCCTATGTGGGATGAATACCTGAAGGTTGCCGGAGATTTGTACAATTCTCCGCAGCTTCAAAGTCTTGCAGGCATTGAGCACCATTATAAAATCGACCGTTTACAGCATATACGAAGTGTCGCCTACCTTAGCTTTATTATCTCAAAAAAGCTTAGGGTTGATGCCGTTGAAGCTGCAAGAGGCGCAACCTTGCACGACCTTGTTTATTATGACTGGCGCGAAAACGATTGGAGCCATCGCCCGCACGGATACCGCCATCCCGGTTTCGCCGTTAAAAACGCATATCTCCTTTGCGGAACGCTTTCCAAAAAGCAAAAAAACATTATAAAGCGTCATATGTGGCCCTTAACACCTATTCCGCCGAAATATACGGAGGGCTGGGTAGTTACCGCAATGGATAAATATTGCGCTGCAATAGAAATTATTTGCTCTAAATCCGACGTCTTCAGAGAGAAATTTTCTAAAGGGGTGGGTTTGGATATATGAATAGGTATTTTGAGCTTGTTTTTTATTTTTTTATATACTCCGCCGTCGGATGGCTTATTGAATCAATTTACTGTTCCGTAGCTGCAAAAAAGTGGATAAACAGAGGGTTTCTAAAAGGTCCTATATGCCCCATTTACGGCACGGGAGCCATCGTTATGATGGTTTTTATAGCTCCGTATTCGAATTATACGGACAAATGGTATTTAAATACTCTCATTATTTTTGGTTTGGGTATGGTCTTGTGTGACATAGTTGAATTTATTACGAGCGTTGTAATGGAAAAGCTTTTTAATGCTCGCTGGTGGGACTATTCAGGCAAGAAGTTTAATATTCAAGGAAGAATATGCCTTTTGCATACGATTTATTGGGGCTTGTTTTCGGTTGGCTTCGTGCAGCTTATCCATCCGGTCATTTATAAATTCTTAAGCGGTCTGATATCACCCTCCCTGCGAAACAATTTGCTGCTTGTATTTGTTACAATATTTATAATCGACCTTATCAACACTGTCCGCAACGCTCTGAAATTCAGGAAGTTTTCCGTAAAGCTTCAGCGTTATTCAGAAAAAATCTCAAAAGGCGCCGAGCTATTCTTTTCAACCGTAGGAAATAAAATGGACGCTATTCAATATCGCAGCACTAAAACGGCAAAGGACTTTTCAAAAGAAGTTAAAGAGCAGCTCCTTGAATTGAAAACACAGTTTAAAAGCTTCCAGATGCCCGGAAAGGATAGAATTACTAAACCCACACGTCAAATATTCCGTTCTTTTCCCTACTTGGAAAAGGGGTTGAAAAAACAGTTGAAGCTTCTTGAGGACCTGATTTATCAAATTGAAAGTATTTTTACCGATAATGACGATGAAATGTTCTGAGATAAATTGCGAAAAAAATCGTGGGCTGTCTTGCGCGCCCACGATTTGTCATTCATAATTAGCCCTGACGAACTGTTTGTATATGCTCTATTTCTATTCCCTTGCTTGTCAAGAACTTCGCCATATTTCACAGAAATCATCCCATAACTTACAGCTTACATTTGTGTGCGGGGCTTTAGATATTAGACATTAGATGTTAGATTAAAGTAACCTCTGGTTGGCATTATAACAGGCAAGGATGCAGTATTACCGAAACTTGCAACCTTCAATTTGCATTCTATTTAAAAAACTGCGGAAGATATTGCTTGTGCGCTTGTTTCATTTCCTCGTAGCAAGCCTTTGCGCTCTCGAAATCTCCTATAAGCGGGTGAAGCATCAGGGCATTGAGAGCCGCCGAATCGTTGCCTGTTCTTGCGGCCTCGACAGTCAGCTTTTCATAGCTCTTGACAATTCTCATAAGCCCTGTGATATGACGGTTATCCAATTCGTCCACCTGAACGGCCTGTGCTCCGTTCTTACCTATTACGGCCGAAATTTCAACTATGTCGTCTTTATCCATAAACGATAAGGTGCCTTCGTTTTTAATGTTTACAACGTGTATGTCCCTCTTGTCATTAGCTATTGAATCAATAAGCGAAACGGCGGCAAGAGAATACTTGTGCCCTCCCCTAAGGTCTAAAAGCGCAGGCTTTGTTACAACGCTTTCGTTCGAATAAAGCTCTAATAAATCCTCCTCAATCTCCATACAAACCTGGGCACGGCTTTCATCACTGTCTTTAAGATGGCGAAGCTTTTCCGCCCTGTTGTAGTAATATTGCAAATAAGAGGAGGGAATGCCTCCCGCCGCCTTGAGGCAATCAATATCAAACCCGTCATCGTGAATATTTGCCATAACCTCAGGGGCAAAGCCCTCCTCAAAAAGCTTTGAAAGCTGCTCCTGCTTATTTACCTTTACGGATGTAATCCAGCTTAAATGATTTAGTCCGAGATATGTTATGTCGGCATTATCGCCCACAGCCGCCTTAATGTCGTCAATCATATTTATGGGAACATTGCAAAGACCCATACTTTTTACTTTTGTATAATTTTGAATAAACTCGGAGATTATGCCGGATGGGTTTGTAAAGTTTATAAGCCACGCTGCGGGACAAATTTCTTCGATTTTAACGCAGATTTCGGCCATGGCGGGAATTGTGCGAAGAGCCTTGAAAAAGCCTCCTATTCCCGTGGTTTCCTGACCGATAAGATTATATTTCAGCGGAATTGTTTCATCAAGATGCCTTGCAGGCAGCTTACCGACCCTTATTTGAGTCACGACGAAATCCGCGTCCCGTAAAGCTTCCTCAAGACTATCCGTCATAACAACACTGCAGTCAATTTTTGCGTTTTTCAGCATTCTTACGCAAAGTCCCCCGACAATGGTGCGTTTCCTCTTGTCGATATCCATAAGGGCAAGCTTTTTCAGTTTAAGGCTATTTGATGCTTTTATTAATCCGTCCACAAGCTCCGGACAATAAGTGCTGCCCGAGCCTATTACAGCTACATTTATTTCTTTCATATGTTATTATCCGCCTTTTCAATTATCCAATTTATACAGCCTATAACGGGCTTTTTATTAAGTTTTATATAATTAAAGCTTCTTTCGCTTCTTAAAGCCATAGCTTCCTTAAGCTTATTTATGTAAACATCGCTCGGAAGCTTTGTGTGAATAGAGCCTGAAAGTATTATGTTTATCGTGCCAGGGTCAAACGTCATATTGTTAAGATGACCACAAATAAAATCCGCACCGCGCTTTGCCATAACATCCGCCACCTCAAGCGCCGCTTCGTCATCTTTATTTAAGGCAAAGAAAAACGCGTCAATTAAAATCCTGATATACTTTTCTTTCTCAAGCCCTTGAATTTTTATAAGGGACATCAACAAACCGTCCTTGTCCTTAACTCCGGTCTGTTGGGCAAAGTATTCAGAGACAAGGCTCTTTCTCTTTTTAAGGCAAATATCATCATACACTATACGAAATGCCTCGATTGCTATCCAGTGTCCGTTGCCTACATCTCCGGAAAGCTCTGAAAAGCCGCCTATCTGGAGCATTTCTCCCCTGCTGTCTATTGAATTGCAGCAAGTACCGGTCCCGCAGTTATACCCTATTCCGGGACCTGCGCCCACTCCGGCTTTTATTACAATAAATCCGTCGTTATATATCGAGAAATTCTCAAGTCCCAAATCCTCAAGTTCCTCACTCATAGCCTCCATTTGATAAGGATGGTCTATTCCCGCAAGCCCCATAAGCACCGCGTCAATCTCTTTTACCGTTATTCCGCCTTGACGGCAAAGCTCGTTTATACCGTCCATAATGACATTAGCAGCCTGCTCAAAGGACCCCGGCAGCGTTTCGTGATTGCTTCCCGTGCCCTCTGCCGTCGCGCGAATATTCTTATTCTCATCAAAAAGAGCGAATGAGGTTTTTGTTCCGCCACCGTCAACACCTATGTAATTCTTCATATTATCCCCCTATTTAAAATAATCCTCACAAACCTCGTCAACACAGTATTTACCTCTCCGGTACGGCTCTCTGTCAATCCAATAGCCGTCCGTAAAATCAGGAACCGGAACAGGAGCCCCTCCCATAGCCGCCGACTGCTCGGAAAGGCAGGTAACGACCATCCAGGCTGCTGTGTCATATGTATCTATGGGAGTGACCTGCCTGAGCTTAACACTTTCAACAAAAGCAGAAAGAACAAGGTAATCCATTCCGCCATGACCCGCCTTTACGCCTTCGGTAGTGTATTCCTTCCAGAGAGGATGCTCGTACTCCTCGCGCCAGGGTTTAAAATCATCCCACCTGTGTTTTTTCTGTGCAAGACCCTCAAGATAAATGACTCCCGACTCACCCTCAAAGGTTTCCATATATGTACCCCTTGTTCCCTGAATCATATAATCACGCGAATACGGACGCGGTACGCAGCAATCATGATTTAGCTGTATTGTTTCTCCGTGAGCGCATTTAATTAATGTGGTAACGACATCGCCGCAAGCAAAGTCCGTATTGAAAAGATCATACTCTTCTCCCTTGTTGTCCTTAATCCACTGCTTGAGTCCGCGTGATTTCGAGGCTACGGCGTTAACCGTTAAGAAGCGGTTGCCCCTGTTGATATTGAGGGCTTTCGCAATAGGTCCGAGCTGATGAGTCGGGTAAAGCTCACCGTTTCTGTTGATAAAATTATACAGCCTGCCGTGTATATTTTCTCTGCCCAAAACGATTTCGTCTCTTAAATCGTGGCGATAGCCGCCCTCCATATGTACAAGTTCACCGAACATTCCTTTTTTTATCATATTGAAAAGAGCCATTTCGTTTCTGTCATAACAGCAGTTTTCAAGCAGCATGCAGTGCGTATCCTTCTGCTGTGCTGTTCTTACAAGCTGCCAACACTCATCAACCGATGCGGCGCCGCCTACTTCAACTGCCGCATAAAGACCCTTACGCATGGCGTCGATAGCTATTTTGAGGTGTGAAATCCAAGTGGTGCATATTACAACGGCATCAAGCTTTTCCCTTTCCAAAAGCTCTTTGTAATCTAAATAAGAGTGAACCGGATAATTGCATTCGGGTGCGCTTTCAACGATATCTATACCCCTTTGCGCCCTTTCGGGAACGAGGTCGCAAACGGCGGGAACCTTAACTCCTTCTATCTGAAGTAAAAGTCCGAGCATCCCCGAACCCCTTCCGCTTATGCCGATAAAGCCTACTTTTATCTCTTTCTTCAAAAGTATTCCCCCACAGTATATTTTTCTTGAAGTATAGCATACTAAAGAGCTATTTTCAAATACTTTGCACAATTTTTAAGATTGTAGGTTTGTCAATGATGTGTTACACATTGATCAAAAAATAATTTCGCCAGTTTGGAGGAAGTCTTTAAGATAT
>MWBL01000028.1 GCA_002069015.1 Firmicutes bacterium ADurb.Bin300 | reverse complement strand
CATTTCATTTTGTTTTGTCAAGAGTGACGGATTGCTTTTGCTTGCTTGGTGTAACACATCAATTGTAATCCTACAGCTGAATATCCTCCAAAACAACTTTTTATATTGATATTAATTTAAGTTATATGTTATAATGTTCAAAAGACGTTTAAGAGCGAAAGGATGTCCGTCTGATGAAACCGATTATTCTTCCCCCTCGGCTCACAAGAGTCGTCAGCCATTTTAAAAGATATGACATAGAGGTTCCAAAGGAGCTTCTCAACGCCCGGGCTATACGACCCGACCTGCGCTCTTTCCCGTATCCTCTTCCTCAAAGGAAGAGTGATTACACCTGCTTTGTACAGGGTAAGGGTCATGTGATGTGGTACGGCGGCAGCGGCGGCGTTACGCGTTATAATCCTTCGGCGGATTGTCTTGAGGATACGGTAATGTATTTCAGCGCCGACAGGGACCTTTTAGACAATAACGTCAAGACGCTGCTCGCGGACGGCGACGGCGTCTGGGTATTAACCGAAAAAGGCGTCACCCATATAGATATGAAGCTCATCAGCGGTGAAGAAAAGGCAAAAATGCTTACCGAAGAAACTCTTAAATATGTATCTCGCCATAATATGGTAAGCCAAAGGGATTTATCGAGGCCCCGAGACATTAAATCAAGAGTTCCGTTCGGTCATTCTGATAACGACGGCGGCTTTACCGCTTGCTTCGCCATAGGGGAAATTTTTAAATATGCCGCCCTGAAAAAGGAAAACGGTCTGCTTGACCCCGAAACCCAAAAGGCAAGAAAATCGGCATTTGATTCAAGCGAGGCGACGCTGCTGCTGATGTATCTTCCCGGCAGAGGCGACGGGTATGTGGCAAGGACATATGTCACAAGTGCGGAGCCCGTTCCGGACGACGGGCTGTTCTTCAAGAAAAACGGACAAAAAGCCGTTTGCATAAACACGACGGCGGCGCGCAGAAGGGGAATGGTCGGCATCGAGGTAAAGGCTGACGGACATATTCCCGACCGCCTCGCGAAGCATTATCGAGACGAGGGGTTTTCGGATACGGATATTACATATAAGGGCGACACCTCGAGCGACGAGATAACGCTTCACTTCCTGCACATCCTCGTGGCGCACGAATTTCTCGGGGCGGAGGACAGCGAGTACGACGAATTACTTTGCGAAGCCGCGAAAAACACGCTCTCGCACATCATCGAACACGGCTATCAGCTTCACGAATGCGACGGAAAGCCTACGACGTGGGCGAAATGGAATCCCGAATACTTTGAGGACGGTATAGGCTATGCCGACGGTCCGCTTAACAGTGCCGAATTGATGATGTATCACCGCGTAGTAATGCATATTACGGGTGAAACAGGAAAATGGCAAAAGTCTTTAGATAAGCTTGTTTCCCTGGGTTATGTCGAGCTTACTTTTAGGCACAGCACAAGATTTTTTCAATCTGCAATGAGAGCGGGTCTTGATATTCGAGAAGACCATATGTTTGGAGATAACGGGCTTTGCACCACGGCATTTTGGGGTCTAATAACCCTTGAGCCGGAGGGTGAGAGACGGGAATTATTAAAAAAGAGTTTTAAGTTATGGCGCGATTTGATAGCATGTGAGCATAACCCTGGCTATGATTTTCCGTTTTTGCTTTGCTGCCCCGAGGAAGAGGAGGACTACGATTGGGAGCTTGCCGCCAAATGGTTCAGCCGCCACAACACCTCGCGCCTTGCCGCGGGGGTATCGCTCGACAGAAGGCATGACATTCCGAAAAAAATCTCAATGGGCGGCTACGAGGAAACCTCCTTTTTGCTAATGCCGGACGAGCGCTTCATTAGCAAATACGACCGCAATCCGCTCGAGTATAAAAATGAGGACAGCGGAGGAATTCACTGCGTTGAAAGCTGTTATCCGTATACATTTGCTTATTGGCTCGGAAGATATTTCGGGTTCATTGCGAAAAATTGATGAAAGGAAAATACTATGGATAAGACCATACATCTCATAGGAAACGCTCACCTTGACCCCACTTGGCTCTGGCGCTGGCAGGAGGGCTGCTCGGAGGTTCTTCAGACCTTCAGGAGCGCTCTTGACAGATTAAATGAATACAACGACTTTGTCTTTACCTGCTCATCTGCTTGTTACTATAAATGGGTCGAGGAAATCGATCCCGATATGTTCGAGGAAATTCGTAACAGGGTAAGACAGGGGAGATGGGTGCCCGTAAACGGTTGGTGGGTACAGCCCGACTGTAATATGCCCTCGGGTGAAAGCTTCGCCCGTCAAGCGCTTTACAGTCAGCTTTACTATTATGAGAAATTCGGTAAAATCTGCCGCACGGGGTATAATGTCGACTCCTTCGGTCACAACGCTATGATTCCGCAATTGCTTAGAAAAGGCGGAATGACCGCTTATGTGATGATGCGTCCGAACAAGCGCGAAAATTCCGAAGCTCCGGAAAATCTCTTCTGGTGGGACAGTGCCGACGGCTCGCGCGTTCTTACTTATCGTATCCCAACGGGTTACGCCACCTCGGGCTCAATGTCGCTGACAAAGGACATTGCCACTCTTTCAGAAAGGGCTAATCAATCAGGTCATGCCATGATGCTGTTTTACGGCGTCGGCAACCACGGCGGAGGTCCGACAAAGGGTGATTTGGATTTTTTGATTTCCAATATGAAATCAGAAGGGTTTTGTGAGCTTGAGTTCTCTTCGCCCGATGATTTTTTTGATGCGGTATGTCAGCAAAAGCTTGATCTTCCTGTGTGGACGGATGACCTGCAGCATCATGCAAGCGGCTGTTACAGCGCAACTTCGCTTGTAAAGCAGCTCAACCGCAGGGCTGAGAATTTGCTTACCGCGGCAGAGAAATGGGATACCGCTGCCGCCCTTGAGTTTGAGGGCAAACCCTCTACATCTGAGCTTAAGCAGGCCTGGCTTGATGTTTGCTATAATCAATTCCATGATGTTTTGTGCGGCTGCTCCATTATGGAGTCTTATGAAGATGTCAAGGATTCACAGGGTCACGCCATGACTATAGCCGCCCGCGTCTACAACAACGCGGTTTTGCGTATATCAAGGTATATTGACACTTGGATTGACGGCGTTTCCGATGCAGTTAACGAAGAGGTCCGCCATCTTACCGGGGCAAGGCAGAATTTTGCGCGACCTATAGCAGTGTTTAACCCGACCTCGTATCCTATCGAAATTCCGGTTAAGACAAACCACCCGTCGTCCCGAGTGACAGACAGCGACGGCAACCCGGTTTTATTCCAGAATATACGTTCCTCCCGTTCGAACGATACACATCTTGACACAGCGTTTCTTGCCTCTGTCGACCCTTTGGGCTATAGTGTTTTTTGGCTTATGCTTGACCCGTCGGCACACGCAGAAGACCTTGAAAAGCCAAAGCAGGAGCTGACGCTTGAAAACGAGTTTATCAAAGTAGAATTTGACGGGGAAACGGGTTATATTAAAAGCCTTATAAACAACAAAAGCGGCTTGCAATACGCAAGGGATAAATTCCTTGCAATTCCCACCGTAATTAATGATGATGATACGGACACCTGGGCGCACAACCGTTTTGAATTTCATGATATTAAGGGCTTAATGCAGCTCGTTTCAATCGAGAAAATCGAGAGCGGCTCTTTGCGTGACGTTATCAGAACAAAGCATAGGTTTAACGACTCTTATCTTGTCCAGGAATTCATCCTTGCCAAGAAACAGAAAACTCTCAGAGTCGAATGCAAGGCGTTTTGGCAAGAGCAGTTTTCCATTCTTAAAATGGCCTTCCCGCTTTCAGGCTTCGATGCTGTTTCAACATATGAAATACCCGCAGGTTTTATTAAGCGTCCGGTAAACGGTGAGGAGGAGTCCTCTCAAAGCTGGGCAGATTTAACCGTAAGTCTTGAAAACGGCAAGCGCGCGGGAATTACCGTCATGAGCGATTCTAAATACAGCTATGACTTTCCGGGAAGCGAGCTGCGGCTGACTTGCCTTAGAAACGTTATTTTTGCAGACCATTATTCGGGGCGTCCCGCGGCAAACTTCAACTTCACGGACGAAGGGCTCCAGCGCTTTGTCTATGGTGTTTATTTGCATGAGGGAGAGGCCGAAAGCAGCGATGCGTCAAGGGAAGCACATCTTCTTAATAATCTTCCCAATATAGCGGTAATCTCGGAAAGCTATCATAAGGGCATTCTGCCGCAAAAGAAAAGCTTCATGTCAATTAACGCCGAAAATGTCGTTGTTTCTGCCGTTAAGCTTTGTGAGGATAATTCCGGTGATGTTATAATCAGGCTAAACGAAACTCAAGGAAAGAATTCTCGCTGTATGCTAATGAGCGAGCTTTTTGACAACGGCTTTTGGTTTGATATAGGGAAGAATGAAATAAAAACCTTCCGCGTCGGCAAAGACGGAAAGGTCCTTGAGGTAAACTTTCTTGAGGGAATAACAAGATAAATTTAAAATAATTAAATATTACGGCAGCCGGCAGCAAGTAAGCTGCCGGTTATTTTCGCAGCTTTTTAAAAAAATCACTCATTAACCGAGAGCATTCCGCCTCGTTTATGCCTGCCTCATATTCGGGACGGTAGCTGCCTGCAATAGCGAATAAATTTACCGTGCTCCCAACGGCTCCGTTCTTCCTGTCGAAGCAAGCGAAAAACACTTTTCTTATTCGTGCATTGACAATAGCGCCCGCGCACATGGGACAAGGCTCAAGAGTTACAAATAAATCGCACTCCCAAAGACGCCATCCCCCTAATGCACGGCACGCCTCATTAATTGCCTCGATTTCAGCATGGTCTAAGGCGTTTTTACTCTTTTCGCGTCTGTTTCTGCCCCTGCCGACTATTTCTCCGCTTTTCACAATTACCGCTCCCACGGGAACCTCTCCATCTTCAAACGCTTCCCGTGCAAGCTCTATTGCCTGGTGCATAAAAAAACGCTCGTTCATATGTTTGCCCTGATTACTTCAAATACGGTTATTCCGATATAAAAAAGTGCCATAATAAAGAACATCGGCTGAGTTATAAAAACTCTTGCCTTTTTCTTGTATTCCAAATGTGACTGAACCTTTTTAAGCGGAAAGTTTTTAGATAAAAAAACAATCAGCAAGGAAATAAGGGCGGTTATCCCAATTGCTGCGGTTATTCCCATGTCGATCGCCTGAGCCTTTTCCCGGGGCATTGCAGCAAAGATAACAAGCTCGACACAACTGAGTGCATTGTTGAGAAAATGAACTAATACAGACGTCCATATGCTGTTTGTCTTACAATAAACGTACCCCAATGCAAGCCCCGCTAAAAAAGCAAAGGGAATTTGAACCGCATTGGCATGAAGAAGCGAGAACACAAGAGAGCTCATGATTATTGCAAAGCCATCCCCGTATTTTCTGATTGTTTGAAGCAGAAATCCCCTTACAGCAAACTCTTCTATGAAAGAGGGTACTATCGCCGTTTTAACGAACAGCAGCGCAATTGCCCCTACCGTCAAGGGCGGAGTAAAATCCTCATAAGGCAGAATAACTCCCACACTGTCAAACAGGGCATAAATGAAGTTTGCAATATAGCTTGAAAGCAAACAAAGTCCGAAGCCCATAAAAATCATCGAAACCGAGTACACGGCGCGCTTGGGCTTTTCGAAGCTGTCAAGTTTTGCGATACCTCTTTTTTTAGCAAATAAATATAATGAAAAAAACGGGAGACCAAGGGCAAAAATTGAATAAATAATCTCCGTTCCCGATTTAAAATAATAATTTTCCTGATAAAAGCTCCATATGCTTCCCTCTGTAATTATTGAAACAAGAACCAACTGCATCAAAAGATATCCGAGCATGCAAACACCCGCAATGAATGCTCTCTTTTTTATGCCCGCCTTCTCTTCAATCACGCCTATAAGGTTCGGGTCAACGGGGTAATACGCGCTATAACCCTGTGTCCCGTAAACGCTTTGCGGCGTTCGCGGTCCGTATGAGTAATGCCTGTATCCTTGCCCTTGCCCGGGCTGCTGTGCGCTTACGTGTCCGGGATTAAAGTCTTCGTGCATTATAAAATCTCCAAATTCATTATAGAAATTAAATATTAGTATATCAATTGTTACGGTAAAATGCAATGAATAAGTTGTACATAATTAATATAACCTAACAATATGTAGTGGTTGCCAATTTTCTTTTGATAATGTATAATTATTTTATTGTAAAACGGGAGGAAGCATGTAATGGTCAAAAAAACTTATAAGCTCAGAATTTGCGGCTCGGATTATATAATTTCTGCTGAAGAAAGCGAAGAATATATGCAAACTCTTGCGAGCGAAATCGACGAAAAGCTCAGGAATGTCCTTCGCAACGCAAAGCTTTCAAGTACTCAAGCCGCAATTTTCGTCGCGCTTGAGCTTGCGGACGAAGCAAAAAAAGCAACTGACTCCGCTGATAATCTGCGCGCTCAGGTTAAGGATTATCTCGAGGATGCGGCTAAGGCTAAGTCTGAACGCGATTTTTATAAAAGAGAGCTTGAAAGACTTAAAATAGAAGACGAAAAAAAGCCTTCCACCGGTATCTGGGGAAATTGATATGCAGATTAAAATTAAAAAGCTCCGCGACTGCGCAAAAATCCCCGTCAGGGGGACACAAGACAGTGCCGGACTTGATTTGTGTGCCGCTTTAGAGGAAAAGCTCGTGCTTCCTCCCGGCAAAAGCGCGCTCATCCCAACGGGGCTTGCAATTTCTCTTCCCTCAAACGATTATGTTGCGCTTGTTTTTCCAAGAAGCGGTCTCGCCGTTAAACACGGAGTAGGCTTACTTAATTCCGTCGGGGTTATTGACAGCGACTATCGCGGAGAGCTTTCTGTAGGTCTCATAAATCAATTTGATTGCCCATATACAATTGAGCCGGGTGAAAGAATTGCCCAAATGCTTATTGTTCCCATAGCCATTCCCGAATTAACGGTTGTCCCGGAGCTTGACGAAACGGACCGCGGCGCGGGCGGTTTCGGTTCAACGGGGCGAAAATAATTCCTGTTTTGCTTTTTTCGATGATTTTATACCGCCTTAACGGCGGTATTTTTTCGTTATAAGACTCATTAATATTGCTATTTCCCCCACAATTTGATATACTTATTAAACAAAAGTGATTGGGGGACAAGCATTGAACAGGCTTAACATAATTCTTGAAAACGCAAAAAAGGTAAAAACTTTTTGGAAAACTCCCGATGTAGGCAAATATATGTCTTACAAGGAAATTCTCTCTTATTCCGGGGGCGGCATCGGTGTATATTTTATAATTGACATTGTCAACAAAATGCTGCTTTCGACAAGCAATGTGCTTATAGGAAACACAATAGGCATAGACTCAAGGCATCTTTACTTTATGTACATAATCGCGGTAATCTCAAGCTTTCCCCTGACTGCACTGCGTGCAAATATCATCGATAATACAAGAAGCAAAAACGGTAAATATCGTCCGTTTCTTATAAAAATGGGAATACCCTGTACAGTTTTGGCAATCGCCTTTGTTTGGATACCCTACGAAGGACTTACTTACTTTACCAAATGCGTAATTATTCTTCTTTTTAACTTCGGCTTTCAATTTTTCTTCAGTTTTTTCAGGGAAGCTTACGAAAACCTTATTCATGTTTTATCTCCGGATTCCCAGGAAAGGACTAATGTTCTTGGAATAAAATCCGTTATTTATTCTCTTGCTCCGAGTATTATCAACGCCATAACGCCTGTGCTGGCACAGCGATATTTTAACAATAATATGACGGATATTAATCTTTATCGCTATATTTATCCTCCTATAGCCATCGTAGGCATTCTTCTTTCCGTAATTGTGTTTGTAAATACGCGTGAAAAGCTTATTCTTGCAAAAACTCACGTAGTTAAGGTCAATTTTTTCAGTGCCTTAAAGGCTGTTGCGAAAAATAAGTATTTCTGGATAATATCTCTTGCAGGATGGCTCGGTTTTTTAGAGGCTTTTTATGCAAATATATTATTTTGGCTGTATCAATACCAGAGGGCGTGTACGGGAAACCAATACGGCATTATAGTAACACTTTACGGAAACGGTTCGCTCTGGGGAATGATGTTTGCTCCGTGGGCTATCAAGCGTTTCGGAAAGAAAAAGGTTCTTATTGTCACAAACCTTTTTAATATAATATTTATAGCCTGTCTTTATCCGAGTCTTTCAAATATTTGGATAGTTTTGGTTTTCTTGTATCTTAATGCGATTGTCGGGGCGTTTGCGCATGTTCTCGACCCCGCAATACAGGGAGATATAAGAGATTATCAGCAATATATTACAGGCGAAAGGATAGACGGTATGTTCTCTGCCGTTGGGCTTATAGGCAGTATCGTGAGCATGGTTACAAGCAGTGTTCTGCCTTTCGTTTATAAAAGCCACGGCTTACATGTCGGGAACGGATATGAGAATCTTTATGATATTCTTTACGATGAAAACGTTTTCAAAAGTCTTATGTCCTCACTGATAATGTTCTCAGTTGTCGGGGCGATAATGAATGTTATCCCGTATTTTTTCTACGATTTAACCGAAACAAAGCAAAAGGCTATCGTTGAAATTCTTAAAATTCGTGCTTTCTTCGAGGATTATGCAAACGGAATACGTGACGAACAGGCTCAAAACGAGATTTGCGCCATAATTTCCAAGGCGCGAAGGGATTCCCGGCTGGGCTTAACGGCTCTTGACGGAAATCTTAAAAAAAGCGGTAAAGGGGAATACAGGAAAGCTTTAGAACAAAACAGCGAAATTCAGATAGCAAAGCTCGTTCTAGAGGAGACGGAAAAATATACAACTGCCGGCGGAAAGGCAAAGCTGTCCGATGCTCAGCTTATTTTTTCCATGGGGCTTAAGGGTCTTACGGATATAAAAAAAGAAGAGCTGTCCCACGCTAAACGCCTGCCTTCAGGCACGGCAGAAGAAAAGTCATTAAAAAAACAACGCATTGCTCTGACAAAGGCAATGCTTAAAAGCAAAAAGGGTATTGAAAAGTATTATCCCAACGGCGTTGAGGAATTCGACTCTTCCGCTTTCGCCTCTCTCTTTGAAGAAGAAGAAAGGGCACATGAGACTCTGGAAAAAGCTTACAAGGCTTATTATGATGCCAAGAAAAAGAAGGAAAAGGAAGAAATTCCAGCAGCAAAGGCAAAGGTTGAGGCTGCCAAACACGAGCTTAACGTCATAACGCACAGGATAAACAGGGCACAAGACGAAAACGCGAAATACCATAGAGTTGCAAAGCCCTTTCTTGACAGCATAAAAACAATTAAACAGGCACAAGGGTATGCTCTTATTGATGAGCTGCTTGTGTCGAGAAATAATTAATTCTTTGTTTATGTTTCCTTAAACAGAAAAATGTTGCACGCAATAATGCGGCAACATTTTTTCTGTTTTCCCTTAACACTAAAAGCTTGCTTGAGAAATATTTAACGCGGTGTAAGTGATTATATAGGCAAGGCAAAAAAGTAAAATGAGAAGCAAGACCGTAAGAAACTTTTTTACTGTTTCTTTTCGCTTGACCTTTCGGCTGTCCCCGATAAGATATGTGGCGTATATAGTCTCGCCGGGATATTTCCCGGCAAAGCCATAGTAGCTTTTTCTTTTTATGACCCTTTCCGGGTTCCCCTTTTTATTTCTTGCCATATTTCCTTTTTTAATCATTGTTTAGAGATTCTTGTTGTGTGTTTTCGACCTCAGTATTGTCTGAAATTCCTTCGGTTGTCGTTGACGTTTCACTTGCTGCTGAGGTTGATGAGTCCGCTTGCTCATAGCTTTGCGTCGTATTATCCGTCGTTGTAGCAAGATTTGTTGTCTCTTGTTCCTTGTTTTCTCCCGTAGTTGACGGCGTCGCTTTTGCAGAGCTGCTGCCCGTCCCCGTCAATGAACCGCGAAGTATGTCTATTATCGTTTTTCTTCCCTCGGAAAGCACTATATTCGTCATTCCGTAAATGGCCTTTTGTACCGCCTGTGCCGAAAGGGGAAAATCAATAGCCCATATCCACGTTGAGCCCTCATAGCCATATCTTGATTCTTCAGTAGGTAATTGCATATTTTGTATTTCGTAATTATACCACTTAAACCAAATTGCTTTTGTTCCAAGACTGATTATTTCCTGGTTTTTAAGGTCTGTTGAAATATACGGAAGCACGGCATCGAGATAGTCGTCAACCTGGGTTGCCGAGGCTTCGGAAACCTTGTCTATTATAGCTTTGATAACTTGCTGCTGACGCCTTACACGGCTTACATCGTTGTCGGCGTCACACTTTCTTATTCTGCAAAAACCAAGAGCCTGAAAGCCGTCAAGAAGAACGTTTTCTCCGAAGGGTATTTCTTTTTTAAAATAAGTTTTATAATAACTCGACTCATACTTTTGAACGGTTACATTGATTCCGCCCATTTCGTTTATAAGCTTCTCAAAGGACGCGAAGTTTACGGCAACATAATTTTCTACGCTTATTTTGTAGTGATTTTCTATTGCTTTCTTAAGACACTGAGCGCCGCCTATACTGCAAAGGGCATTAATTTTGTTGTACCCCGCTTTCCCGTCATCTGTTTCATAATAGACATATGTATCCCTTAAAAATGACGACATCGTTATTTTTTTCGTTTTTCTGTTTAAGCTCATGAGCATTAGCGCGTCCGTATTGCCGGAAAGCTCGTTTTTTCTGTTGTCATATCCTATCAAAAGGACATTGATTACATTCTTGCTTGACATAACCTCTCCGCCGTTTGTTGCCCATTCCTTTATAGCTTCCTTAAAGCTTGCGGCATTTAAATCGGCGTCGATTGAAGAAAAATCCGATTCCTCGAATATCGGGTCATCAGCTATTATCCCGGAATCATCCTTACCCTTGTTGAGCTTGCCGAGCTTTACCGCTGTGTAAATAAGACCCGCTCCCACAACGGCGATTATCACGGCAAGAACTGCAGAAACGATTACAGCGGTTTTTTTCTTTTTTGACAAAGCTTTTTTGCCCGCTTTTTCTGCCTTTTGCGGCTCTTCCCGCAATATTTCATCCTGTTCGTACTGTGTTTTCTCCTCGGGGTTTTGCTGCTGACTCTCGTTATTCGGACCCTCGTTTATCTTCTCTTTTTCATTATCTGAATCCTGCATAAGCTCCTCCGGTCGGTTAATTTTCATCGTGACCTTGTATTTGGTCCGTTTCTTCTTTCTCTTCGTCGCTGTCTTCCCCCTCGGGTTCGCCGGGCGTTCTTGAAAGCGTAGCGACTTTTTCGCCTTCGTTGACCTTCATAACAATAACGCCTTTTGAAGGTCTTGCGCATTCCCTAATATCGTTTGCGGGGATTCTTATTATTATTCCGTCGGTTGAAATAATTATTATATCATCGGTGTCGTCAACTACTCGTATTGCCGCAACTTCTCCGAATTTTTTTGTCTTGTAGTTGATTAGACCCTTGCCGCCTCTGGATTGACGTCTGTAATCACTCTCATCGCTTCTTCTTCCAAAGCCGCTTTCGCTTACCGTCAAAATCTTTCCGCCCTCGCGCAGAACAGACATTCCTATAACGCTGTCTCCCGAGCCGAGTGTTATAGCCTTTACTCCTCTTGCGGTTCGCCCGATAGGTCTGCAGTCCTTTTCGTTAAAGCGTATGCTCATCCCCTTTTTAGTGGCAACGAGAAGGTCGCTGTTTCCGTCTGTAAGCTTAACCCATGCAAGCTCATCGTCCCTGTCAAGATTTATGGCTATAACGCCTTTTTTCCTGACATTTTTGTATTCGTTAAGAGCCGTTCGTTTGATTATTCCCTTGCGCGTTACCATGCAGAGGTATTTTTCGTCTTCGATTTTAGGGACTCTTATCATTGCAGATATCTTTTCATCCTGCTCAAGCGGGAGAATGTTGACTACATTTATCCCTTTGCTCGTGCGGCTGCCTTCGGGAATTTCATAACCCTTAAGCCTGTATGTTCTGCCCTTGGTAGTAAAAAACATAACATACTCATGAGTTGAGCACATAAACATGGTTTCCGCAACATCGTCCTCGCGGCGGGTCATTCCCTTTATCCCTCTTCCTCCGCGTTTTTGAAGCTTGTATTCATCTAAGGTCTGTCTTTTTATATATCCCATCGTCGTGTAAGTAAACACACAAAATTCTTCAGGAATAAGATCCTCCACATCGACCTCGCCGCTGACACTCTCGATTTTCGTGCGTCTTTCATCGCTGTACTTGTCGGCTATGGCGCTAACTTCTGTCTTTAATGTCTCAAGAACCTTTTCGCGCGAGCCTAAAAGCTCCAAATACTCCTCTATTTTAAGCTTCAACGCCGCTGTTTCTTCT
Organism: Firmicutes bacterium ADurb.Bin300; assembly: GCA_002069015.1. Lineage (GTDB taxonomy): Bacteria > Bacillota > Clostridia > Oscillospirales > Acutalibacteraceae > DTU089. The sequence goes on along the minus strand of MWBL01000028.1, from coordinate 11,426 downwards.
TCTATTTTAGACCTTTCAAGCCCTGTAAGCTGTCCTAAACGCATCTGAACAATCGCCTGAGCCTGAACATCATCTAACGCAAAGCGTTCAACGAGTCTTTCCTTGCCAGTCGGCTGGTCGGGAGAGCTTCTGAGAATTTTTATAACTTCATCTATAAAATCAAGAGCTATTAAAAGTCCCTCGAGTATATGCGCCCTTTCCTGGGCTTTGTTCAGGTCATATTGTGTTCGCCTTACAATAATTTGACACTGATAATCGATATATTGTTGCAAAATTTCTTTAAGCGATAAAATTTTAGGCTCTCCGTTTACAATCGCAAGCATAATTATACCGAAGGTATCTTGCATTTGAGTAAATGAGTATAATCTGTTTAGGATGACCTGCGGATTAGCGTCGCGCTTAAGGTCAATGTCAATTTGCATACCGGTTCTGTTTGAGGAATAATCGTTTATATCCGAAATTCCTTCAATTCTCTTATTCTTGACAAGCTCTGCTATTGATTGTATAAGCCTTGCCTTATTAACAAGATACGGAATTTCCGTAACGACAATCTTAAATCTGCCGCTTTTATCTTCCACGATTTCCGCTTTGGCGCGCATGACAACCTTTCCTTTTCCGGTTGCATAAGCTGCTCTTATCCCGCTTTTGCCCATAATAACGCCTGAGGTAGGAAAATCGGGACCTTTAATAAACCTCATTAAATCTTCAAGGGAGGCGTCGGGGTTGTCTATAAGACAGCGCAGCCCGTCCACAACCTCGCGCATATTGTGGGGAGGAATATTAGTTGCCATTCCTACCGCTATCCCCGAAGAACCGTTTACGAGCAAATTCGGAAATCTTGACGGGAGAACCGAGGGCTCTTTTAAGCGGTCGTCATAGTTTGGGGAGAAATCAACCGTATCCTTTTCAATATCGGTAAGCATCTCAACAGCCAATTTGCTCATTCTCGACTCTGTATAACGGTATGCCGCAGGCGGGTCACCGTCAACGGAGCCGAAGTTTCCGTGACCGTCTACGAGCATATATCTTATTCTGAAGCTTTGCGCAAGGCGCACCATTGCATCATATACGGAGGCATCTCCGTGAGGATGATAACGCCCCAAAACCGCGCCTACGGTATCGGCGCATTTCCTATGCGGCTTTTCAGGCGTCAGTCCGTTTTCGTACATAGTATAAAGAATCCGGCGGTGAACGGGCTTAAGTCCGTCCCTTACATCGGGAAGAGCTCTCGAAATTATTACTGACATCGAATAATCAAGATAGGATTTTTTCATTTCCTTATTTATTTCGATGTTAATTATTTTTTCATTTTCGTAATTACTCGGGTTATTTTCGTCAATCACGTTAGCGCCGTTTTCGGTTTCAAATTTATCCACTTGTTTTTACCCCCGTTAAACGTCAAGGTTTCTGACGTACTTTGCATTTTTCTCAATAAACTCACGCCTTGGCTCGACCTTGTCGCCCATAAGAATTGAAAAGGTTTCGTCTGCCTCGACCGCATCCTCAACTGTTACTCTTAATACAGTTCGTGTTTGCGGGCTCATTGTGGTTTCCCAAAGCTGATCGGAATCCATTTCACCAAGACCCTTGTACCTTTGAATCTCGCAATTGCTTCCGAATTCTTCAATGAGTCTGTCTCTCTCCTCGTCGGAAAAGGCATATGCCGATTTTTTCCCCTTACTTATTTTATATAGAGGAGGCTGTGCAATATATATGTGCCCTGCATCAATAAGCGCTCTCATATATCTGAAGAAGAATGTCAAAAACAATGTCCTGATGTGCAGACCGTCAACATCGGCGTCTGCCATAATGACTATTTTGTGGTATCTTAGCTTTGACAAATCAAAATCTTCACCTATGCCCGTACCCAAGGCGGTAACAACAGGCATTAGCTTTTCGTTTCCTATGACCTTGTCAAGCCGTGCCTTTTCTACGTTGAGCATTTTCCCCCAAAGAGGCAAAATCGCTTGGATGGCTCTGTCTCTTCCTTCCTTGGCAGAACCTCCTGCAGAGTCTCCCTCAACAATAAACAGCTCGGTTTTTGACGGATCCTTTTCGGTACAGTCGGCAAGCTTTCCGGGAAGAGAGTTGTTTTCAAGCGCTGATTTTCTCCTTGCATTCTCCCTCGCTTTTCTGGCGGCCTCGCGCGCCCTGAAGGCATCAAGCGCTTTATTGAAGATAGCCTTTGCCACAGACGGATTTTCCTCGAAATAAGTCATAAGCTTATTGTAAAGGGTTTGTGATACAAGCGGAGTTATATCGGTATTCCCGAGCTTTCCCTTTGTCTGCCCTTCAAATTGAGCGTCGGTAAGCTTGACGCTGATTATTGCCGTAAGACCTTCTCTCACATCATCGCCTGAAAGGTTTTTATCATTTTCTTTAAGAATTCCGTATTTTTTACCGTAATCGTTAAACACTCTTGTAAGGGCAGTCTTAAAGCCCGTTTCGTGGGTACCGCCGTCAATAGTTCGTACGTTGTTTGCGAAGCTTAATATAATTTCGTTGTAGCTGTTGTTATAAACCATTGAGATTTCAACGCTTTTATCCCCGTAATTTGCAAGAAAATGTATGGCCTTTTCATGTAAAGCAGTAAGACCTCTGCTTGAAGTAATATATTCGGCAAAGCTTTTCAGTCCGCCTTCATACTTAAAAGTGTTCTCAACAATATTTTCCGAATCTCTTGAATCCTTCAAAGAAATTGAAAGCCCCGCGTTAAGAAATGCCTGCTCACGCATTCTGCGCTGAAGAACTTCATATTCATATTCTACGGTTTCAGTAAAAATCATGGGGTCTGCCTTAAATCGAATAAGCGTGCCCGTTTCTTTGGTTTCCCCGATAATTTTCAGCTCGGACGCTATTTCGCCTCTCTCAAACCTCTGGTAATGTTTTTTTCCGTTTTGAGAAACCTCCACCTCAAACCACTCGGAGAGGGCATTAACAACAGACGAACCCACTCCGTGCAGTCCTCCGGAAACCTTATAACCGCTGCCTCCGAATTTGCCGCCCGCATGGAGCATTGTAAGGACAATTGTAACGGCGGGAATTCCCTGCTGCTCTGTTACTCCTGTGGGAATTCCCCTCCCGTTGTCCTTTACAACGATAATATTTTCCGGAAGGATTTCAACGTCTATATGTGTGCAAAAACCTGCCAACGCCTCATCAATAGAATTGTCTACTATTTCGTAAACAAGATGATGCAGACCGCGAGGACCCGTTGAGCCGATATACATACCGGGTCTCTTCCTGACTGCCTCAAGACCCTCAAGAACCTGAATGGCGCTTGCATCGTATAATTCACTGACGCTTGTGTCAATTTCTCGTTCTATCTCTTGCGAATTATTAAAGTTGTTGTTTGTTTCGTCCAATTTAAAGCCTCCGTTTGCTTTTTTGCCTGTCATTTTATAATTTTCTGTTAAGTCTTTTTTCGAGAGTTCCCACGGCAACAGGGGAAATATATGTTTTTTTTACGCCTTTTCTTTCACATACCACAAAGGTTTTCGGCAATTCGTTTGAAACGTTTATGATTTCGTGATTAATTTCACCCTGTCGTAAAAAATTCCTTGTAGCCTTTTGAACAGTTGCCGTATCCATATCAAAAATTCCGACAATATTTTTTAGGGCCGTAAGGGTAACATGTCCTAAATGTATATACATCAGCTCACAACTCTCCCGTCGGATATCTGAAACATTTTTGCGCAAGTGAGCCTTTTGGACTGTGGCGGCTCGCAAGAGGTAATAACCACCTGATATCCCTTTATCTTATTTAATACATAGTCTTGCCTCTTATAATCAAGCTCGCTCATAACATCGTCAAGCAGTACTATTGGGTTTTCCCCGATTATTTCCCTGATAACTTGAGCTTCTCCGAGCTTTAACGCGAGTGCAGCTGAGCGCTGCTGACCTTGTGAGCCGTAACTTCTTGCGCTTTTTCCGTTTATATAAACGATTAAATCGTCTCTGTGAGGACCGACACTTGTGTTTTTAATAAGAATATCTTCCTTGCGTGTCTGTTTTAATTTTTCTGTCAGTTCTTCCTTTATTTCCTGTTCGCTTCGGCTTTTTTCGTGTAAGCTTCCCATCAAATACATTATACTAAGGCTCTCTTTTCCGCCGCATATCCCGTCATAAATCTCTTGTGTAAGGCTTTTAAGGAGATCAACATATTTCAGTCTTTTCAAAACAATTTTTGCCCCGAACAAGGCAAGCTGTGCTTCCCACATTTCAAGAGTATCGTACAATTCGCTGTGATACTGTATGTCCTTAAGAAGTATATTTCTTTGAGTAAGCGCCATTTTGTATTTTTTGAGAGCGTGGGCGTAACCCGGACTCAGTTGACAAATTGCTATATCAAGAAACCTTCTTCTTTCAGCGGGTCCGCCTTTAATTAAATAAAGATGAGAAGGGGAAAAGAGCGTAGCGGGATATTCTCCTGTAAGTGCGGACGGCGATTGCAGCAAAATCGAATTTTTTGAGCATTTGCGTTTATCCGAAATTGCTATTTCGCATGTTACGTTTCTGCTGTTTGTTTTAAAATCGGCCCTGATTTTTGCGGATTCCTTTCCGAACATTATAAGCTCGCAATCCCTTGAACTGCGGAAGCTTTTGTATCCCGTAAAAAGCCACAGAGCTTCAACAATGTTCGTTTTACCCTGTGCATTCTTTCCATATATAATATTGACTTCGGGACAAAGGTCTGCTTCTAACTCTTCAATGTTCCGAAAATTTTTTAAGAATAAGCTTTCAACTATCATTTTTTGTAATAATATATCTGTTTAAGCCAAACTCCACAAAATCGCCCGCTCTTATTTTTTTTCCTCTTTGAAGGCATATTTTCTCGTTGACTTTAACCCTTTCTTCAGCTATAACCATTTTTGCGTGACCGCCGGTATTTACTGCGTCCACAGCCTTTAAAAGACTGTCAAGCTTTATGAAATCAGTCTGCAGCTTGAACGGAATATTATTTATTTTGGACAGCTTTACTTTAATTTTTTTCACGTAAAATCACTCAGACTTAAGTCTTACCGGGAGAATTAGGAAAAGAAACGAATCTCCCTGAAGCGGCTTTATTATAATAGGAGAAATTTGACTGTTTAGCTCAACTCTTATTTCGTCTGTATCACAGACCTTTAGAGCATCAAGCAGATAAGTATTATTAAATCCTATCTCAAGCCTTTTTCCTTCAATTTTTGCGGGAATTCTGTCATTTACGGCACCTAAAGCGGTTGTGCTCGAAATTTTAATGGTATCCTCATCAAAAATACAGCGCACGGGACTTTTATTCTTATTTGTAATTATAAGAGATGCCCTTTCTATACTTTCGGTAAAGAGTCTTAAATTGACATTAGCCAATGTCGAATAGGTGTTCGGAATAGTAGATTTATATTTGAGAAATTCCCCTTCCAAAAGTCTTGAAACAAGCGAATACCCGCCAATATCAAAGGAAACAATTCTTTTTCCCACGTTCAAAACTATATTTTCTTCCTCGGAAGAAGAAAGCCTCATGACCTCTACAAAGGTTTTTGACGGGACTACAAAGGAAAGCTCGTCCCCGGTATAACTAATAGGCTCATTTCTCAATGCCAAACGAAAGCCGTCAACCGCGATGAGTCTTAAATTACCCTCAAAAACCTCAACTTTAATTCCCTTATGAACAAGCTTGTTATCTGTTGTTGAAACCGCAAAAATAGTTTGTCTTATCATTTCCTTAAGAACCGCTTGTTTAACATTAAGATTATAGCCCCCGCTCACCGACGGAAGCTCCGGATAATCGTCCGCGGGAAGACCTATGAGCGAAAAATCCACATCACCGGAATGTATGCGGCAAAGATTGTGCTCATCTACCTGTATCGACACCTTTTCGGCGGGAAGAGACCTTAAAATATCGCAAAGTAAACGCGCATTTAATACTATACTGCCTTCCTTTTCCGTTTTGCAGTCGATTGACGTGGAAATTCCCATTTCAAGGTCATAGCCGGAAAGCAACAGTTTTGAGTTCTTTGTTTGGATTAATATCCCTTCAATTGCAGGAAGGGTACTTTTTTGTGAAACCGCTCTTTGGACGGTTGAACAAACTTCTGAGAGAAGGTGCGTGTTACATTGGATTTTCATTTGTATACCTCCAAAAAAGATAATTAATATAGTAGTTGTTTTAGACAGTGTTTAAATTGTAGGGAAAAGGCAAAGTCCTTTAAGGAAAAGGGGAGAGGGGAAAAAATGCTTGTTCGGAAATTGTTGAATTTTAAAAAGCTGTTTTTCCATACGGGAAAATTTACTAATTTGTTGAGAAAGCTTTGTTAAATGTTTAAGAAACTGTTTAAGAAACCCTTGTTAATTTTCTTGAATATTCTTCGTAATCTCAAACAGTGTTGCCTTGAGAGCGGGATTTTGCTCCATCTTCTTTTCAACCGCTTCTATCGAATAAAGAACGGTTGAATGATTTTTCCCGCCGAATTCCTTACCGATAGCTTCCAAAGAAAGGTTTGTGATTTCTCTGATTATATACATTGAGAATTGACGCGCGTTTGAAATGGTCGCTTTCTTTTTATTTGAGCGAATATCCTCGACGGATACACCAAAGGTTTTTCCAACCTGTTCTATAATATTGCTTATAATAACGCTTATGGGACGGTTTACGGTAAGGACATCTTTAATTGCCTCATTAGCGAGAACAATAGGCGGCAAAGAGGGATCAATCAGGGTTATGGCATGTATCTTTTTAACGGCACCCTCAAGCTGACGGATATTCGTCTTCAGCTTTTCCGCTATGTATTCTACCGCATCATCGGGAAGCTCCAACCCCAGCGCCGAGGACTTTCGCTTTATTATAGCCATTCTTGTCTCATAATCAGGCGGCTGTATGTCCACAAGAAGTCCCTGCTCAAAACGAGAGGTGAGTCTTTCCTCTAACCGTTCGATATCCTTAGGAGGACGATCCGAAGTCAAAACTATTTGCTTGCCCGTGTTTATAAGGGCGTTAAATGTATGAAAAAACTCCTCTTGAGTCTGAATTTTTCCGGCTATGAACTGGACATCGTCGAAAAGCAGTACATCGGCATTGCGGTAATTCTTGTGGAAATCCGACATTTTCTTCTCAAGAACATGAGCGACAAGGTCGTTTGTAAAGCTTTCCCCATTAGTATAAAGGATACGGGTTTTCGGCTTCCTTTTGAGAATTTCCTTTTCTATAGCCGTTAACAGATGCGTTTTTCCAAGACCCGAACGCCCGTATATGAAAAGCGGGTTGTGTACACCTCCGGGATTCTTTGCCACGGCGTTTGCGGCGGCGTAAGCGAGCCTGTTTGACGAGCCTACGATAAAGGTATCAAAAGTGCTTTCAAAGGATTTCGGCGAAGTGTCCGCCTCTTCGTTCTCGTCCTCACTGCGCAAGGCGAGTATCTCAATGTCAATATCAAATCCGAGCACACTCATAAAGGCCGACTTTATGACCGGAAGAAATTTCCCGATAATTATTGACCGTTTGAATTCGTGCGTTGTAAGACAAACCTTACCGTTTTCAAAGCTCTGCGGGGTAAGAGAGCTTATCCACAACCTATAAGCAGCTTCCGTTGCCACGTTTTTTTTGCATTCCTCTAAAACAGCAGGCCAGATATCCGACAAAAAGAAATTGAAGGAGGAGTTATCCAACAAAATTCACCTCAAAATTACTCTGATTGTATATAATTGTATATATAATATATAGCTAGATATAATATCTAACTGATAAAGTATATCATACAATCTTCACTTTTTCAACGGAATTATTAAAGAATAGGGTAAATAAAAGAAAAATCAAATAAATATTGTAATTCACAAACGTTTTTAGTACAATATAAGCTGTGTAGTTTTAGTCTTTTAGGACAGTTGAAAGGTAAGGTTATAATATGAGATATTCGGGCGAACAATGCCCTGTATGTGAAAGAGAGTTTGAATTACAAAGTGATATCGTAGTCTGCCCCGAGTGCGGTACGCCACACCACAGGAAGTGCTGGGAGGAATTCGGAAAATGTAAAAACTCACAGCTGCACGCGAGCGGCTTTGTTTATGAAAATAATATAAGGGAGCTAAAAGGAGTAAAGGTCGAAGACAAAAACACGCATTCGAGAAGCGGAAAATCAGATACGAGAGCTTCGCACACCATCTACGCTACCGATGCCTATGGCTTTTTCAACAACGAGCCGATTTCTCCCGAAACAGATATCGCAGGAATATCGGGAAAGGAATACGAGACTTTTTTAGGCTCTGCAACTTACAGGTATTTGCCTCGATTTGTTTTTCTGCAAAAGACAGGAAGAAAGATAACAGTAAATTTGTTTGCGCTTCTTTTTCCTTTTACGTTTGCGGCAAATAAACGTATGTACAAGCTCGCGGTAATTCTGTTAGCCCTCGATATGCTGTTTTTCGGGTTAGGAGCCTTCAGTTTGGTGACAAAGGAGCCTTTTAAGGCCGTAATTGAAGTTTTCGTCCAGATAACCGCGGACGGAACGCTGACCGAAAGCGAACATGAGCTTTTTAACGAAGCTGTTGAAAAACTCAATCAAACTGAAATTGAAACAGGCCCTCTGGACTTTATTTTACGCCTTGGTATTATTGACAATATCTTTATGGGGTTTTTTGCAACTTTTTTATATATGAAAGAAAGCGAAAAAAAGATAAAGAAACTAAAGGACTACCGGTTGCCGCGGGAGAGTTTTGATTTGCTTCTTAAAAGGCTCGGCAAGGGCGTGTATACGTTGCCCGTTATGGGCTATATCGCGATTTTTTTTGAGGTTTTGGCAATTTTAAGCTTCGGGTTTAATATGTAGACAATATGGTGATGTCAAAAGGGGTAAGGCTATGAGAATTAAATATTTCGGAACGGCGGCAGGAGAAGGGTTCCCGGGTCTTTTCTGTTCATGCGAGGCTTGTGAAAGGGCAAGAAAAGCGGGCGGGAAAAACATCAGAACACGCTCGCAGGCGCTGATTGATCGGGCGCTCCTGATTGATTTTCCCGCAGATACATATATGCACGTTCTGCACGGGGGGCTTGATTTAAGAGAGGTAAAAAATCTTTTAATAACACACTCCCATGAGGACCATCTGTACACGTCGGATTTTGAATACAGAAAATTCGGCTATGCTTATTTTGATGCAGATATTGAAGAACTGTCTCCGATTACGGTTTACAGCTCGAACAACACAGGGGAGAGCATCGAGCGTGCCATTAAAAAAGGCAAACTTGATAAATTTAATGCTTTTGTTTGGAAAGAGGCAAAGGCCTTCTGTTCATTCGAGGTTGACGGGTATACGGTAACGCCGCTTGAGGCAGACCATGACAAAAAAACCCGGCCGCTTATGTATTGTGTGGAAAAGGACGGGAAAAAACTGCTTTACGCTCACGATACGGGTCAATTTCCCGAAAGCACCTGGCAATGGCTTTCAGAGAAAAGGGCGCACTTTAATTTTGTGTCACTTGACTGCACTACTATTATAAATGAGAGTAAAAGGAATCATATGGGCATTAAATGCTGTGAAGAAACAAGGGACAGGTTATTGGAAATTGAAGCCGCCGACGAAAAAACAAGCTTTTGCCTGCACCACTTTTCACATAACGGCAAGCCCATATACGATGAATTGAAGCATATAGCCGACGAAAAAGGCTTTTTGGTTTCATACGACGGCGCGGAATTTAAGATATAGCTTACGGAAGGGAATTATTATGTATACACCGCTTGCCGACAGGCTTCGCCCCTCGTCGCTTGACGACATAGTCGGTCAGGAGCATTTGATTTCAGAGGGGAAACCTCTTCGGAATATAATAAATTCGGGACTTTTGCCCAACCTTATATTTTACGGTCCCTCGGGTACGGGGAAGACCACTCTTGCAAGGATTATTGCCGAAAGGACGGAAAAGAGCTTAAGAAAGCTCAACGGGACCACAGCCTCAACACAGGATATATGCGACATTGTCGCCGAAATAAACACCTTAACAGCGCCCGGCGGGATACTTCTTTACCTTGATGAAATACAGTATCTCAATAAAAAACAGCAGCAAACCCTTTTGGAGTTTATTGAAAACGGGGACATAACGCTTATAGCCTCGACTACAGAAAACCCTTATTTTTACGTTTACGGTGCAATTCTGAGCCGCAGCACAGTGTTTGAATTCAAGTACGCGCAGCCCTCCGAGGTTGAAAAGGCCGTGAGGCGTGCCTTTTCCTTTCTTGAGTCTGATTTAGGCGAGAAGCTTGATATCGAAAAGGGTGTTGTCTCTCATATTGCCACGGCGTGCGGCGGAGATGTCAGGAAGGCTATTAATTCCGCGGAGCTTTGCGTGCTTGGCACCGTCGCTTCGAAAGACGGCAAAAGGCGAAAAGTTATACTGGAGAACGCAAAGGAGCTTACTCAGAAAACAGCCCTGAGATATGACAGAGAGGGCGACGAGCATTACGATATCCTCTCCGCTTTTCAAAAATCAATGCGCGGTTCGGATGCGGACGCAGCGCTACACTATCTTGCAAGACTATTAGAAGCAGGGGATTTACCGTCAGCCGTCAGAAGGCTTATTGTCTGCGCGGCCGAGGACGTGGGGCTCGCCTACCCGATGATTATCCCCATTGTCAAGGCGGCGGTTGACAGTGCGCTTGCCGTCGGTCTTCCCGAGGCGCGAATTCCTCTTGCTAATGCCGTAATTCTTGTATGTAACAGCCCCAAATCAAACTCTGCGTGTATTGCGATAGATGCGGCATTGGACGATGTCAGAAACGGGAGAACGGGTCCTATTCCCGGAACGCTTCAAAACAAGCATTTTGACGGAGATGACGCTCTGCTTAAAGGTCAGTTTTACGAATATCCGCACAGCTTTGAAAATCACTGGATAAGGCAGCAGTACCTGCCCGACGCCCTTAAAAACAGGCGGTATTATGTTTTCGGGGACAATAAAAATGAGCAAGCCGCCAAGGATTATTGGGAAAAAATCAAAAAAGGCGGGAAAGCCGAATAAAAGGAATGACATGATGGACAATAAAGAAAAGAAACAGATTGTTTTCAGCTTAATACAACCTACGGGAATTCCCACACTCGGAAATTATTTGGGTGCGCTTAAGGTGTGGGGCAGGATGTCGGACGAATATGACTGTATTTTCGGGATTGCCGACATGCACTCGATTACGATACCCGATTTCAGAGAAAAGCCGTCAGCACTTAGAAGCAATACCCTAAAGCTTTATGCGCTTCTTTTAGCGGCGGGACTCGATCCGGATAAAAATATACTTTTTGTCCAAAGCCAGGTTCCGACGCATGCCCAGCTTGCCTGGATTCTTAACTGCTATACTCAGTTCGGCGAAGCCGCAAGAATGACACAGTTCAAGGAGAAAAGCAGCAAGCACAGGGATAATGTTACCGTAGGCTTATTTGCTTACCCCACTCTTATGGCGGCGGATATTCTGCTT
>MWBL01000027.1 GCA_002069015.1 Firmicutes bacterium ADurb.Bin300 | reverse complement strand
ACACTTCGATCCGCCCGTCGCGTTATATTCCTTTTTCTGGGCTGAATGGCGAAGTCACACAACCGGATTACGGCATCTGCACCTGCTGCCACCGCTCGGCGCTGGAAGGTGGAAAGTTGCAGAAAACGCCCATTCTACGGCGCTTTCAGCGATTTGAATACCCCTGTTTATTTTTGAATACCCCTACGGCAAATTTGAATACCCTAACCGATGAATAATAAAATTGTATTGATGCTTCGGTCACAGCACAGGAAGAAAGCCGCTCCATTTCGGAAAACGTCACCTGGGGCCAGAGAAAACGCTTCGCCGATGGCAAGGTCAGCCTGCCGTATAAATCCTTTGTCGGATATAAGAAAGGCGAAAACGGCATCCCGGAAGTGGTCCCCGAGGAAGCGGAACTGATCCGCCGCATTTATAGCCTTTTCATGAGCGGCAGAACAAGCACTTACATTGCCAAACTGCTCACCGAGGAAGGCATCCCCGCTCCTCGTGGTGGTCAGAAATGGCAAAGCTCGACCATTGAGAGCATCCTCACAAACGAAAAATACAAGGGCTGCGCTTTGCTTCAAAAGTGCTTCACGGTCGACTTCCTCACAAAGAAAAGGAAGGTCAACGAGGGCGAAGTGCCGCAGTATTTCGTTGAGAACAGCCACGAAGCGATCATCAGCCCGGAAGAATGGCAAGCGGTCCAATACGAAGTTGCCCGCCGGAAAACCCTCGGAAAGCGATACAGTGGCACGAGCATTTTTGCAGCAAAGATTGTATGCGCGGACTGCGGTGCCTTCTACGGTGCAAAGGTCTGGCACTCAAACAGTAAATACAAAAAGACAGTCTGGCGCTGTAATGCAAAGTTCGATGGCGAAAAGCACTGCGACACGCCGACCCTGGATGAAGAAGAAATTAAAGCCCGGTTCCTTTCGGTTTTTAATGGCCTTCTGGATCAGAAAGAAGAGACTATCGAAAACCTCCGGTTCGTCCAGGATACACTTACCGACTGTACCGAAATCGACAAAAAGATTGAGGAACTGCAATCGGAGCTTGAAGTTGTCGCGGAACTGACCAGGCGCTGCATTGAAGAAAACTCGACAACCGCCATCGACCAGGACACCTACTTCAAGAAATACAACGGATACGTAGCACGGTTTGAAAGGGCCACTGCCAAGCTCGATGAACTGCAGGCAGAACGTGAGAAGAGAATGGTCAAGGCCGACCGCATCGGTGCGATAATGTTCCGAATCATGGAGTTAGGCAACGAGCTGACAGAATTCGACACGACCCTCTGGCTGACAGCAATTGAAAAGGTTACGGCTCATCCGGACCGGATGCTGACTTTCCATTTTTACAGCGGTATGCAGATTGACGTCTTTCCCCAGGAAGGAACTCGAAAATATCATTCGGGGTCACATCCAGAGCCTGGCATATGGCCCCGATCACATCGGTGGTGATGTCCTGCCCGTGGGCGAGCTTATACATCTGATAATGCGTAATATGCGCGGCTTCCTCCAGGTCTTTCTTCATCATCTTCCGGTCGATCAAAATGTGCCATAGTTTTTTGTAACTGACTTTCATACGTGTTCACCTATTCGTAAAACAGCAACGCTCCCGTGCAAGCAACACGGGAGTCTTGCTCTCTTATTCGTCGTTTTCTTCAAGCATATCGTCTATGGAGAATTCCTCGGGTTCGTCCGAGTCATCGCCTCCATATGGCAGCGGATCATCGATACCCCGGAACAGCGCACTGTCTCTGGTATATAGCCTGTTCATGTTCAGCCTGTTGGTATCCGATTTCTTCTTTCCGTTATACTCCAGAACCATCGCCTCCGCATATCCCATGGAGCCGGGGCGTCGTTCTTTGGCCGTTCTGGTGAGCTGCTTGATGGACATCGCACCGATTTTCTCCTTAAACACCTCGTCGTTTAATCCGTCACCGTAAGCGACGATCATTTTCGAGATGCCGTTGAGAATGTTCGCAGAGAAGGAATTCATATCACCTTCCCAAGCTCCAATGCATAACCGGAGGACGCGGCTTAATACTTCGTGGCCGTATTTTTCGTAAATGTTCTCCAGGGTGGATACCGCACAAATCGTGCCCGGCGCCTTTGCCGAACCGATGGCCAGACCGTAGGATTCGACAATATCACGGATCATGAGCTGCTCATCGTTTCCAGCTTCCAGGTTTGCCGTAAACACCTCCAGGGGAGCAAGTGCTTTGACAAACTTCATCTGGTTTGCAAAGATATCCGCTTCGTGCTGGTAGTTCAAATCGTCATAAACCATACACCAAACCGGGGTATCACGCGACCCGGAAATGAGGGCAACGATCTCGATGGTGTGCTGGCCGTTAAATACATAGTTGATACCGTCACGGCGGCTGACTTTTACCGGATTTATCTGGTATAAGTCGAAGTTTTCCGCAGCTTTTTGAATGTGTTTCTGAGACAAATTACGCTGATAATCCTGGTTTGACACGAGGTTTTTGATTGGTATTTTCTCGAATGTTACGTCCGGGACAAACATACTATAGTCTTCCATTTAATCCTCCTTCATTGCGTCAAGCATCTGGTCGATGTGGTCGAGCAAATCGAATAGGGCCTCTGATAGTTGACCCTTTGCCTTTTCGGTCACGTTGTTCAAATTCGCCTTCGCCCGGGTCTTTTCAATAAGGCTTGACCAGGAAGGCACCGTTAAAGCAAGGCTGTTAACCTCTGCATCTGGGTCGAACTGCGGCATATCTTTTATGGATGGTGCAGCAGGTGGAGCAGGCTCTCCGGTTGATTCTTGAATCTCCTGTCGGGTCCGTTTATATCGCACAAAAGGCTGCTCATCCGATTCGATGCGGGCGACTACCTTTTGTATCTGCGCCGGGGTGAGCATTGAAAGCTCGACTATGTTCTTATGGGATATTTTATAGCAGCCACTGAGAATCTTCGGTACCAGGTCCGGAACCTTCTGCCCGATTGCTTCCAGTGCTCGTGTGTATATGGCGTACTTCTGCACCGTATTCCAGGATATATGATTTTCCTCTGCTATGCGCTGTGCGGTCTTGTGCCCGGACGGTGCCTCAGACCATTCCTCCGAGGGATGAGTAACATCTCCTTCTGGGGAACCTATCTCCGAACCCTCTTCAGAATACTGATTGACTCCCTGGGCGTTTTTCTTTGAATTTACTATCTTTTCAGATTCATATTGCATCCCGATCAGAAAGCGGCGGGTTTCTTCAGTAATATTGCGGCGCCCGAGCTGGTTTGCACATATCCATGCGATGGCTTCTTCTCGGCAGGAAAATTCCATGGCGAGGGTTGTAAATGGGATGTTGTGGCGGTGACATATATCGTATCGGTTGTGGCCGTCTATGATATATCCGTTCCAAGTAATTATCGGGTCGATACACCCATAAGCGATGAGGTTCTGCTCCAATTGCAGATATTCTCTTTTGCGAAGTGGGCGTATCAGATTCTTAAATTCCCTGTCAATTTTCAGAGTCTGTAAACGCTTAAATTCCATTCTTTCACTCCTGTTTCGTAATCGGCACTATTGTTTTCAACGAAAATACGGCCACCTTCTCGGCGGGCATAGCTGTCCCGGTCAAGCGGTATGAACGGCCGCCTTTGAGCCCTCCGACTACCTCGCACAGTTTGTCGATGAATGGACGACTATATATCTCCACGGAATTATCGGAAGCCAGGGTGCTCAAGCTTAATCTGTGAGTCTGATCCCCGGAGCTTTCCTTTTCAGCGAAAACAAGTGCCACGGCCATTTCTTCCGGATTGACTAAAAGCTGTACATATTTCGCATCGCCCATCTGATGAATAAGCGCCTTGAAGATGCGGATACGGTATTTCTTAAGGTCTACGGAAATTGTTACGGTGGATCTGGTTTGATCGCTCATTTCAAGTTACCTCCTATTGTTGGCTTGGGACTAATGCCTGCGATATTGGCCGTCCCTCCATTTCATTTTTGTTTTCTCCGCCCTGGGAGTCGTTTTCTTTGATGGCGTATATCGCGTACCCATCAAAGATGTTGATCTGCATGGACTGCTTGTGCTCGTCATAAGGCAAGCCGAACTGGTCCTGCCATCCGGCCGGGAATACCGGGGTTCTGGAAATTTTCGGCTTTTCTCCTTCCACAAAGGTCTTTTTATACACCTCCGTGGCGGTGAGGTCGAAAGCGAGCAGGAACTCGCCGTTGGCGTGGATCAACCGACCGAGCATCTTATAACGGTAGTCGGGGTTCCAGTCCATCATCGAGACGATTTTTGCAAAGAACAGCTTGCAGGTGATCTGACGCGGTTTCCGCTTACCCTTTGAAACACTGCACCAAAGGAATGAGTCCCGGGCGCCTTCTTCGCAAGGACGTAAAGCCAAAATCTTAGATTCCCGGTTCACGAGCACCTGGACATAGTCCGTTTTCGGGAACCGAGCGAGACAAGCTGCGTTTGCAAAAAACTTACAGTTATTGAACGTAACCGAGGGTTCCCGCAAATGGGCGAAGAACTCTCGACGTACAACCTGGAATCCATTGAAATCAAATGATTCTCCAAGCTCGATGATTTCATCATCTTTACCAGCGACCAGGCTGGCCGCACTCTCCTCGACGGGGACCTCATCAAAGTTCTCCGGACCCGAGGCATTTACTTTACTTAACAGTTCCGACAGTAACTGCCGACCTTCATTCTCGTTCATCGTTTACCTCCTGGGGTGTTATCCCTTGCAATTCTTGTTTGATGTACTGGCGTAATTCCTCGAAAGGGGTGACGTTGGGGCGCTTCCCGGTTTCAAAAAGTTGTCCTTCCAAGCGCAACATCCAATCGGCCTCGCTCTGACTTTCCAGGGCAGCCAGGGACTGCTCATGGATGTAGAACTGCTTTCCGAAAGACCGCGTCCACTCTTGCGGTATTGCTCGAATGTGATTCCTTGATGCTGTGAGCGGTTGCGTTTCGGCTCCGCCGGAGGAGACCAGGTATGACTTGAAGTACGCTTCGGAGTTCTCAACATCGAAAATGTATGCGAGCTCTCCGTCCTGCTCGTATATGGAGCCGATGATTCGGTACTTGTAATCCTTGTTCCACCCGAACAGTGAGAAGAGTGTATCGCTGAATGCCGCTGTCGGAATCAGCCGGGGATGATAGACCTTGTTTGACAGCGTGGAGAACACCACGGCATTCCTGTTCGTTTTCTCAGTAGGCCGAATTGCAATCTTCCGAGTTATTGGGTTGATGAGTATTTCGATGGAATTGCGCTCGCCGAACCTATGTACACATTCGGCGCTGAACTTCATTTTCTTATTTTCAAATGTAACAACCGGACGCTTTGCGAAGTCGAAAAACTCGGATCGAGCAATTTCAAAACCGCGTAAATCGAAGTCCCCGGGGCTTGATTCAATCTCCACCTCGGTGAGTTCGGAGTCTGGGAGTTCAGCATCTGGATTATCGGCCAGATACACACTTTTGGCTGCCTGGTAATACTCCGGTTCTTTGAAGCCGGACCAGCGGGGGTTAACTATAACAAATCCACGGAAAATGCCGCTATCGATAACTCGCAGCTCCGGCAGAATGGTCTTGTTTCCGTACTTCGCGTTATCCAGCAAGCGCTGAACGGCGATGAAGTCATCCCGAGACACAATGGCCTCATGGTGGTTCAAGTATCTGCTTTGCGGCTTTTCGCCCCGGTTTCGAAGTGTCCGGTGGGTTCGATAGTTTTCCGTGAATGTCTTACGAGTCAACACCTCACCGCAATGCCGCTCGTTTCGGAGAATCTGAACGATGCCGCCGGAGGTCCATTTGATGTTTCCAAGGTAGGACTTCCGACCCAAGGCAATGAAGGCGTTTGCTATTTGCTGTGTGGAGTATCCGTACAAATACATATAGAATGCAAGCTTCACCGTCGGTGCTTCCTCGGGGTTGATGATCAGATTGCCGTCTGCATCGTGTGTATACCCCAGGAGCTTCGGAGTGAGCGGGATACCATTATCAAGTCGCATCCGGAGAGAAGTCTCCATGCTGCGGCTACGGGTGTGCGATTCTTCTTCTGCCATGGTCGCCTGGAATGTGAGCGCCATCTGCGAATCGTCATTCAATGAGAAGATACATTCTGATTCGAAGAACACACCGACCGGGGGACGAAGCTCAGCAAGGTCCCGAACCATTCCCACAAAGTCAACCACGTTTCGAGCGAAACGGGATACGCTTTTGGTGACGATCAAGTCGATCTTTCCAGCCTTCGCATCGCTGATCATTTGAACGAATTGATCACGATGTTTGAGCGAGGTCCCGCTGATTCCTTCATCGGCATAAATCTTGACAAGCTCCCAATTGGGGTGGCCTTTGACGAAGTCTTCGTAGTATTTCTGCTGCAGTTCGAAAGAGGTGGTCTGCCTTACGTCATCGGTCGAAACTCGCACGTAAATCGCAACCCGCTGGTGGACATCAGTACTGTAGTAATCGACCTGCTCTTTGGCCGGGATGTATTCGTAGTTTTCTGCGTCGACTTTGACGCGCATTCTCTGACGGACCCGCTCCTTCTGTTCGGCCTTTTGCTGCTTCTTGTCATTATCAATCATCGGCATTCACCTCCGGGTCGTCGGGGAGCAGTTTCCAATCCGGGCTCGGCAAGAAGGTCGTATCCTTTAGGTCTTCCTGGTAATAGGAAGCCAGGGTGAAAATGTCCTCGGAAATAAAGTAAATCCCGATGGGGTGCTTTTGCGCGGCCAGCAACCTTGCCAGGATCGTGATCTCATGCATCTTCCTTGTTACATTGGACACCTTTTGAGTGATGATCAAGTCGACCTTCCCATCAAAGGCATCCTGCAGCAGGCGGCTCCATTCTGGCGCGGTTTCCATGTTCGGGGCCGAGGAGCCTTCATCTATATAAAAGCCAACAAGGTCCCAATTGGGGCAGAGCGCAACGGTGTCCGCAAACTGCTTCTTGTGGTATGAGAGGTAGTTCTCGTATTTCGTCTGGTTGAAATAGCGAATGTATATGCCGACCTTGAAGTGAGCCCCCGGGTTCGGTCGCTCGTGGCGTATTTCCTTCAACCAATTCTTATGCTCGGCAATCAACCTCGACTGCTCATTTTCTGTGCCGAAGATCATCGAGAATTGAGGCGTTTCGGCAATCGCACTCATTTTTTCATAGACATCGATTTCGTCCATTCTCAGTCCTCCTGTCGTGAATCGTTTTGTCCATTCTGTGACCGGACCCAGGCATCAACTTCACTGATTTTGAACTTCCAAGTTCGGCCAACTTTTACACCCGGCATCCCGCGCTTTTCGATCCATGCAAGAGTAGTATCTCTTGTGATCCCGAGGAACTCGGCGATCTCATTCATTGAGCACCAGCGCTCCGGTTCTACGAATTCCATTCAATTACCTCTTTCACGCTTTTGGCCCTCGGGAATGAGTACATTCCAGAAACTTACCTAATGCCGCGTACAAAAAGTATAAGAACATACCGCCAGAAAATAAATAACCCACAAGTCAAGAACTTGACTGTGGGTGAAGTTTAGCGAAAAAAATAGCGAACCAGGCTTAAAACCCGGTCCGCTGTGGATCAGTTATTCTTTGCTTTTCGAAGGGAGGACTTGATTTCCTTTGCGACTTTGACAATCGATTCGACCTCATCTGGTGAGCAATCTCCAAGGACTTCTTCAAACTCCTTCGGGTAGATTGTGTTCACCGCCGGGCTGTTCGGGCGGAGCAGATAATCGGTTGAAACCTCAAGAGCCTCAGCAACTCTCACCAGCGTTTCGATCTTCATGGCTTTCTTGCCGAGCTCAATTGCGCTGATGTGGGGCAATGAAAGAGAGGCTTTGACTGCCAGCTCGCTCTGGCTCAATTTCTTCTGGGTACGAATTTCCCGGACCCGGGCGCCGACTTTCTGATAAAAATCTTGTTCTTCGATATTCATTTTGTCCCTCCGGAACTGCCTATAGGCTTAATTTTTGAATTATTATAACAACTACAGATAAATTTTTCTATAATCTATGGACTATATTGCAGCCTATGGGTATAATAAAAGGCGAAAAATTTAGTCTGGAGGCTATAATTATGGTTATAAACTATATTGCCATCGGAAAGAAGGTCCGGGCAATCCGAAAACGGAGGGGCTTGTCGCAGATGGTGCTTGCGGAGCTCATAGACCGTTCACCCTCGTACATCTCTTGTATAGAAACCGGGAGCAAAAGCATGAGTCTCGAGACCCTGGTCGCCCTGGCAAATGCGCTCAACGTATCCTCTGATGAACTCCTGGTGGACAGTATGGAAAATACCATCAAGGTCTCCAATCATGAGTTTGCCCGGCTCCTCGCTGATTGCAATGAGTACGAGCGCCGGGTCCTGCTCGATGCTGCAGTGGCCACAAAAGAGTCACTCCGAAGGAACCGACCTTTCACGAAGACAAGATAATTATATGGCCGGGGCAGCAGGGCCTCAATATACCACAAGTCAGAAATCCCACTGCTGGTCAAATTCAACGTTTACATTTTTGCCGAAACCTATTACATTTTCGGGAAAAACGAGATTTTTCGAATTATATATGTATAATCTTATGATGGAAAGGTGGAAAAATCATGGTCTATTTCACTGGCGACATCCATGGGTCGCCCTTCAAACTGCAGGTCTTCTGTCGGTACATGGAACTTACCGAAAAAGACACCATAGTAATCCTCGGCGACGTTGGAGCCAACTACTACGGCGGCAAGCGAGACAAGCAATTCAAAGAACAGATTGCCAAGCTCGCTCCCACAATATTCTGTATCCACGGTAACCACGAGCAGCGCCCGGCAAACATTCCCAGCTACAAAGCAAAAGAATGGAATGACGGTCCCGTCTGGTACGAGGAGGAATATCCGAACTTGCTCTTTGCCCGGGACGGGAATATTTATGTCATCGATGGTGTCAGATATCTGGTCATCGGCGGTGCCTTTTCCGTGGACAAAAATTACCGCCTTTCTCGGGGCTATGGTTGGTGGGCGGATGAACAGCCCTCCGAGGAAATAAAAGCCCGTGTGGGGCGACGTGTGGCCAACAGTGGCCTTGACGTGATCCTATCGCATACTTGCCCGTTCAAATACGAACCCCGGGAGGCTTTTTTGCCCGGAATCGACCAATCAGAGGTAGATTCCAGTACCGAGGAATGGCTCGACACAATCGAAGAATCCGTCGACTACAAAGCCTGGTTCTGCGGCCACTGGCACATTGACAAACGAATCGACAAAATGCATTTTCTGTACGATGAGTTTGAATCCGACGAATGGCTCCAGACCATGATTAAGGAGGAGCAGAATGGCTGAACAGTATTTCAACCTCAATCTTTACGACCCGGCGGTTCCGGCCTTCTGTTCTTTCGACAAAATGTATGTAGGTACTATTGATGAAATCCGCGTGGTGATGAATCGGCTTGCCAAGACAAAGGATTACGTAGGAACCGTTAAAGCATGGAAAGCATACTGCACCGGGGACCACAACGCGATCCACAACGTTGCCTACCGCGACATTCCCTTGCTCACGCCCGTGGAATACGTCAGCTCATCACAGCTTACCATCCCGGGCAGGACTTGGGAGCATATCAACACTTGGGGCTGGCCTTACGTTATGAAAATATCCGAAGGCCGAATCTCCCAGGTCATTGTCAAGCATGAAGGTCAATATGTACGGATGCTTCGCGCTTGGCTCGGTGACCTGTGCTATGAGTCCTTCGGCCGGAAATGGGTGCCGCTGACCGGAGGCTTCTGGGGGAACGATTTTGTGCTCGATGTAATCAAGCGCCCCGGGAAACACTTCACATTCAATAACCTTCTATACATTGAGGAGGATTCTTCTGACGATTTGGCAGAGTTTGAGGACAAGCTCTTAAACCCGGAAGCCTTAATATTCGATAAAATCTGCGATGAGATATTCGCGGACGGTTGATCGCCTTGGGAGGTGAATAAATGAACTATTACATTTCCGATCTTCACATTCACCACAAGAATGTGATCCGGTTCGACAACAGACCTTTTGCCGACACTGATTTGATGAATGCAGTCCTCGTGAACAACTGGAATGAAAGAGTCACTGAAGATGACCATGTCTATGTCCTCGGGGATGCATTCTGGAAGAACGAAGAAGAGAGCCTCAAAATTCTGAAGGAACTCAAAGGCCACCTGCACCTGGTGCGCGGGAACCACGATGCTGTGAAAGGACGGCTTCGCTTTCAGTGGGAGTCCATTGAAGATTACATGGAGGTCAACGACAACGGCCGCTTTGTCATTCTGAGTCATTATCCGATTCCATTTTACCGGAACCAACACTACGGGGCGGTCATGCTCTATGGTCATGTACACAACACCCGCGAGTGGGAGCTTGTTGAGAAATGGCAAAAGGAAGTCTGGAATGTCGGCATTCCTTCACGGCTCATCAATGTGGGCTGCATGATGCCTTACATGAAATACACACCCCGGACCCTGGACGAAATTCTCGAAGCAAATCCTGCTCCGGAATTTGAACGGGTCGATGAAGAGGCTGAATCTAAAAATGAGGAAGGAGGCGGTCTTGTGAAGAAAGCAGACATGAAGTGGTTCGTCTTTGTTGAGTCAGTGAATCGAAAAGAAATCTATGAAATGAATGTTTTTGATCACGGCGGCTTCACTGCGGACCTCGAAAAGTTTCTGAAAAAGAGGCCCACTCGTGAGGAACTCTCTGAGGAGCTTCGCCACATCACCATGTACTATTTCTGTAGCAAGTGCGAATGGGAAGTTCTTCTCACCAGTTGGGTTCATGGCGGGCGTGATGATGCGCCCGAACTGAAGATCGATGTCTATGATCAGCTCAAAATGAACTGGGACCATTTTGTGGATTACGTCTGGCAGTTCGCACCAAAGAAGCGACCCAGGACGAAAGAAGGTGTGGTCGATGAGCTATGACATTTCGCTGCGTGATCCGGTGACTCATGCGGTCCTTGAAACCGAAGAGCCTCACTTCATGAGAGGTGGAACTTATGCGATGAATGGGACCACGGAGCTCTGGCTGAATGTGACCTACAACTACTCGAAAATCTACTACCGACCGGATGTCTTTGGCGAGAACGGCATTCGCTCAATTTACGGTCTGACCGGAGCGGAGAGCATTCCAGTTCTTCAGAAAGCAATCAAGGTCCTGCACGATGATGCGTCCAATGACTACTGGCTGCCCACTGAAGGAAATGCAAAACGTGCTCTCACTCAATTGCTGGCGATGGCTCGAATGCGTCCGGACGGAGTCTGGGATGGTGACTGAATGGAAAAAGAAGCCTTTGACATTTGGGAGGAGACTTACGACGTGCCTGGCCTTCCGGCCATCCTGTACGGGAAGCCCTCTCCGAATCTCTTGATCTATATTCACGGAGAACACGAGACCGAATTCAATGAGGAGGAGCTTGCTGAAGCTGCAGAAAAAGATGGCTTCCAATTTCTCTCCGTCACAATGGAGGACGTTCAAAACCATGTGATCTGGAATGGTCCTCGCTTCGATATGAGAGTCGTCGAAAACTATACGCATTTCCGATGGCCGAATCGACGCATTGTCACCACTCCGCAGTACGAGAAACTGGTCGATTCAATCGACTGGAAAGCAAAATAAAAAAGCCACTTTTGAAAAGTGACCCCCAAAATCGAATATTTTTGAAAAATGACCCCCATTTAGGCCTTGAAAAACGAATTTGACCCCCACAAGGCTTGGATGGGGGTCATTGTATTAAAACTTCGGTGTAATGCCATGTGAAAACACTATTGAAATTTGAACCCCTGTGGTTTGGACATCAATAGTGTTTTTGTTATAAATCCTTATTTCAAGGGCTTTCACGCTGCTTTCTCTTAGGTATTCAAATTGGACATAAAAACGGAAAAAGCGCAAATTAGGAAGAAAAAATAAAAAAACTTTGTAATCTGAACCCCATAATCTGATTTGAATTCACTGCTAAAGGTGTTTATTTACTATAATATTCAAGCTCTTTCTTTTTCGGTGTCTTGTATCCGTTCTTTGCGTGAAGTTTCTGTTCATTATAGAAAATCATATATTTGTCCACTGCTGTTCTGAATTCATTTTCGGAGCGATATTTTGTTCGGTATAATTCTTCCCGCTTCAAATTTGAAAAGAAAGATTACATTACAGAATTATCATAAGGAACATGTGCCCTTAAATATGATATCATCGCTATATTTTTGATTCATAATCTCAATTAAATCGTTTGCATCTTTTTCTTTACCTCTTTACAAAATAATTTATCGAAAGCGGTTGATTGCTTGCAGTCGACTTCTTTTGCTTTTTTACGGTAAAATAATAAATAAGGTTCTGATTTATATAACAAGAGGTTTAGTAAATGAAATATTACAAAACAATTATTGGTAAACGCTTATATCTCTCATCCGCAATCAGGTGGACTATCACACATTGACAGAGGACTTGGGCACACAAACCAAGGCAGCCTTGAAAAAGGCTTGCCTTCAACGAATTGATTTCAATATTTTTCGGTTAAGCCGGATTTTGCAGACTATCTTTCTGATTTAATAACTCAATGGAAAAGGTTTGCTTTATCAAAAAACACGATGATTTAAGGTGCGGGAAATTTATGATAATTACTAATTGACAAGGCTGTAAAAACATAATAGTATCAAATAACTAATATATATAAGGCGGTGGTTTTATAGCAAATGATAAAAAACAATCAAAAATATCGAAAGTGTTTTGGCGGATTTCCATTACTGCATTGGGCTTAGCGCTGATTTTGATTTCTCTTGTTGAAGTGCTGTTGTATTTCTTCGGAGAAACAGCGGTTGCGGATGTTTCCGTAAGGCGTGTCGGCGGGGCGAATGGCGGTAGGATAGTCAGTCAGCGCTACGAATGGTCAATTGATTATAGCTTTTCGGATAAAACCGGAGTATCGCACAGCGGACACTCTACTCGCCGCGGGAACGACATTTCGGTAAAAACAGAAAACAGGGTTTATTACTTCCCTTTTGCGCCGTATCTTAATGCGCTGAAAGGTGAGGCGAAGCCAAACTTATCCCAACCCCTATATGTTTTAATAGGAGCTTTACTCATTTATGTGATGAATAAAAGAAGTGAAAACGGCGATACAAAAAAAGTGCGAACTTAAGTTTAGAACTTAAGTTTAATTTATATTAAACCTTTAGGAGGGATATAATGGTCTGTCAAAATTGCGGTAAGAATTTAAGTGAAGGAGAAACTATTTGCGACGTTTGCGGTACGGTTGCGGTTGAGCAACCTAATAACTCCCATAATATGGGAGAGCTTATAAGCTTTTCGTCAAAAATCAGTGATTCTGCGTTTAATTCTTATAAAAACAAATCAATCAAATGGGCGTTTTTATTTTCCGGAATACTTGCGGTTATCGCCTTAGTCGGTTTTCCCGTATATGGTAATGTAAGTGGAGAGATAGACTGGCCAAATTCGCTTTTTTATGGTATGGGTATCGGAGGGATGTTCTTAGTTATCGCTTTACTGCAAACACTTAAAAAAAGTTTTGATAAAACATGGGACGGCATTGTCGTAAATAAGGATTCTTATACTGTTAAGGAAAGGGACAACGGTCACACAAGCAAACATACAATTTACAAATTGAAAATTCAAAAGGATTCAGGCGGTTATAAAAAGCATAAATGGAGAGATATCCCCGGGGTATACAGTTACTATAATATAGGGGATAAAGTCCGACATCACAAGGGTTTTTCTTTTTATGAAAAGTATGATAAATCAAAAGATACAAAGATTATGTGCGCCGCTTGCCTTTCTTTTGTAGACGCCGACAAGGATACATGCCCCAGATGCAAGTGTCCGTTATTAAAGTGAAGGTTTGAAAAAGCTAATAATAAAATTATTTGCAAGGATTTAAGTGTTAGCGAATTTGGATTTTTCAAGGCGCTGCTGTGTAAGCTCCTTGTACATTTTTTCGCGTTTTTTTCCGGTGAGGTCGTAAAAGAACATCGGGACAACTCCGACAATCCCCAAAAGAGCGGGAATTACGGTGTAAAGCGCCCAAATCTTTGACTTTGTAGCAGCGGATTGCGGAACTATCGCACTCTTATCCGAGGTCTTGTAGCCTATTACCTTTAGCAGAAATGTACCGCTTGAGCGCGAAAGAGCGTTAGAGAACTTACCCACAAAGGTCATAACCGAAAAGGATATACCCTCTGTGCGCTGACCTGTTGTATATTCGGCGTAATCAACCGTTTCGCCTATCATTTCCATTGGTAGGACTGCGTTAATTCCGCTCGTGATGGCACCGATACCGTCCATAACCATAAAAAGCGGTATGATGAATTTTAAAGAAGAGTAATGCTTGTACCCTATCGCATATTTAAGTAATGCTATTATGAAACCGAAAAGCTTTGAGAATATTATCATTTGCTTGTTGTTCATTATCTTCTTGAACAAGCCCAGGAAAAAGTAACTCAGAAAATTCATTATTGCGCCGGGAACGCCCATTAAAAGCGAGGCTGACGCAACCTTTAAGACGTCAACAAAGTAATACGTACCGAATGTACCGCCTATTCCTCCGAACGCACTGAGAACCTCTTTTAAGATGAGTATACGAAGATACCTGTTTTTATAAAGACCCGAAAGACATTCCTTTAAGGTTGGCCCGTTTGAGGATTGAACGACTCTTTCCTTTACCGCAAAGCCCGAAAGGCTGAAAAGACTCATTCCCAAAACCGAGGCAACAAGGGCGACGATAAAAAACAGCTTACGCAAATCGGGAGTAATAACGCCTCTTGTTGAAAGGTCAATAAGAATGGGCATTATTATTCCGGGGATACCCCCTAAAATACCCGAAATAAAACGGGCAAAGGTGATAGCTCGTGTTCTGTCCTCGGGATTTGGAGATATAGCAGCCGAAAGACTCCAAAAGGGCACATCCCCAATAGTGTAGAAAAATTCCCACAAGAAATATGTTATTATCACATAGGCTATTTTTGCCGGGGCACCGGCGCCGCCCTCACCGACTATCAGGGGACCGGCAAAAACGGCTATGGTTGTTATGGCAAGGGGAACGGGAACGGTCATAAGATAAGGACGGAACTTGCCGAAGCGAGTACGCGTTTTATCTACCACAGAACCCATCAGGGGATCGTTTACGGTATCCCACATCCCCTCAATAAACAGCATTAAGGATATTATGGTAGGGTCGATATTGAATACATTAACGAAAAAGTATGTTATATAAGAGCAAAGGAAGGAATAGCTCATACACTGACCGCCGTTAGCTATTCCATAGATTATGTTTTCCTTACGCGTTACATAGCGCTTGGAAAGAACAGATTGTTCAAAGGACCGCTCGGACAAAAAATCATACCTTTCTCAGCTGAGTAAATAAACTGTCTTCAGATCTTTTCTTTCTTTTGTCTCATAAGCAGCTTATCAACGGGAAAATAGACAAAGAATTGTATTGCACTGCATGCCGCTGCGGCAATATTGCTTGCAAGAGTTTCCCCCAATGAAAGGCTGCTGACAAGCCGGCCATTAAGCACAGGGCTAAACCAGGCAGAGAAGCAAATTAAAGCGATTGTAAAAGCTATGTAAATGGTCAGGGTAATAGGGATATTATTGTTTGCGTTAAAGGTCTTTTCGCGGTTCACAAAAAAGGCGACAATCTGCGCCGTGATATTTGAAACGTTGAAGGCAACGAAAAATTTAAGACCGCCGGCAGCTAAATCATAATTAAAAACAAACCAATGGAACTCCTGAGCGCCCAGTCTGTCTATTGCGGGAATTATCTGAAGAATGTTCAAAAGCGAAAACTGAACAATACAGGCAAGAAGACTGACGATAATAAATTTCACGAATTGCCATACAGTCATAATAAAAGAGCCCTTATCCCTTGCGGCGTCGTCAATATTCTTTATTTTACTCATACCAAAACTCCTTCCGGTAAAACAAAAATCCGTGAAACAAATTGTACAGCTAAATGTGAAATATATCAATAGTATAACGGAAGAATAGCAAGCGGCATTGTGAAAAAACAGGGTGGCGTGTAAAAAAAGCCTTAATCTTGATTTGTATACCGCAGACCCTAAGATTATTCGGTTGTTTTTTTAACGACAGATTCGTAGTATTCGCCGATTATTTCTGCGGCGTCCCCCACAAGCTCAACGCAGGGGCGTTTTTTGTAATACTCCTTTGTTCTGCTTTCGGGAATCGGGGAATCCGGGCCCGGCTTTAGTCCGAGCAGCTCGCCGCATACAATCGAGCCGTTTTTCTCCTTAAACTTTCCTGCAAGCTCCTGTATTAGCTGATAGTGCTGAGTTTTTACCCGGGCATCACCTGCACCTGTATAGCCCGAGGAAAGCCCGGCAATCATAAACATAGCGGTAACAGCGCCGCATACTTCACGAAGTCTACCCATTCCCGCGCCAAAGGAGGAGGCAAGCTTGAGAGCTATATCGTCATCCAAGCCTATCTCTTTTGAAAAGGTCAAAAGCACCGATTGAGAACAGTTGTATCCCTCGCGGAAATATTCCTTTGCTTTTTCAGAATATATATTCATAAATTGACCACCGTACAGCCGTATAGATTAATAAGAGTATATTATTATGCCCCGTAAAAGTCAATGGGCGTATTTTTGTCTTGTTATAACGATTTTACCGATAATTTAATAATTTTATTGCATTATGTTGATTTGTTCTTGAAAAAAGTATAAAATATAACTACTAATGCATTGCTCAACTACACTCAAGGAGAGGCAAAGTGAGAAAGTCAACCGTTTTAAAAAACGACTTTAGGCGGCGTCATTATAGCGTTCTGATTATCTTAGCGTTGATTCTTATTGCACTTGCGGTATTTCTTTTGATTTGGTCTGTAATTGCTCAGATAGAGGTCATTGAATTGCGATATGCAGAAATGCAGGCAATGCTGGCTGAGTGGGAGTATTTTATAGCTTCGCTCGAAAACAAATGGCTGTTAATCCTTGTTCTTTTTTTGCTTTATTCACTCAAGTGCTTTGTTTCGGTTATTCCTCTTTCCGCTCTTTTCATAATCTCCGGTATGGTTTTTAACGTCCAGTACGCTACCGCAATCAATATTATCGGAGTCGCGATACTTGTCAGTATAAAATTCCTGTGGGGGGATAAATTCGGCGGAGGGAGCGTTTCAAGGGTTATTTCGCGTTCCGGTTTTGTGAAGGATTTTCTGAAGCTTGAAGGCAGCGGAAACCCCTGGATGCTTTTTTTGGCACGGCTTGTGCCGTTTGCGCCTGTCAACACGGTAAGCAGGCTCTACGGCGCATCCGAAATTCAATATGATAAGTACCTTCTGCTGTCGCTTTTAGGCTTTGCGCCGAGGATATTATCTTTCAGCGTGCTGGGCAATAATGTGTTTGACCCGTTTTCGGTAGGATTTTTCGGACCGATTATTATAATGCTGTTTTTGTCCGGAATATCGATACTTATACTTGACTTTGCGTTAGGACTGTTTGGAAAAAGAAGAAGACTAAGTGAAATTGATAAGGAAGAAAGGAATAATGTGATATGACTCTACGAGAGCT
The DNA here is from genome assembly GCA_002069015.1 of Firmicutes bacterium ADurb.Bin300. Taxonomy (GTDB): domain Bacteria; phylum Bacillota; class Clostridia; order Oscillospirales; family Acutalibacteraceae; genus DTU089. The sequence continues at coordinate 7,187 of MWBL01000027.1, read as the reverse complement.
TAAAAACTCCGTGATAAGCGGAAAGCTTGACAATCGGCTAATCGATGTTTATGAAGGAAAGGCTCAAGCCATGAGCCAGCGTGACAGATATTTTACGCTTCTTGAGTTTTTTGACAAGCGGTTCCCGGGGAATCCCGAAGGGGTAAGGCTGTTTTCTTCACCGGGAAGAACAGAAATAAGCGGAAACCATACCGACCATAATCACGGTAAGGTTTTAGCGGCAAGCATCGACCTTGACACAATAGCCGCTGTTAAGGTTTCCGATGACAATATCATTACCATCCATTCACAAGGCAACGGGTCGTTCGAAATAGATATCGGTGCTTTAACCGTAAAAGAAGAGGAGAAGAGGACCTCCGCCGCCTTGGTAAGAGGTATTTGTGCGGCTTTTGTAAAACGCGGTTTCAAAATAGGCGGGTTTTATGCCGCCGTTTCTTCACAGGTTCTCATCGGCTCGGGACTTTCATCCTCTGCCTCGTTCGAGATGCTTATAGCTACAATTCTCAACTGTATCTATAATGAGGGAAAAATTGAACAGCTTCAGCTTGCTCAGATTTCTCAATATGCGGAAAATGCTTATTTCGGGAAGCCGTGCGGTCTTATGGACCAGACTGCGTGTGCAATGGGCGGCTTCGTTTACATTGATTTTGAAGACCCCAAAAAGCCGATGATAGAAAAAGTGGAATTCGATTTTGAAGCAGAAGAACACGTTTTGTGCATTGTTGACACAGGCGCTAACCATTGTAACCTTACAAAGGATTATTCCGCCATTAAAGAGGAAATGTGTGCCGTTGCCGCTTTTTTCGGGAAAGAATACCTGCGTGAGGTGTCGTTTGAGGAATTTAAGGAGAACATTTCCTCTATCAGAGAAAAGACGGGAGACAGAGCCGTACAACGCGCAATGCATTTTTATACGGAGAATATCAGGGTGGACAAGGAAGTAAAAGCGCTGCTGAAGGGTGATTTTGAGAAATTTAAAACCTTAGTGCAGCAAAGCGGAGATTCGTCATTTAAATACAATCAGAATGTGGTCGGGGGAAAAGATCCGACAATTCAACCCGTTGCCCTTGCTCTTGCTTTATGCGACAGTATTCTTCTGGGGAAAGGCGTCAGTCGTGTTCACGGCGGCGGCTTTGCCGGTACTATACAGGCCTTCGTTCCAAAAAGTATGCTGCATAAATTTACGACAGAAATAAAGAAGATATTCGGGGGGAAGTCCTGCTACATTTTATCAATCAGAAGTGAAGGCAGCCGAGAAGTATAGCGTTAATAGAGGAGAGATAATTTGAAGAGGCTTTTAAGAGAGCTGTGTACTTCAGGAGAGGAACAGTGGAGGGAATTCGCGTCGGCAGAATATGCGCGGGAAGCCCTTTCGCGTTATGCTCGGGTAAGGCAGGATGCACTCGGAAACATAATAGGCGAAATAAGCGCAGACGGCACTCACATTTTGCTTGACGCCCATTTAGATACGATAGGACTTATAGTAACAGATATAGACAAAACAGGATTTTTGCGGTTTTCGACAATCGGCAAGGTTGATTTAAGACTTTTGAGCGGCGCCCAGGTAACAGTGTGGGGTAAAAAGCCACTTTTCGGAGTAATAACAAGCACCCCGCCTCATCTTGCAAACCCCGATGACGCGGGCAAGATTATCCCTGCAGAGAGGCTTGCGGTTGATATCGGATTTAACGAAGAAAAGGCGAAGGGGCTTGTTTCCCCGGGAGATATGATTACTTTTAACGGTGGCTTTTGTGAAATGTTGGGCGATACCGTGACCTCGGCCGGTCTTGACAATAAAGCGGGAGTGGCAGTTATTTTAAGAGCGCTTGAGCTGTTAAAGGACAAGCGGCACAATAAAAAAATATCAGTGGTGTTCTCGGTATTTGAAGAGACGGGAGGGGGAGGAGCCTGTGCCGCTTCGTTCGGGATAAATCCCGATAAAGCTATAGCCGTGGATGTTAGTTTTTCGGATTATCCCGGAGCGGGTTTACCATTATTGGGCAGCGGGGCGATGATAGGAATTTCACCCGTCCTTTCAAGAGAAATGTCGAACGAGCTCAAAAGCACAGCAAGTGAAAAATCCATACCCTTTACTCTTGAGGTGATGAACGGACTTACAAGTACAAATGCCGATAAAATAGCCATAAGCGGCAAGGGAGTAAAAACTGCGCTCATATCAATCCCGCTCAGGTGTATGCATTCAGCGGTTGAGACTGCAGATGTTCTCGATTTGGAGTCATGCGCAAGGCTTATTGCCGAATATATAGTGAGGGAGGGCAAGGATGATGCTTAATTTATTAAGAGAGCTTTGCTCAATCTACGGCACCTCAGGCAATGAGAATGGTGTAGCACAGTATATTGTAGAAAAAATAAAAAATATTGAGGGCGTAACATACCACATTGACGCCTTAGGAAATGTTATAGTATTTAAGAAAGGGAAAAACAGTCCCCAAAGAACAGTTATGCTCGACGCTCATATGGACGAGGTTGGGCTTATTGTATTAGATGCAGACGAAAAAGGGTTCGTAAAATTCGCTACCGTAGGCTCAATAGATGAAAAGGTTCTTTTGGGCAGAAGAGTTGTTGTCGGCGAGAAATTAATTAACGGGGTAATAGGTCTTAAGCCCATACATCTGCTTGATGAGGAGGCTAAAAAGAAGCTGCCGTCCGTTAACGAGATGTATATTGATATAGGTGCGAAGGACAAGGCACAGGCACAGGAATATGTTTCCCCTGGCGATTGTGCATATTTCTTTTCGGAGTTTACTGTTTTTGGAGAAAATAAGGTGAAATGCCGCGCCATAGATGACCGATTCGGGTGTGCGGCGATGTTACAATTAATTCAGCTTCCGCTTGAATATGATACTTGGTTTTCGTTCTCCGTACAAGAAGAGGTTGGCTTAAGAGGAGCGGGCGTATCATCATTTTCCGTAAATCCCGACTATGCCGTAATAATTGAGGCGACCACTGCCGCCGATATTATTGGGGTTGAAGGAGGGGACAGGGTTTGTGTTCAGGGAGAAGGTCCCGCAATATCGTTTGGGGACAGAACCACGCTTTACAATAAGGAGCTTTATAAAAAAGCAATGGAAACCGCGCGGGCTAAAGGAGTTAAGTGCCAGCTTAAAACTCGCATAGCGGGCGGAAACAATGCCGGAGCAATTCACAAAAGCCGCTCGGGTGTAAAGGTTCTTACGGTATCGCTTCCGTGCAGATATATTCACAGTGCGGCAAGCGTTGCCGATTTGAGAGATGCCGAGGAAACCGTCCGATTTATCCGGGCTGTTTTGCCGATGCTTTGGAATGATTAAAAGGGTTTTTGATTTAGGGAGTTTTCGCCCGGGAGACAATTGTCCTTTATCAATAAGGGCATTTTCTTTATTTAACACTTACGGCGCCGATTATGAGCAGGTTAAATTTTTCGTTCAGGACAGCTTCGGACAATCTGCGCTCATAATCAGCTTTTTTTCGGATATAACGCTTATTTCCTCGGGCGAAGCTGATTACGAGGAAATTACAAAATTTCTTAAATTTACGGGCTATTCAAGCGTTACATGTTCGGAAACGGACGCCGAAAGGCTTTTCAGGGGATATGATACATTTTCCCTGATGAAATTCAGCGCAAGGCCGCAAGAGCAGGAGCATAACGATATTGTATTTATCTCAAACAGCTCTTGCGAGGCAGATTATCGGAGGATTTTCACTCTTCAAGAGCAAAAACAAACGCCTTTTAATATTTGGTATTCGGACTTTGCCCTAAAGGTATCAAAAGCGGCTGCAACAGGAGCGCTTTATTATAAAGATAAGGAGCTTGTTTCAATGGCTCTTGTCCCGGCAAAATGCGAATCGGGCGCAATTGTAGGGTCCGTAATTACAGGTGAATGCTATAGGGGAAAGGGCTACGCTTCAAAATGCTTACAAGCCTTGCGAAACGAATTAAACTGCAAATTATATTTATGGTGCAGTAATGATTTAGAGCCTTTTTATGAGAAAAACGGCTATGAAAATACGGGTAAAATCGTCGTTGTAAAAGGAAATGAATATGAATGGATTTAATATAAATAAAAAAATAGAGCTTTTGGCAGAGCTTGCGGAAAGAAAATCCACAGAGGCTTTTTCTCATATCGAAGAAATAACACAGCACAATCAAACGGCTGTGTTAAGAGCGTTTATTGAGAACAAGGTAAGTGAAACACATTTTTATCCGTCAACGGGCTACGGCTACGGCGACAGGGGAAGGGATACGCTCGACAGGCTTTGGGCAGATATAATGGGCTGTGAGGACTCGATTATCAGATATAGCTTTGCCAGCGGCACACATACGCTTTGCGTAATGCTGTTCGGAGTGCTTCGCAAAGGAGATACGGTGTTGTGCGTTACGGGAACACCGTATGATACAATACACGGCGTATTCGGCATAGACGGCAATAGGGGCAGCGGCTCACTTTCTGATTTCGGCGTCAAATATAAGCAGGTAGAGCTGATGACGGACGGAAAGGTAGATTTAGAAGCTGTTGAAAAAGTGATGAAGACAGAAAAGATAGACGCCGTGTATATTCAGCGTTCGAGGGGTTATACACTGCGTCCGTCCTTAAGTACGGAAAAAATCGGTGAAATAGTTAAAACGGTAAGACGCCGAGGCGATGCCGTTATTATGCTTGATAACTGCTATGGCGAATTCGTGGAGAAGACCTCTCCTTTTGAGTATGATGTCGATATTATGGCTGGCTCGCTTATAAAGAATGCGGGCGGAGGTATAGTAAAATGCGGCGGCTATATCGCGGGGAAAAAGAAGTATGTAGAGCTTGCCGCATACCGAATGACCGCGCCTGGAATCGGCAGGGAGATAGGCGCTTCACTGGGCAATAACAGAGATATTTTTATGGGAATCTTCAACGCGCCGCATGTTACGGGGGAAGCACTGAAAACAGCCGTTTTCACAGCTCATCTTTTTGAAGAAATGGGCTATGAGGTATCTCCGCTACCCGATGAAAAGCGCGCCGACATCATTCAGAGTATTATGTTAAAAGAGCCCGGAAAGCTTGTAGCCTTTTGCAAAGGACTTCAAAGCGGGTCGCCTGTTGACAGCTTTGTAAGCCCGGAACCGTCTTTAATGCCGGGGTACGAGAGCAAGGTTATTATGGCTGCGGGTACATTTACTCTCGGCTCATCGATAGAGCTATCCGCAGACGCCCCGCTTCGCGAACCGTACGCTGTATGGCTGCAAGGCGGGCTTAATTACCACAGCGCGAAAACGGCGGTTATGCTTGCCGCAAGCCGAGTACTCGAGTACGGCGAATAGTATAAGCTCTATTGTAAAAAAATCCGTCTCAGGAAAGCCCTGAAACGGATTTTTGTTATTTCACACTGTAAAGTATCTCGCCGTATGTCGGGTAAGGCCAGCGGTCTTTATAAACCAGTGTCTCTATTTTATCCGCTATGCGCCTTATGTCGTTCATTGCCGTTAACACATTGTCGTGGTAATACAACGCCGCTTGTGAGTCATTTATCCCGAAGCTTCTTGCGGTCCCGGCATTTTTTTCGAGAATCTCCAAACAGGAAAGCAATTCGGCCGACAGCTCGGAAAGTGTTTTAAGCAGGGTTTCCTCAAGCTTAATGCTCAAATCCGGGCTTAAAGCCTTTTTGGCATTTGCGGTATCAGCTACAGTCTTTTGATAATGAATGACGGCAGGGATTATACCCCTTTTCGTCATTTGTATCATTGTACGAGCTTCAATGCGGATGCTTTTGCAGTATTCATCAAGCAGAATATCACAGTGTGATTTAAGCTCGGTTTCGGTTAACACCATATGCTTGGTAAAAAGCTCAACATTTTTCTTGTCAAGCAGGTGCGGGACTGCGTGGGCAGTGCTTTCAAAGCTCAAAAGACCTCTGCGCGCGGCTTCCTGCCTCCACTGCGGGGAGTAGTTGTTACCGTTGAAAATAATTCTTTTATGCTCACAAAGAGTTTCCCTGATAACTCTTGTCAAATCAGCCGTGAAGTCCGTGCTGCCCTCAAGCTTGTCCGCAAGCCGGCATAAAGCCTCGGCGACAATGGTGTTAAGGGTAGTATTTGTGTCGGCTATTGACTGGCTTGAGCCTATCATACGAAATTCAAATTTATTACCCGTGAACGCGAAGGGAGAGGTACGATTGCGGTCAGTTGTATCCTTTGGCAGCCTCGGAAGAACCTTAACGCCTATCTCAATAGCGTTACGTTCTTTTTCGTGATAGGAGCAGCCGTTTGAAATGGAATCAATAATTTCTGTCAGCTCATCACCTAAAAACATCGAAACAACGGCAGGAGGAGCTTCGCCCTCGCCTAAACGCCTGTCGTTTCCGGCTCCCGCAACAGATATACGGAGTAAATCCTGATACTCGTCAACTGCCATAATGACGGCTGTAATAAAGAGCAGAAAGCGCGCATTCTGTGACGGCGTGTCCCCCGGCTCAAGCAGATTCACCCTATCGTTAAGGCAAAGCGACCAATTGTTATGCTTACCGCTTCCGTTTATGCCCTCGAAGGGCTTTTCATGAAGAAGGCAAACCATTCCGTGCCGGCTTGCGACGGTTTTCATAAGCTCCATAACAAGCTGATTATGGTCAGTGGCTATATTTGCGGTAGTGAAAATAGGTGCCATTTCGTGTTGAGACGGGGCGGTTTCATTGTGCTTCGTTTTTGAATAGATGCCGAGCTTCCAAAGCTCATTGTCAAGATCCTTCATAAACGCGGAAACTCTCGGCTTGATTTTTCCGAAATAATGGTCTTCAAGCTGCTGTCCTTTAGGAGGTTTTGCCCCGAATAAGGTTCTGTTGCAGAAAATAAGGTCGGGACGTTTTTCGTAAACCGCTTTATCTATAAGAAAGTATTCCTGCTCGGGTCCTACGGTAGTCAGGACGCTTGATATGTTGGTTTCACCGAACAGGGAGAGAATTCTTTTAACCTGCTTTTCGAGTGCCTCCATTGAGCGAAGCAGAGGGGTCTTTTTATCAAGTGATTCACCGCCGTAAGAGAAAAATGCAGTAGGAATGCAAAGAGAGCCGTCCTTAATGAAGGCAAAGGAGGTAGGATCCCATGCGGTATAACCTCTGGCTTCAAAGGTCGCACGCAGGCCTCCCGAAGGGAACGAGGACGCATCAGGCTCACCCTTGATCAGCTCCTTGCCGGAGAACTCCATAATGACGCT
>MWBL01000026.1 GCA_002069015.1 Firmicutes bacterium ADurb.Bin300 | reverse complement strand
GGTGGGCCAAGCTTTTCAGCCTAATTATTTGTGCCCCGACGGACACGTAATTCCTAATGGTAATATGCAAGATCACTAATCATGTTGCTAAATTGAGGGTACCTAATGATAACGTAAATGGTCGCTTAGGTAGCATTCATAACAAACAGATGAACTGTATGGGAAACAATAAAACCGAGTGACCATTAAGGAGGAATACGCTGTGGAAAATAAGTCATATTTAGCATGGGTAGAATTCTATTCGACATTTGCGACTAAACTTTTGAACTATGCAGAGCGACATAACGCTCTCAAATGGGAATGATGTTTTAATTATCGATGCTAAATATTATCCTGCTTCGGGTAACACGCAAGTACAGTATGATAAACACACCCTCCATTCAGGAAATCTTTATCAGATTTTCACCTATGTGAAAAACAAAGATGCAGAGTTTGGTGAAACACCTCACAAAGTGTCGGGTATGCTTCTGTACGCCAAAACAGAGGAAGATATTCAGCCAGATAACAGTTACCGTATGAGCGGCAGTGAAATCAGCGTAAAAACGCTGGACTTAAATATGGAGTTCGCGGCAATTACAGAACAGCTTAACGCCATCGTTATAGAATGCTTCGGTAATGTATTCCTCTGCCGCCGATAGAAGAGCCAACTCACATCGTAGACACACTTGACCGCTTCGACACCCTATGCGACGGCCTCATAAGCGGACTGCCCGCTGAAATTGACGGGCGGCAAAAGCAATACGAATACTACAGTAACAAACTTCTGACGTTCAATTCTATGGAGGGATAATGTATGGCAAGACCGTTCAGTTCAACCGATGCAATGCGGCTGCTTGATAAGCATAATAGAATAAAGAGCCAACTTTCAGCCGCTGTGTCATCCGCAGAACAATTTCGGTCTGAGATACAAAAAGCCTCTGAAGCGCTTGTAGCACAGGAAGTGCTCTCCGTTTTGAAAGATATCCCTATTGAGGAAATTAACAGAGATAAAAAAGGCTTCCGCGTTAAAGCGCTACGGGACTACGGATACAACTCCATAGCAGACATTTCGGCAGCTTCTGTGTATACAATTGCCTCAGTTCACGGAATAAGCGAGGATACAGCGTATTCTATAAAAAGAATTGTTGGCGACATCGTGTCAAAAGCTCGTCAAGGCGTGAAAATTAAGCTGAGTACAGATAGTAAGACACCTGCAGCTACACAGCTTGTGACATCAGTTTATAAGTATAACCGCATCTTGCCGATCACGGAGAATTGCCGACAGATCCTCAACGCTAACAGCCACAGCATTAATTATGCGTTGACTGATATTTCACCGGCGACAAACGGAATTAAGTGGTTCTTTACATCGGCTGCAAACAAGCAAAAAGCTACCGAGGCGTTTAACTTTCTTGGGCAGCTATTATCGTCCGAATATGGTAGGTCATCGTCGGAATCGCTTTCTGCGCTTGATGCTGTCAGCCGAAGCACGAATACAGAGGCGTGGCAAGATTTTTCAAATAACTCCATTCGTTTTTTTAATATCTTAGAGGACATAAATCCCGGTATTCTTGGCACAGATGATTCTGTTTATGGTCTGCCGGAAGACTTAGCCCGTGAAATTCAGGAAGAATGCTTCTTCCCAGATGGGCTGCTCTGTGAGTTGCGACGATATCAGGAGTGGGGCGTCAAATACATACTGCATCAAGAGCAAGTTCTTCTCGGTGATGAGATGGGCCTTGGTAAAACAATTCAGGCGATAGCAGCAATGGTTTCATTGCGTAATACGGGAGCGACGCATTTTGTGGTGGTTTGCCCCGCAAGCGTTATTACAAACTGGTGCCGCGAAATCCGCAAGATGAGCAAATTAAGCGTTACAAAAGTACACGGTGCGGGGCGAAACGCAGCACTGCGCTCTTGGATAAACGACGGCGGTGTTGCCGTAACAACCTATGAAACAACAGGCTATTTTAAAGTTGACGATGATTTCAAGTTCACTCTTCTGGTCGTGGATGAAGCCCACTATATTAAAAATGCGGAAGCGCGACGAACAATAAATGTCAATAATCTGAGCAGACACGCCTCTCGCACCTTATTTATGACCGGCACCGCGTTGGAAAACAAAGTTGATGAAATGATTGCACTTATAAAAATGCTTCAACCTCGAATCGCTTTGCAGGTTCAGGGAATGGCTTTTTTATCCGCTGCGCCTCAATTCAGAGAAAAGGTCGCTCCCGTGTATTACAGACGTAAACGCGAAGATGTCCTTACGGAGCTGCCGGAACTCATCGAAAGCAAAGAATGGTGTACGCTTCTGCCAAGCGAAGAGCAGTTGTATGAACAGGCAGTTCTCGGCAAGCACTATGCTGATGCTCGACGGGTGTCTTGGAGTGTTGATGACCTCCATGATTCCTCCAAGGCCAGACGTTTGCTGGAAATCATCGAAGAAGCTGAAGCAGAGGAACGAAAAGTGATAGTCTTTTCATTTTTCTTGGACACTATTCGAAAAATTACTTTGTTGCTTGGGAACAAATGCTTGAACCCCATAAATGGCTCCGTCACTCCACAGCGTCGACAGGAGATAATCGATGAATTTGACAGCGCACCAGCCGGAACAGTTCTCGCTGCTCAGATTCAATCCGGCGGTACCGGCTTAAATATTCAATCGGCAAGTGTGGTCGTGATTTGTGAACCGCAGTTCAAGCCGTCAATAGAGAATCAGGCTATATCACGAGCATACCGCATGGGGCAAACACGCAATGTATTGGTTTATCGCCTCCTCTGTGAAAACACTGTGGATGAAAAGATAATGTCCACGCTTGAAAGTAAACAAGCTATATTTGATGCGTTTGCGGACAAGTCCGTTGCGGCAAGTCAAAGTATTGAAATGGATGATAAAACCTTCGGAGATATTATCAAAGAAGAAATCAGCCGTATCAATGCAAAGTATGGCAGGAGAAACGAAGAGGATAAAACTGAAACTGGGAGTGTTTCCTAATGTTGTGTTGTTTGTTGATTAAGAAGGCAGGAGAAAAATTGTCAATATGGCTAAAAGAGGAAAAAGCATATATCTATCGCTATAGCAATCATACAAATAAGCGCTCAATAAGTAAGCGCTCAATAAGACGCAATGAATTTAAGGAAATACACCACAAACCTGCGCTTTCGATTTACACCCGTGCTTACGATTACTAACCTATGCTTTCGATTGTCGGAAGATAGTTTCATTGTATTAATATTATCAGCCTTTGCCAGTCCGGGTAGCAGGAGTTTAACCTTGCCATTGACCTACCCAATCAAAAACTCAAGTTTCCATATTTATGGGTACATTTTAAACTGGAGATCTTGAACCATTTAATTTTGCCCCATGTAATTTAATTTTGCCTCTGTTGCCGTTTGAGGAGGGGTGCAAAAAATTACAGTCATCGAATTACTGCAAGTCATTGTAAAACAAAAAAGCGAGACAGGACGGGCATTTTGCACCCCCTTGTCTCGCTTTTTCCTTTATTACGGGCTTTTCTAATAGACAAAATTTAAAGGTGTCAGTCATTTTGTTTCATTGACTGACTACCTTTGTGTATTGCAAAAAATCTTGGAACTACATAGACTCACTCTGCAGTAGTGGGGATTTTCTGATAGAAATCTCAATATTCCCGTTTGCCGAGTGCACACCCTATGCACACCCCCAAGTTTCCGTTTGCCGAGTGCAATGCGTAATCTACCAATATGCTTCGTTTACAGGCTTTTTCTTTGCACACTACAAACGGCAGAAAACAAAAAAGCCGCCAGAAAGCCTTGCTACCAAGACCTTCTGACGGCTACCGTGTGCAAAATAAAAACGCCAGCATTGTATCAATACTGACGTTCTTATATGGCGGAGAAGGAGAGATTCGAACTCTCGGAGCAGTTATGCTCACACGATTTCCAATCGTGCGCCCTCGACCGGACTAGGCGACTTCTCCGTGACTAACAGAATAATTTGAGGTTTATCATTTCCTCGCCCCGCTATTATAACTAAACCGGCACTTCAAAGTCAAGCAATTTTTTGTTTTATTATATTGTTCTGTGTTGAAAATCATGGCAAAATAATTCCAACCAATAAAAGCATAATAACTCCGGGTACGGAAAGTGTTATTGCCACGGCAACCGTAAGAAAATTAACTCCCACGCTCAGAGTGATAAACTGTCCTATAACCCCAATGGCGCATAGCGAACCGAGTCCCCCGATAATACTTATCAGCAGTGATTTCAAAAAGTGACCGCTTTTTTTTGCGGAAATAAGAGCTAACCCGGTTAATAAGAAAAGTATTACTATTAAATAAGCAGGAAAATCAGAGAACAAGATTAAAACCTCCCCCCGAGTTAATTCTATGCTTGTAAGGCTCGAAAAATAATAGCCTTTTTGTTTATTTGTTGTCCATATTGAATATAATAATTAAAGAAGTGATGGGAGGATGAATCGGAATGAACAGACACACCAGAACATATGAGCTGTATTGCTCTGTTGTAGGACGCAATATTATTATCGAGGAAACCATGTTTCACAATGGAACCAAAAGTGCAAAATGCCTCAACAAAAGTACTTGTGAAAAGAACGGTGGTTGTACAAACAGAATTCTATCACAAAAAATCCTTAAAATAGTTGAAAAATAAATGTCCCGGTATTATAATTGCATGAGCTGTCAGGGTGAAGGGCGGTTATAATATTGTCTAAAAGCAAAAAAACAGGTATTTATATTCATATTCCTTTTTGCCGAAACAAATGTCCTTATTGTGATTTTTACTCAAATGTACAAGATAAAGACACGATAGACAGATATATTTCGGCAATTATTATTGAATTGAAAACCCGCGAAAGGCTCGCTTCATACGTTGAGGGTAAAATATCCGCCGATACCGTTTATTTTGGCGGCGGTACCCCGTCCCTGTTGCCCGCAGAAGGCTTTGAAAGAATTATGGATGCCCTTCGCGAAAATATTAACCTTTCCCCCGAAAGTGAAATAACGGTAGAATGCAACCCTTCCTCTTCATCAGACCGTCTTTTTAGCGTACTAAAGAGGATAGGTGTTAACCGTATATCTCTCGGACTTCAGTCAGCTGTTTTGCAAGAGCGCAAGCTTCTCGGGCGAAGCGGTACAAGGGATGAGGTTTCAAAAGCCTTAGAAGCATGCAAAAGGAGCGGCATAGATAATATTTCGCTCGACATAATGCTCGGCGTCCCCGGGCAGAGCGAAGAATCACTTGAAGAGACACTGGGCTTTTGCATCGAAAGTCGTGTAAAGCATTTGAGTGCTTATATGCTGAAAATAGAAAAAAACACTCCCTTTTACCGAATGGGCAGTAAGCTCATGCTGCCGGATGAGGACTGTTTTTGCCGCTTATATGAGCTTTGCTGTGAAAAGCTTGAGGAATACGGCTTTAAGCAGTACGAGATATCAAATTTTGCCAAGGACGGGTTCGTCAGCCGTCATAATATAAAATATTGGAAGCTTGATGATTACTTGGGGATAGGACCGTCCGCTCATTCCTTTTATCGCGGATGCCGTTTTTATTTTCCCCCCGATACGAAATCCTTTATCTCCGGCGCAAAACTTGTAGCCGACGGTTTTGGAGGCGGTATTGACGAATACATAATGCTTTCACTCAGGCTTGTTCCGGGTATTGACCTTGAGCAAATGAGCAGAAAATTCGGAAATAACAGCGTCAAGGAGTTAAAGGAAAAGGCGCGCCCTTTTACAGAGCTGCACCTTGTTGAATTAAATGAAAATACACTTAGCTTAACGCGAAAGGGTTTTTTACTTTCAAACACTGTTATAGCCGCGCTTATCAGCTGAGGTTTTCTGACTTTGTGATTTCTCCCCCGTTAGACACAAGAACATACGAAATCTCCTCGCGCTGTGACAGAAATGTTAGCGCTTCTTCTTTTCCCATGACGAAAAGAGCTGTTGAAAGCGCATCACAAATTGCACCGTCCTCCCCTATCACGGTTACCGATGCTAAATCACTTTCGGCGGGGTATCCGGTATCAGGATCAATAATGTGGTGATAAATTTTCCCGTTTTTTTCGAAGTAACGCTCGTATGCTCCCGATGTAACGACCGATAAATCCCCCGAAATTAAAAATTCATAAATAAATTCGTTTTGTGAAAACGGACTTTTAATCGCAACGCTCCAAGGCTCCCCGTTCGGCTTATCTCCTATAAGCGTTATATTTCCGCCAAGAGAAATCACTGCGGACTCTACCCCGTTTTCCTTTATAATACTTTTCAGACGGTCGCCCAAATAGCCCTTTGCTATTGCCCCAAGATCAATACCGGAATTTTTCGGCATCCTTACGCTGTTGCCGAGAAACTCAATATTTTTGCTTCCCGTAAAGCCCAAAGCCTTAATAATGTCATCGCTTTCGGGAATAGAATACTCATTGCCGTAAAAACCCCAAAGCTTAACGACGGGATATACCGTTATATCGAACGCGCCGTCTGTAAGCTTTGAAAGTGAAACGGCTTTTTTTATGATTAACACCGTTTCCTGTGAAAGGGTGACATTGTCTCCCTTTGATGCGTTTATTCTTGAAATATCGCTTGCGGCAATATTAACCGAGAACAAATTCTCTTCACGAAGAATTTCGTCATAGCAAATTGAGAACAGCTGATTTGCCATCACCTCATCCACGTCATACAGTGTGATTTTCATCATGGTGTCCATTGCGAAAAAAGTCTTTGAAAACACTCTTTCGCCCGTGTTACAACCAAAGCACAGCAGGAGCATAATAACGGATAATATAATGCTTAACGCTTTCTTAATCATGAATTATTAACTTTCCATACCTTTTGAGTATTAGAGCGATGCTCCGAAGCGGTCACGGCATAATAAATCGTACCGTTCTTATCGTGCTGGAAGTAGTTGTAGTCTGTATCCTCCGGATAAAGAGCAGCCTTTATGGCGTTGATGCCCGGATTTGCTATAGCTCCTGCAGGAAATCTGTAACAAAGATAAGTATCGTAATTCTGAACAAAGAAAACATACTCCGAAGCTGAACAATTCGGCTTTACAAAATCCTGCAGATATGAAGTTGAGGAGTCGCATTGTAAGGTCGGGTAAACGCCCGGATTATTCAGACGGTTGTGAAGAACCGAGGAAATATAAGTCATCTGGTCCTTTGAATAAGCCTCTCTTTCAATTATTGAAGCTAAAATTACGATTTGGTCTGCCGAATATTTAAGCTTATCCGCCTGCTTTTGGAACGCGGCAGTCCATTTGGATTCAAAATTATCAAGGAACCGTTTAACTACGCTTGACGGAGACTCCCCTACATAAAACTCGTATGTGTCGGGGAATAAAAAGCCCTCAAGAACACTGTGTCGCTTATCCTTGTTTTCTATACCCTTAAGGAATGTGTACTCGTTTGAAAAATCTATTTTCTCAATTGTCTGAATAAATGCAACCTTGCTGCAAACCTCATATGTCTCAAGCTTACCGGCTATCTGCTCAACGGTCCAACCCTCGGGGAACGTAAGCTTGACCGTTTCAGTGGATATAGAGGGAAGCCTTATTTTAGCCAGCATCTTTTCAACTCCCATATCGGGACTCAAGCTGTAGACTCCCGAGGTATAACCCTTATTATCAATATCAAAAACAAAGGCAAATAGCTTGCAGAAGCTTGAATTCGAAATAAGTCCTTCATCGTCAAGGACATCAATGATCTTATTGGTCGTGTTTTGACCGTCAATCTTTACTTCTACAATCATACTGTCTCTTGAAATGCCTAAAATATCGTTAATAGCGGTAATCGCATAAGTAATAATTAATAGGCTGAGCACCGCAATAATGGCAACAATAAAAACGAAAGACGAGGCAGTCGGAATAATGTCTTTGAGCTTAAAATTGAATTTTTTAAGCCCTCTTCGCTTTTCCCCGGTCACGGACTTTTGTGCAGGGAGGTTATTCTCACTCTTTCCTTCCCCGGGAACCTTTAAATTTGACTTTGGAGGATTGGAAAAATATATTTCCCCATTATACTTCATTTTTTCTTCTTCGTGAAAATTCAGAGAAAACTGCTCTACGCGATTTTTTCTTGCGTATTCCGAGCGAGCTAAATCAGGATTAAAATTAGATTTTTCTTCCTTTTTTTCGGGTTTATAAATTTTAACCTCGTCATCCTCATAGCTCTTAAGAAGCTCTTCTAAAGGGTCTTCGTTATTCTTTCTCTTATCACTCATCCTCTTCACCCCTATTCGGAAATGTTATAAGTATCTTTTTCGGTAATCAACATATGCACGATTCTGTCATTTTTACCGTGAGGTAAGTGTTCTTTAACACAATCACTGTAGCATATACCTGCTGAAGTACCCGTGTAATCTTTTAGAAATCTGTCATAATATCCCTTTCCGTAGCCCAAGCGGAAACCCTCCTTGTCAAAGGAAAAGCCCGGAACTATACACAGAGAGCCCTCAAAATCCTCCAGCGATTTTTTATTTGCTGATAACGGCTCAAGTACTCCAAAAGCTCCCGGGGAGAGCTCATTGAGGCTTTGTATATGATAAAACTCCATCAAGCGGCCCTCCTCTCGGCATTTCGGAACCGCAACAGTTTTTCCGATTTTCAAGGCGGTTTCTATCATATAATGCGTATCGACCTCAATAGGCGTAGAAACATAAGTCAGGATTAACGATGCCTCTCTGAAAGCCCACAAATTCATCAGCCTGTTTTGAATTTTTCTGTCCATAATATTTTTCTTGATTTGGGGCATAGATAACCGCTTTTTTTTCAGATCACTTCTGAGCCTTGCCTTAACCGGTCTTATGTCTAAGATTTGTTCCATTGGATACTCTCCAGGACATCATTTGCTTTGTCCTTCCCTCTCAGATATTCCGTTATTGCGGCGGCAAACTCCCATGTTACGCCTGCGGCTTTACCGGTTATAATATTGCCCTGTACAACAACGTTGTCCGAAACTATCCGAGCCCCGTCCATTTTATTTTCTAAACCGGGATAGCATGTAGCCTTTTTACCTTCTAAAATACCTGTTTGAGCCAAAATGGTCGGAGCGGCACAGATTGCTGCAATCAGTCTGTTGTTCTCATAACAAAATTTTATCGCTGCCTCTACTTCTTCACAGACCCCTAAGCCCTCGGTCCCTTTTGCGCCCCCGGGGAGGATAATTCCCTCTAATTCATCGCCAAAGGACAGCTTTTCATTTAGAGCGTCGGCTTCTATCAGGATGCCGTGGGCGCCGAGCACTGCAATTCCGCTTAGGGATACAGTGAAAACGTCAATTCCTGCGCGTCTTAAAAAATCAATTGTGGCTATTGCCTCAACCTCTTCAAAGCCTTCGGCTAAAAAAAGATATACCATGGACTCTCTCCTTCCCAAGCTATGCTTAAAGTCTATAAAGCGTAAGTTAATATGTCAATATAATCGCAGCTACAACAAGAGGCTTCTCGCCGTCGTTCCTCAAGGAATGCTTCTGGGAGGCCGAGCAAAGACATGCATCTCCTTCATACAGCGTTACCGTAGTGCCGTTGTCGTCATAAGTTGCAACGCCTTGCATAACAATAAAAATTTCTTCCTCGTTTTCATGGGTATGCTCGCCTATAGAGCAACCCTTTTCAAGCGTTATTGTGGCAATAAGCCGTGCCTTACCCTTGTATTCTCCCATTTCAAAGGTCTTAGTAACCGTTACTATACCGTCACCGCCGCGCATATTCGACTTTGAGTCGCTTGTCATATCATTTTTTCTTTTAATCAAAAGAATATTGCTCCTTTTCTACACAATTATGCATAATAATAAATACCACAATTTTGCGGAAAAAGCAATATCAAAAGACATTTGTTCTTTTTTTGTAACAATTGGTTTTATATTATTCCTCTTAACTTCTTAAGAATTGTTTTTTCTTTTCTTGATACTTGTACCTGCGATAAGGAAAGAATTTCAGCGACCTGTGCTTGAGTCATCCCGCTGAAATACCTCAGCTTTATTATTTTTGCCTCTTCCTCCGGCAGACTTTCTATGCTTGTATGCAGCGACAGCTTGTCTGTCATATCCGCTCTCGAGTCGTACCCGATTAGATCCATCTGCCTTTCATTTTCCGCGCTGTCAAACACAGTCAGGGACATGGGTGGAATAACCGCATTGAGAAGCTGAGCCGTCTCAAATGTTGACAAGCCTGCATAATCTGCAAGCTCGTAAACAGTTGGTTCCTCACCCTTGGTTTTTGTAAGCTCATCTCTTAAGCGAACGAGACTTATGGCTTTTTCCTTTTGAGTGCGTCCGATTTTTATGCTGCCCCCATCACGGAACATTCGTTTTATTTCACCGAGAATAGCGGGAACCGCGTAAGTAGAGAACGCGAAGCCCCTTGATTTATCATAAGAGTCGGAGGCTTTTACCAGCCCGACACAGCCTGCTTGAAATAAATCGTCGTATTCGATGCCCTTCCCCTTAAATCTTTTTGCACATGCATGAACAAGTCCCAGGTTGTTTTCAATTAGAGCATCACGCTCGCTGTTAAGCTTTGTTAACATTTGATACTGACTCGCTTTTCAAGGATAACCGACGTGCCCTTACCCGGCTTTGAATAGACCTTGAGCTTGTCCGTAAAACACTCCATAACGGAAAAACCGAGTCCTGCCCTGTCTCCTCCGAGAGAGCTGTACATAGGCTCCATTGCTTTTTTAATATCCTCAATGCCACAGCCGTTGTCACGAATTTTTATCCTTATCAAATTATTGTCATAAATTCCGCAGGTTATGTAGATATTTCCGATTTTTCTTCCATAGCCGTGCACTATTGAATTTGTTACCGCTTCGCTTACCGCTGTCTTTATGTCGCTGAGCTCCTCAAGAGTCATATCAATCTGTGCTGCGAATGCGGATACGGCAACTCTCGCAAAGCCCTCGTTTACAGAATGACTTTTTAATATAAGCTTCATCTCATTTTGCGGCTTTAACATTCTCTTCACCCCCCTTGATTTTTGCGATTTTCTCAATTCCCGAAAGCTTCATTATTTTCATGTGCCTGAGCGATAGCCCTCGCAGCTCAAGCTCCCCGCCATATGCGCAAATGTTGCGGTAACGCCCTAAAACAAGACCAACTCCCGAGCTGTCCATAAAAGTAACCTCGGAGAAATCGAGCACAAGAGTTTTTGACCTAAATCGCGATATTGCTTCGTCTATCGCATTTCTGAGCGCTAATGCACTGTGATGGTCAATATCGCCTCTAATTGAAGCAACAAGCTTCTCACCCTGTTTTTTTACTGTCAGCGGCATATGTAAATATCCTTTCTTTAATTATTCCCTATTAATGTAAAAATATACCTGTCCTTTTAAATAATATAGATTTCAGTAAAATTAAACGTCAAAAAAAGTCTGCCAAAAACAAAAAGTTTTGACAGACCAAGACGAAAAAAGTCTTTATTTATCTCTTTCCCGTAATATAAACCGTATCGGGGTTCCCTCAAGCCCGAATACACGGCGAATTTGATTTTCAATATACCTTTGATAACTGTAATGAAAAAGCTCGGCGTTGTTTACGAAGCAAACAAAGGTCGGCGGCCTTGTTGAGGCTTGAGTGATATAGAATATTTTTAGCCTTTTGCCCTTATCAGTCGGGGGTTGTACTCTCAGAGTTGCCGAAGAGAGTATATCGTTTAGCTGCCCTGTTGTTATGCGCATTGAGTTTTGGGCGTCAACATATTTAATAAGCTCATAGAGTCTTTCAATTCTTTGACCCGTCTTTGCCGAAATAAAAATAATCGGGGCAAAGCTCATAAACGAAAAATCGCTCATCAGCTGTTTTCTATAAACATCCATCGTTTTCCCATCTTTTTCATAAGCATCCCACTTGTTTACACAGATAATGCAGCCCTTTCCCGCGTCAAGCGCCTTGCCTGCAACCTTACTGTCCTGCTGGGTAAAGCCTTCAAGAGCGTCAATCATTATTACGCATACCCTTGCCCTGTCAATCGCCATATCGGTTCTCAGAGCGCTGTAGCGTTCAATAAAGTCGTCAATCTTTGATTTTTTTCTCAGTCCCGCAGTATCGATAAAAATAAACTGACCGAAGCTGTTTTCAACATAGCTGTCCGTAGCATCCCTTGTTGTTCCCGCTATATCCGTTACTATCATTCTTTCCTCGCCGATTATTTTGTTAACAAGAGAGCTTTTGCCGACATTGGGTTTTCCGATTACTGCTACCGGAATCACATCTGCCTGCTCTTGTTCCTGCGACTCTATTTTCGGAAAATCGGAAACAATTTCATCAAGCAAGTCTCCCGTGCCGTGACCGTGTACTGATGAAACCGGAAAGGGCTCGCCCAATCCGAGCTTATAAAAATCATATAACTGCGCAGGAGGTTCCCCGAGGGAGTCGCATTTATTGACACAAAGAACAATTCTTTTGCCGCTTTTTATGAGTATTGAAGCAACCTCTTCATCTGTAGCGACAACGCCCGAGCGCACATCGGTTACAAGCACTATCACGCTTGCACTTTCAATGGCAAGCTGTGCTTGCCTTCGCATTTGAAGGAGCAATTCATCGTCCGAATACGGCTCAATACCTCCGGTGTCCACTAAAAGCATTTGATAGCCGCACCATTCGCAGTCACCGAACACTCTGTCACGAGTGACACCGGGAGTGTCGTCTACTATCGAAACGCGTTTTCCTATAAGCTTGTTAAAAAGAGTCGATTTGCCTACATTCGGTCTCCCGACTATAGCAACTACGGGCTTTGTCATCCTATAACCCTCCTGCATGCGTAATGCTTAATCCGAAAAAAGCATATGCTCAAGCAAAGCATAACCGTTGTTTTCTACCGGCGTTACCCTTACGGACAATTTCTTTGACATCTCATCAAGCGAAATGTCATCAAGAAATAAATCGCCCTCATATCTCAGACAGTCTCGCGGGATTAACAGCTCTTCCCCTAAGTGCAGCCCGGACAGCTCGTCTATAATATCCCTGCCCGAAAGGAGACCTGCAACGGTAACGCTCTCCCCAAAAAGCTTGTTTTTAATTGGGACAGTGTTAATTGTCAGGTGTCTGTATTTGTCACACGCAAAAGCCGAAAGCTCAGAAATAAGAGGGAAAGCGGCTTCTCCCGTTGCGATTGTTATTTTTCTCTTCTTTCTCGATTTCCTCTTGCACTGCGAAAGAGCTTTTGTAAAATCGCTTCTAAAAAGGGCGAGCATGCCTACTCCGTTGTCAAGTTGATTAAAATCTCCGTAAGCTTCGACCGAGGGTATCTCCCTTTGCGCTTTCAAATAAAACTCATCACCGGCAAAAACAAGACGGTATCCGTCATTATAAAACATAAAATGAGCGTTGAACTCGTCTATTAAGTCTATAATCCCGCCCGCCTTTTCCCTTGTAAAGTCTTCGAGCTTATAAAGGTTCTCACGATGAGAGGTAAGCCCTACCGGGACAACGGCTACACTTTGAACGGAAGGATACAGCTCGCCAAGCTTTGCTAAAGTGTCTCTTAACTCTTCCCCGTCGTTTATACCGGGACATACTACAATCTGGGCATTTATCTTTGTGCCGAAATCGGCAAGATCCTTCAGGAACTTTAGACTTTTACCCGCATTTTTATTGCGCATCATTTTAACACGCAGCTTCTCGTTCATTGTGTGAACCGAAATGTTTACGGGGCTTATATGCATTGTTTTTATTCTTTCAATTTCTTGCTCGGTAATGTTTGTAAGTGAAATATAGTTTCCGAAAAGAAAAGAGAGTCTGACATCGTCATCCTTAAAATACAAGGTTTTTCTTAAGTTCTTCGGCAGCTGGTCAATAAAACAAAATATACAATTATTTTTACACGAATGTTCTTTATCTAAAAGAAAATCGGAAAACAACAAACCGATTTCATCATATTCGTTTTCTTTGACAATTACAGTCTCAAACGGAAGGTCTTCATTATCAAGAAATGAAAGACACAGCTTTTTGTCAACCGTGTAAAAACGGTAATCAAGCATGTCGTTAACCTCTTTCCCGTTAACACTTATAAGCTTATAACCGCTCTTGATGCCTTTTGCGGCGGCATATGAATTCTTTTGGACGTCTTGTATGAGGACAGACAAAATTTCACCCCTTAAAACTCACAAAAGGCGGGGAAGTATCTTCACCGCCTAAAGCTCTTTAATGCATTTTATTCTTCAATCTGTAAAACTTGTCTGCCGTTATAGTAACCGCATGACATGCAGAGCCTATGGGATTTTTTTAAGCTTCCGCATTTTGAGCATTTTTCAAGCTGTGGAGCGTCTAGCTTCCAAACGCTTGATCTTCTTTTATCGCGTCTGGTTTTGGAGACCCTTCTTTTAGGTGCAATAGCCATTGAACAAACCTCCTTAAATGACAAATCGTAATTAATCCAAAAACTGCAGCAAGCCCTCAAGACGCGGGTCAATCGGCTCTTTACAATTGCACTGGTTCAGGTTGAGGTCTATGCCGCATATCGGGCACAGTCCCATGCAACTCTCCTTACACAAAAACTTGTTTGGAAGATTCAGAACTATCTCCTCTGTGGCAATTTCATCGAAATCGAGCAGCATATCTTCAACCGTGATATAATCGCCGCCCTCATCCTCGCTGTCAGCACGAGAACATATCAGTCCGCGAGTAATGGGCAGCTTGAATTTTTTTGTAACTTCGTTGGCACAGCGGTCACAAATCGCTTTATAAGTAAAATCCGTCTCGGCGTCGACACTTACTATACCGGTGGTATTCTTAATGCTGCCAAAAACCCTGACAGGCTCGTTAATAGGGTTAACGCCACCGTGAGAAAGTGCGGAAAGGTCAATAGTATAATCAAACGAAACAGACAGCCCTTCATTATTAAAAATCGGCTTAAGATCAAAAACCATACAAATCCCTTCCATGATAAGGCGCACGAGTTATTATATTATCAATTATTTTATTTGTCAAGAAAAAACTAAATCTTTTCAGCAAATTCAAAAACTCTTTCAGGAATATCCTCCAGTCCCGCAGAAACGGTCATAACAAAATGGACGTCACTTTCCCGACTGAGCTCATCAACCCTTTTCAGAAAATCTGCAAAGGCTTCAAAATTGTCTTTGCCTACAATTTTTAAGGTAGCATCTATAAAAATCTCAGTAATATCGTGGTCTGACGCTATAATACCACTTAAAAAACCATAAAATGCTTCATGGTTCGATACTTTGAATCTGTCTGTATCAATAAGTCTCGCTCTGTATGTCACGTTGTATCTGAGGTTTGGCTGCTTTTCTATGCATACTACATTCCCATCTGATTTTTCCACCGCTTCATTTATAAGCTCAATTAAATGCTTTGTCTTTCCCGAGCCTTTATTCCCTATTATTAACGATATCACAACAAAAAACCTCCAAATATTATTTTAATTTAGCAGTTGTTGCTTAAAGCTCCCTTAAGGCAATATAAGGATATGCTAATTAATTCTGCTTTCGAGCTTGAGTTTTAATTCCTCATAACCATTTTTTCCTAATAATGCAAACATATTCTTTTTGTAGCTTTCAACGCCGGGCTGGTCAAAAGGATTAATGCCGAGCATATAGCCTGATACCGCACACGCTTTTTGGAGAAAATACACAAGACCTCCGAAGCCATATTCGTCCATCCGAGGTAATCTCAATACGATATTCGGCACCGATCCGTCAAAATGAGCTAAAAGCGTTCCCTGAAAAGCTTTTTTGTTTACATAGTCCAAGGTTTTACCCGCCATAAAATTTAAGCCGTCCGCATTCTCTGTATCATATCCGATGACTAAATCTTTTTTCGGACTGTCAAAGACAACCGAAGTTTCAAACAATAACCTCCTCCCTTCTTGAATATACTGACCAAGCGAATGAAGATCGGTCGAAAAAACCGCTGATGACGGGAACAATCCTTTGCTGTTCTTGCCTTCGCTTTCTCCGAAAAGCTGCTTGAACCATTCGTTCATCATTGCGTAATCGGGCTCATAAGCAATCATCATCTCTATGCTCTTCCCTTTATCATAGAGGATATTGCGCAAACCCGCATAGCGATAGCAGTCATTTTTGTCAAAATCGTTGTTTTCAAGCTCCTTCATCGTATCAAAGGCGCCTGCCATCATCCTGTCAATATCAATCCCCGCTACGGCAATCGGAAGCAAGCCGCACGCCGTCAGCACTGAGTACCGTCCGCCAACATCGTCGGGAATCACAAAGGTTTCATAACCCTCTCGCTGTGCAAGCTCCTTGAGACTGCCTTTTGATTTATCAGTCGTTGCATAAATTCTTTTTGCCGCCCCTTTTATACCGTAACGCTCCTGTGCAAGCTCTTTAAGGATACGAAAAGCAAGCATAGGCTCAGTAGTAGTTCCTGATTTTGATACCACATTTATCGAAAAATCAGCTATTTTGCATACATCAACAATTTCCGCCAAAGCTGATGGGCTTATTGTGTTGCCTGCGAAAAATATCTTGGGCTTTCCAAACTGATTGTAATTTGCCGAAGTGCAAAATTCAATTGCGGCACGGGCGCCCAGATATGACCCGCCTATGCCGATAACAATAAGAATCTCGCTGTTGTTACGAATTTCAGAGGCTGCCCTTTTTATCCTCGCAAATTCCTCCCTGTCATAATTCTCGGGAAGTCTCAGCCATCCGAGAAAATCATTACCCGCGCCCTTTCCGCTGCTAAGTAAATCGGCGGCACTTAATGCCTTGACCTTTACAGCGTCCATATCGGCGCGGGTAATGAAAGCTTCCGTATATTTTGTATCGAGTATAACGCTCAAGATAATCACCTCGATATTATTGTACAATATAGCATAAAATATTTCAATATAATCGAGGCAAATTTAATTATTTAGTAATTTTTATGATTCCACAGCTCCCGTAGCTAAGAAACGCAGTATGCGCATAACAGAATTGATAAATGTCAGCCGTCTGACATCGCACGGCGAAACAAGATTGTATTCGGCAATGGCTTTACCTTCAAAAATAAATTTTATCGTTCCGAGAGTTTGACCCTTTTCAACCGGGGCCTCCACGTCCCCAGTTATATTTATTTCCGAAGTCACTTCCCCTTCCTTTCCCTTTAATACAAGAATAGGCGCAATTTCAGGAACCTGCGGAATAATGGTATTCTTCTCTCCATACCAGACTGTTACCCCGGTAATCAATTCGGGGTTGATTTGCGGCTGTAAGAGCGTGTGGTTTGAAAATCCCCAGGTAAGCATTGATTTTGCAGCTTCAAAACGCCTTGTACCGTCCTTGCTTCCCAATACCACCGCAATGAGGTTCAGACCGTCACGCCTTGCCGAAGCTGAGACGCAGTGACCGGCTTTGGATGTGGTACCTGTCTTAAGACCGGTAGTCCCGCTGTAAAATCTTACAAGCTTGTTTGTGTTGACAAGCTCTGTTTCTCCGTTTCTGAGCGTATCCATCCAAATCGTAGTGTATTCCTCGATAAACTGATGCTTAAGAAGCTCTCTTGACATAATTGCTATGTCTCTTGCAGTCGTTAAATGAGTATCGGTTGTGTCGTCAAGCCCGGTCGGATTGTCAAAATGCGTATTTGTCATTCCAAGCTGTTTTGCCCGTTCATTCATCGCACTGACAAAGGAAGTTTCGCTGCCGCTTACATATTCACCCAAGGCGGTTGCGGCATCATTTGCACTTCCTACGGCTACAGCCTTAAAAAGCTCATGAACCGTCATTGTTTCGCCTTCCTCGAGCCAGATTTGTGATCCGCCCTTTGAGCAGGCGTTTGCGCTTGCCGTCACCTTGTCTTCGAGTGTTATTTTTGCACAATCGATTGCCTCTGCCACTAAAAGCATCGTCATTATCTTTGTTATTGAAGCGGGATAAAGCTTTTCGTCCGCATTTTTTTCAAGTAAGACTTTACCCGAGGATGCTTCAATAAGAATTGCGCTGACCGCGTCAATTTCAAACGGAAGTGTATTTTTCGACGATGCCGCCGGACTTGACTTAACATCTATAAATCCAACATTATCTTCTTGAGTTCCCACAATGTTGCTTTGGTCCGCAAAGCACGGCACACACAAAATATTCAATAAAATAACAGCACAAATTATGCACAACAACCTTTTCATATCGACACTCCTTAAATGGTTCTTGTACAGTTTATGCCCGTTTAATTAAAATTAGAAATTATTTAAATTTTTTTAGAGACAAGACATACCCAACCGTTGCGAAAACGATGCTCATTCACCGTAAAGCCTGCCTTTTTAATCGCTTCTTCAACCTCGGGAAGCCGGCTGTCAATAATTCCGGAGGCAATAAAAACCCCGCCTTTTTCGGTCAGCGAAAACGCCGTATCACAAAAGGAAATAATAACATCCGCCACAATATTTGCTACAATTACGTCGTATTTTTTTATTACGTTCCCGGCAAGGTTGCCGCGTAAAACTGTATATTTTGGGGGAGAAAAACCGTTTAATTTACCGTTTTCCTTGGCAGTCTTAACAGCAAGGGCATCAATATCAACTGCCATTGCCTCTCTCGCACCCAAAAGAAGACCGGCAATGGAGAGTATTCCGCTGCCGCAACCGATATCAAGAACCGTTTTGCCGCTTTTCATGGTTTTATCAAGAGCCTCAAGGCAAAGATGCGTTGTTTCATGAGTTCCGGAGCCGAATGCCGCTCCCGGCTCCATAAGCAAAACCTTTCTTCCCTTTGCGTCCTTAAGCTTATGCCGGGCGGGACAAATAACAAGCCTGTCCCCCACAAAAATCGGCTTATAATATTTCTTCCAATTGTTAGCCCAATCCTCTTGTCTGCATAAGGTGCTCCCAATCGAAAACGGTATGAGCAAGGAGGTAAGTCTTTCCGATACAAAGGCTACCGCCTCGTTCGGATTATCCTCGGGAGAAATATATATATGAATAATCGCGTGCTCTCTGTCGCTTTTGAGGAGCTTGTCGTCGATAAGGTCAGTGTGAGCTATTTCAAGGGTTTCCCTTTCAAGAGAGCTGTAATCCTCAATATAAATACCGTAAGGCACGGTCATAAGCGCAACACTGCTTGCCGTATCAACATAGGATACGGGAATGCTTATTTTTATCTCGGTCCAATCCAAAGAAATTACCTCAATACTTATTGTGCACGTCCTCGGCGAAGCACAGCAAATCTTTTATCTCAAGCACGCTTCCATCGTCAAGAACGGCTTTTCCGCTCATTTTGCCGAACACCTGATGCTGGTCGGTAACTATAAATTTTACGTCTATTTTTGCAGCCCTGTCGATAATGGGGACGAAATCCATCTCGAATCTGCCGTCGCTCGATGTAAAGGTCCACGGGTCTGTGTAGCTCGTCTTCGGTATATTGAAGGTTACATCGTCAAGCTTATGAGCTTTTCCGTCATAAAACAGTACATTCTCGCTCGCCGCAGACGTATCACCAAAGCCGTATCCGATATTAAACCCAAACGGTTTTCCGTTTACAACCGCGTTGCCCGAACCCCAATACCAAGTGTTGTCATAGGTCCACACTCCCCTGCCCCAATCAAGCGTTCCGAAATCGGTTTGGGGATTAAAAGAATATTCTTTTCCGTCATATTTTATGCTCCCTGACGCTCTCATACAATTAATTTTCTGATTGTAATAAAAGGCGGTTTTCTTTTCCTTCCACGGAGTGGCTATAACCATTGTATCCATTGGCGGCTGCAGGAGCGTAATATCGCATTCGAAGGTCTTGCCCTCAAAGAAATTTTTGAATTCGCAGACTATTCTGCGCTGTCCGTTTGATACTTGAAACTCCATACTCAGGCGTTTGTTCTTATAAACCGTATTTCCCTTTTCCGAGGTGGAGTGCATGGCAAGCTTACCCATCGGAAAAGGGGTTAAAATGGTCTGCGTATGCTCCCATGGTTTTGAAAAGTCAAACAAGGTTACTGACTGAAGCCCTAAGTACCCGATGTCGGATATAGTAAACGCTGCCCCGAAATCGGACGAAGGCGATAAAACAAGATAATAATCCCATTCCTTAATTCTGAACTTAGGGGCTTTAATGTCTGCGCGATTGTATTGCTGAATAAGACTTTTAGACCAACCGGGCTCGGCAAGAGAGCCGTCATTTTTCAAAAGCTTTCTCGCTTTTGACACCTCATGATTTCTCATTTATCTTCCTCCTTTGTTATGTTGAGCTGTGCAAAGGGTAAAACTTCGGTCCTTCCGTGATTGAACAGCTTTCTGTTGTCAAGCACCCAAAGCTTGTTTGTAAACTCTCCCGGCTTTACGGTAGAAATTGCCTGAGCCATTTCATACATTTGTGCGTCAAGAAGATCAAGCTGGGACAGAATTTCCGCTTCAATAAACGCCGGTCTTACCGAGCTTCCGTATTCGGGAATACCGTGGTGAGATATTATCATATGCTCAAGAAGCGTCGCGGTATTTTCGCTGATACCAAGCTCTTGAGCCTTTTTTTCAATAAGCATGGCTCCCATGACAAGATGTCCCACAAGCTCACCCTTTTCGGTATAACCGTCCGCAAGTCCCGTGGAGTTTACGTTAAATTCCGCCAGCTTGCAAATATCATGAATTATGGCGCCTGTAAGTAAAAGCTCCTTATCTATGTAGGGATAGATTTCGCTTACCGCCTGGGCAAGTCTTACTACCGAAAGCGTATGATACAGCAACCCTCCGTTTATGGCATGGTGAAGCTTGTACGCAGCAGGGAAATACAGAAGCCTTTCCTTGTTTTCTTCAAGAATTACTTTGACAAGCTTCTTAAGCTCGTCATCTTCAAAGCTTAAAACTATTTGCTTAATTTCGTTGTACATGTCCTCGCCGCTGTAATCGGCAGACCTGACATAATCCCTTACATCCACGTTATCAGTTTCTGAAACGGGGCGCATCCTTGATATTATAAACTGCTCGGCATTGTTGAACTGCTGAATAATTCCCCTAACCTTAACGATGGTGTTAATCTCGGGCATAGACTGAACGCCTTCCTTAAAATCCCAAAGCTTTGCATTAATTTCGCCCGATTTATCCGAAAGGATTAAATCAAGAAACACCGAACCGTTCTTGGCGTTCTTTTTATCACAAGAACGAACTACCGCATACCCCTCCAGCGTTCCCTGCTTATCACAGCCGTTAAAATCCATTAAAATCATCCTATCTTTTTGATTTATTTGATTTTACCATATATTTTCAAGAAAATCAAAAGGATTTTTCCCATGTGTTTTATAAGATACCGTTTCCTTGGGTGTACCGCGCATAATGCTTTCGGTGTTTTCGCCCGCTACGATAATACAGCATAAAAGACCTGCGGCGAGTATTCCGGAAATACTCGCCAAGACAAAAGCCTTCAAAATTTTTTCTGTTTTACCCATTTTACTTCCTCCGTTTTTTACTTAATCAGTTTGCTCTTCTAAAAACTTTGCCAGGGCATTTCCTATTAATCTTCCCGAGTATACCGCTTCATCAAGTGTGTTGGCATCTGTACCAATTTCTAAAAGCATCGAATACCTTGTCATATCCATATTATATTTTCGTTCACAAAAGAAAATCGGACGCATCAGTCCCGGGTAAAGCTCCTCAACCTTTTCCTGAAGCTTGCAGGAAAAGGTTAAATTGTCCCGCCAATTCGGAAAATCTGTGACGCTTCCGCTCTCACAGCCCGAAATAATCATTATTTGAGCGGCGTTTTTGTTGTCTATAACACAGGTGGGCTTTGATTTGATTTTTCCGTCATAGTGAATTGCATCCCTGTGGACATCAAGCGAAAGTATAATCGACGGATATTCGGCGAGCCACTTTTTGACGGTCTTTGCCGAACGGTCGTATGAGCCGCTGTAAGTCGAATCGTGAATTGTTTTGTCATGTATTACCGTAAATCCTTTATCCGTAAGCATACGGGCAATTTCCTCGCCCACGCGCACAATATTTCTGCTTGTATCCTTAGTCCTTGAATTATACCCGTCGGAATACCAGCCCATATCAATTATTTCAAAGCCCTCTGTGGCATGTGTATGATAAATCAAAATGCAGGGCTTCGTCTTGTCAAACCCCGATAAATCGAGTTTTTCTCCAAGCTTCGCCGCAATATCAACATTTTGTTCCGATACCGAATCATTTACCGAAACAGATTTGAAAACAGTATTTGCTTTTCTTGAGGACAAATCCTCCCGGACGATATCTTCTGTTTTCTTCAAGGAGGCATACATACTTTCGCTGTCGGCAATCATATCCGAAATATCCTTGCTGACATAAGCAAGGGAATTGATTTGCTGTGTGCCCGCTCCGAAGCCCAAAAGATTCAAAACAGCGGAGGTTTGTTTTACCCTTTGTGCTTCTTCCTCTGTATAAAGCTCATTGATAACGGCGTCGGCATATTCAAGGGGTGAATTAACTCCGACTACCGCAAGCGCCAAGGGCGAAAGAATTGTTCCGATATCCGCTTTCCCGGACCAAACCGAAACGAAAATCAGAATACACGCAACTGCACAAAAAAGCATCGCTGAAAATCGAGTAATACTTTTCACGGCATCACCTCCTTACAACAATAAATACTATGATAAGCAGGCGTTCAATATTCGCTACATAAGACCTAAAAGTTCATCGACGGAAAGGGATGGCTGAAGCGCACAGTTGATAGCAAGAGCAATGAGCTTTGAAGCTCTTTCAACAACTACGTCTATTTCTCTCGGAGTAACCATCATGTTTTCGCATGCGGGCTCAATACCGCTTTCCGCCTCATCATCATCGTCTTTTTTGCCCGTTACGTCTCTTGCAAGCGTATACGCATCGACAACGGTGGGAATGCCGATGGAAATTACGGGATAACCTGTCGACTGACTGTCAATCCTCTTTCTTGTATTACCGACTCCCGAACCGGGGCTTATACCCGTATCACATAGCTGAACAGTGCGCCCAAGCCTGTCTAATTTTCTCGCCGCAAGCGCGTCAATCGTAATTATGGCGGCAGGCTTTACGGCGCCTGCTATTGCGTTTAAAATTTCAGCGGTTTCAATACCCGTTTGACCGAGAACTCCGGAGGCTATGCTTGATACGGGACGAAGCTTATCGAGACCTATTTGTTTTTGAAGCTCCTCCCCGATGTGCCGCGTGGCAAATATCTGCGAGGCAACGGAAGGTCCCAGGGAGTCGGGCGTAATACTCTTATTCCCTATGCCCGCAACTAAAACAGCTCCGTTTGCGGGTACTAATTCGCTTATAGCTTCTTTAATCGTTGTCATTCTTTCATCTGTAATATCCGCCTCGTCGGCAAACGAAGAAAGCTCAACTGTAATATATTTCCCTATCGGTTTCCCCAGAGCGGAGGCTCCGTTCTCATTTTTTATTTCGATTACCGTGGTTTTTGCTTTTTCCCCGCTTTTAGCGGAAACCTCGACTCCGTCAATTTTACCCGCTCCCTTCATCTCCCGCATTTCAATAGCCAAGTCTGTTCTTATATTCAAGTCCTTCAACCCTTTCAGTCGATTTTCCCGTTAGTATAAAAAAAGTATACCCGATTTTCAAAAAAAACTTGCAAATCAGGAAAAGTTATGATAGTATTCTTATCTGTACGATGTTATTTCCCGTAAGGAGGTGTAACGATGCCCAATCTGAAATCAGCGAAGAAAAGGGTTTTAATCAATCAGGCAAACACGGAAAAAAACCGAGCGTTGAATTCCGCTTTGAAAACCGCTGTAAAAAAAGCTAATACTGCCATTGAGGCAAATGATGAGGATAAGCAAGAAAAGGTTACTTTTGCAATAAAGAAAATCGACCAGGCGGCCGCTAAAGGACTTATCCATAAGAATAACGCCGCTAATAAAAAATCGGCTCTTGCCATAAAAGCCAAGAATGCCTGAGTCTTATTATTGTAAACCAAAATAAATTACCCTGTTTTAGAAATCAGTTTCTAATACAGGGTAAACTTTTTTAACATCTTTTCTTATTTAATTGCGTCAATACCTAATATTTTTGCTTTGTAATCACAATTGCTTCCTCTGCTCATATGGACTACCCAAAAGCCCTTATAATAAGACGTATCTGTTACTACCCACTTACCGTTGTCATTCTTGTAAGTAACCGTAATAATCCCATCGGTCAGATAGTGTCGAGAGTAAAAAATATCCCAAGAGATTTTATAAGCTTCTGCTCTTGTTTTATAGATTGAAGTAATAGGATCAATAGCCTCGACTTCTTCAAGCTTTGAACCCTCCACAATTGCTGAAAAATCTGCATAGCAGAGGCTCTTTTGTGAGATTTCCCAATCATGCACCAGTAGACGACCTTTGCTTGTTTCAAACTCTATGTAAAAAATGTATAACAATCCGCCTTGCTCAAGCTTGTGTACGCTATAATAATTTCCTGATTTTTTTTCGAAGACATTCGATTCCGAATTTTTCGTCAACATTCACTAAAGAGACAGAATATTCGTAGTCTAAGGGACTTGGAGAAAGCTCTCGTATAAATTCGTTAATATCTACCTGCTTTGTAATAAGGTCGTCGTAAGGCTTTTTGTTATTAACGAGCTTGAGTAATTCCTTTTGGCGCTTAATTATCGGTGTCAGATCTGCAGGACCTGTGAGATATTCGGAGTATTCAAATGTGTTCGCTTGTGGCGGCTTTGTCTCTGTGTCGCTTAGCGGAGGCGGCGGAGCGGTTGTTTGAACGGTTTCCAAGGAGGACTCCCCCGGCAAGCTCGGCCGGCTTGTTGCAGGATACCGCCGCGGTGAATAGCAGCACCGCGATAAGTAACAAGGAAACATATTGTTTAATACTCATACGCTTCTCCCTTATTCTCAAGGTTTACGCTTATTGTATCGCGTCAATATCCAAAATGCGCCCGTTGTAAGAAGGATAGCTCGAAGCGAATAAGAGATCAACTTGAAAATTACTGTGGTATTCTATATAATATACGACGTGTTTACCGTTAACAAATTCATAGTTCATTGTTATAATTCCATCCGTTAAGTAATGTCGTGTAACGAAAAAAATTGATGTTTGCTTCGATGTCTTTTCCAAATAGGAAAGCAGTTTTTGCTCATAAATGTCGGCAGCAGGGTCTACCGCCTCCACATCCTCGTAGGGACTGCCTTTCGAAATTGTGGAAAAATCCTTGTAAGAAAGCTTCTTCTGAGTGACAAACCAGCCGAACACATCGTAAAAACCGTTCGACTGATATGTATTGAGACGATAGAAAATGTAGAGCAGACCGCCTTGCTTTAGCTTATGGACACTGTAATAATTACCGGATTTGTTCCGGCGCAGGCACTCGACACCGTAATCCTCGTCAATCGCCGAAAGAGTCTGTGGATTCGGCATCATTCCTCCTACTGTCCTTACGTCATAGCACTTATCCAGAAACGCGTTGACATCCATTGTTTTAGTAATCAGCTCTTTATAGGGCGTTTTGTTATCCAAGCGTGAGAGTACCCTGTCCTGACGCTCAAGAGCAAGCGTCGGGTCGAGTCCACTACTGGGTTCGTATGTTTTTTGATTTTCGCTG
>MWBL01000025.1 GCA_002069015.1 Firmicutes bacterium ADurb.Bin300 | reverse complement strand
GGTTCTTTTTGAGGATTTCAGCATGGACATCCCCGACGGTGATTTTTTGGTTTTCGCGGGAAATAGCGGGTGCGGCAAAACGACAATGCTTAATATGATAGGCGCGCTTGAAAAACCCGACAAGGGTAAAATACTTGTTGACGGAACCGATATCTATATTAGAAAAAACCAGCGGGGGTATTTTACAGAGAAGGTAGGCTTTCTGTTCCAGAACTTCGCACTTGTTGAAAGTAAAACGGCAAGGCAAAATCTTGAGTTTGTCCAAAGGAAAAACCGAAATGATTTGACAATAAAAGAAGCGCTTGGAAACATCGGAATTGCCGATAAGGTCGATACAAAGGTGTATAAGCTCTCGGGCGGTGAGCAGCAAAGAGTCGCCCTTGCGAGACTGATGCTTAAAAAGTGTGAAATTATCCTCGCAGATGAACCGACCGGCTCGCTCGACGATGGCAACGCCGCCGCGGTCATGGATATACTGCATAAAATGAACGAGCAGGGAAAAACCGTTATACTTGTAACACATAACGAAAGAATTATGAAACAGGCGAAAACGGTGGTAAGATTAACAGAAAAAGCTTAAACGGCGAGATACTCACGTAAAAAGCCCGGCGGAAACCTTCAATCGGTTTCGCCGGGAGTTTTTGTGCGCTGTATGCGTTTTACATCTCGATTACCTGCCGGACAGCTTCCCTTAAGCAAAAGCCGGTTAAGAGCGTTGCGTCCTTGTCGTACTCCTCAGCTTTTATGTAAAGCTCCTCTTTGGTTTTGGTTTGTCACCTAAGTGTTCCCGAAAACGGGGCGCGCGAATATAAAGAAAGCCTGATCGACAAGTATTTCAGCGAGATTAAAACTATGATGCAAAAAGCCGGGAACCTTTGGGGAATAAAAGTTAAAGATAGCTAGAATTTGCTTGACAATTAATGATTTATGTCATAAAGTATAGTTGAAAGGTATAGTCTCTATATAAGATTTTCTTAAATAGTCTTTGTGTATATTCTGCAGATATACTTGTTATATGACGGTTCGGAAGTTATTCATGACGATGTGTAACTGTCGAACGGAAGTTAAAAAAAGGGATTCCAATGGGCTAAGTAATTAATAAAGATAATATTTCACCTTAAGTTGTTGTATGTTACAGTGACCTAGGTTCTTTAAAATCTAAATACATTATGAAAAGGAGAACAATAAAATGAAAAAACTTACAAATATAATTGCCTCTGTATTTATTGTAACGATGCTGTTATCCGTATTCGTGGTGCCCGCAAGCGCAGAGACTATCAGATATAAATATGCAAATTCGAGCGCTTTTGGAAGCAATGAATGGGAAAATGTTACCGAATATAAAAATAATGGAGTTAAAATCGGGCAATTACGATGGGGCTATGATACGGATTGGATTAATGAGGATTACTGTAAAACAAAAGGTGAGTCATGCAGCACTAAAGCGACATTATTCAGATATGGCGACTCAACAACCTATTCAGGACCTTTAGCCAGTGTAGGCAGTTGGTCTACAGTAGACCTCAATGATATAAAGACAGACGTAACTTTTTATATATTATGGTCTACAAATTATAGCGGAACTATAACTGATACTACAATATATGGTTGGTAGATTATAAACAAAAAACGGCATTCAGGAGAGCATATATATCAGGTTTTATGTTCTCCTGAAGGCTTTACAACTTAGATATTTGGTGTTTTTATGAAAAAAGTTAAGCTGTTTACAATACTGATAATTATGCTTCTTTGTATGGTTTTAGGGGGAGAGTTTTATCAGAAATATCTGAGCGAGTATACTTCTCAGTTTTATTTTTTTGAAATATACTGTGATAGCGATAAACAACAAGAGCAGCTGTGCCACGATATACAAAGGCTTGAGAGACAGCTTGATATAAATGTGTTTACCTCCTTAAGTTCAACCGATAATGCGTTTTTATCGTCTCAGCATGTTTATGCTTCAAAAGATACTCAAGAAAAGATAAAAACCCGTTATTGCGTTAATGAAGGACGCTTTAACAGCGTTTTTTCCGGCACTACTCAAGTAGAATTTAAGAGTCTTGAAAAAACGGTCGGAAAACTTAATGAAAATAAGTATTATCTTATCGGAGACGAAGGCGGCATATATCAATTCTTTTATGTTATTCATGAGGGATACGAAACTTCATATATACATAAAGGCGACGGCGGTTCGGCTAATTGTTTTATAGTAAGTGTCTGGATTGTGTTCGGTCTGTTTTTGCTGTTGCTTACATGGCTTGATATACAGTTTCAGAAAAAAGAATGCTTCGTCATGATATCGCTCGGTAAATCCCGCGGACAGCTGATACTTAAAAATATTTTCACAGATACCCTTTCAATCGCGGTCATATATTCCGTTTTATTTACCGTTTTAAGCAGATATACATACCTTTTTTATAAACAATCCCAAATTATAGCCATACTCATATCGGTTATTGTTATTAATGCGGCTTTGTATTTTACGATTTTAAGTATTGATTTTAAAGAAGTACTGTACGGCGCAAATGTAAATGAAGTCATTATATCAAATTGTTATCTTATAAAAGCAATTATGATGATAGTTACAGTCGCGGTGCTTTCGGTCAACATAATATTAATTTCTTCTAATGCACAGTTACTTACACAATATGAAAAGCTGGACAAGTTTGCCGATTATTATTTTATAGAAGTAAATATGTATCCGGAAAAAAGTCTGAACACAGACAGAATTATAGACTCAGAAATAATAAAAGGACAGATATTTTATGAGCTCTATATTCAAGATAAAGCCACTATATCTGTAAACGAGGCTGTTGTTGACGACTTTTCGATTTTACTGATAAACAATAATACATTTAATTTTTTTAATAAAACAGAATTGACCGGTAAAGATTTTGATAAAGATATATGTATTTTTATCCCATCAAATTGTGATATCAAGGAAAAAGTAGTCGATTTCTCATTAGAGTATGTCACACAAATCTTCAACTTGCCGAATAATCCGACATATGAAACCGTAACATACGGTAAAAACGGCAAAGCTCTTTTCCTGCGGTCAGGAGAGCGGGTAAAAATCCCTTTAGGATTCGGTATTGCCGAAAATCAAGTAGTCATATACATTAACTCATCGCGTATTATCAATACGATGACCGAGAATAATTCCGCCACCCCTCATGTCGCTGGTATTTTCAAGGATATTATGTTCCGTGTTTCACAAAAAGAATTAACGGAAATTGAAGAAAAATATAATCTAAAAAACAGCAGCGAATTCTATTTTGAATATGAACTGGTTTCCCAAAGGTTTAACAAATATAAGGAACCCTTGACCCGTATAATATTACTCAATACCGTAATCAGCGTTTTTATGCTGATTTTAGAAATAACGTTGATTACATCGATAGTCAGATTTGAGTATAAGGTGCACGCCATGGAACATGCCGTAAAAAAGATATTAGGTTATTCGATATACCGGAGGAATAAGATTTTATTCCTGTTAAGCGGTTACGCCGCCGCCATTGGCATTATGACCGTAATTATCGGTTCTTTAATGTACCAATACTCAAAGTGGTATATCGTGGCGCTCACAGGTATATCGCTGTTTCTATTTGAGTCGCTGGCAATTATAATAAGCATTCATAGCTTTGAAAAGACAGCCGTACCAAAGATACTAAAAGGAGGCAGCCTATAATTGAATAAAAAACCTTTAAGATTATAATAACCTCACGGCGGCGGCGTGGAAGCCGCCGGTCAAATGAAATTCCGCTTGAAAATCAAAGATTTTCACCGTGTGAACATTGTTTCATTAAAAGACTGTGCTGCGGCACAGCGCGCGGCTTTGCTGCTTTCAAAGGCTTTGCCTTTGCTTTTGTGATATAACATTGAAAAAGGGTGGTAATATTGAATGAGAAAGTTTAAGAATATGACGGCGGCAAAAAAACTTACCGCTTTGGCAGTTGCTATCCTGATTATATTTGCGTGTATAAATTTAGTCTGGGCTTTCACGAAAGGACTCCCATATTATGCGTATACAAGCCCTTTGACTAAATATGATTACGGCGCCGGCGTTGAATATTGCGCGAATGTTAACGGAATAGGCTTTGTTGTAAAAAAACCCATGTATCTTGCTTACGGGGGTTTTCTTAAAGTGGCAAGTACAACGCCGCATACGGTTGAAACAGATGAAAACGGTAATATTGTAAGCAGCAGCGGACTTGGTATAGGAATATTTATTTGGCCCAATGTCGGAGGCGCGAAATTTGGAGTTTCTTTTATTGATGAGGCTAAAGATTTATTTGTGCAAATCCTTATTGACAGTGAACTAAATTATTTTCCTAAAGACCCGAATAATAAGGAGTTTAACAGTAAAGCTGAAGAATTACTAAAGGAAAATTATAATGAGATAAAAATGTATATGGACGCGGCGCAAAGCATGTGGGGCCTTTGCGGAGTTAAAGATACGTGGACCGGTTTAAAGGCTCTTATAAATAATATATATTCAATAAATATACTTATTGTTTTTATCATCGCCTTAGCAACGGTATTTGCGATAATAAACTTTCTTTGGGCGCTTTGCGCCCACCTTCGTTTCAGACTTTACATAAAAAAACTCGGTAAAATAATAGAAAGCAAAAAAACAGAGTATCAAAGGGTTATAGATGGATACCTCTATAGAGCGCAAAAACCAAAGTATCTGCGCTATAACGGTGTTCTCTCTGTTTGTAAAGAAACGGAGAATAACACTAAACTCTCCTTGCTCATTTACCCTAAGTTAATGAAAGGAAACCGATATATTATCTCAATCGACAGCGACGACATAACAGAAAGTATCCCCATAAACAGGGATATTGAATATATTCCTGAAACCCTCAAAGCCCGTAACACATCACCGCTTTCAACTATTAAGCTTTATGAAGACTTCATTGATAAGTATTTCACTGAAATAAAAGCCATGATGCACAAAGCAGAAAATCTGTGGAACATAATCTTATGATACTGTGCCGTCTTGTTATGGATAATTATCGCCTTGAATATCATAAAACTCGAAAAAACGAGCGTACCGAAGATATTAAAAGGAGGCAGCTTATGATTGAAATTAAAAACCTTTCTAAGGGATTTGGCGAAAAGGTTCTTTTTGAGGATTTCAGCATGGACATCCCCGACGGTGATTTTTTGGTTTTCGCGGGAAATAGCGGGTGCGGTAAAACGACAATGCTTAATATGATAGGCGCGCTTGAAAAACCCGACAAGGGCAAAATACTTGTTGACGGAACGGATATCTACATAAGGAAAAATCAGCGTGAATATTTTACAAGCAAGGTGGGCTTTCTTTTCCAAAACTTTGCTCTCGTCGAAAGTAAAACGGCAAGGCAAAACCTCGAATTTGTGCAAACGAAAAACCGCACGGATATGACGATCAAGGAGACACTGAAAAATGTGGGCATCTCCGATAAAATCGACACAAAGGTTTACAAGCTTTCCGGCGGCGAGCAGCAAAGAGTCGCCTTAGCGCGGCTTATGCTTAAAAAGTGTGATATTATCCTCGCAGATGAACCGACCGGCTCGCTCGACGATGGCAACGCCGCCGCGGTCATGGATATACTGCATAAAATGAACGAGCAGGGAAAAACAATTATTCTCGTCACTCACAATGAAAAGATTATGGCACAGGCGAAAAAGGTTGTAAAGTTGAGCGGGGAAAATTAAAAACAGTGTATTTGAATATTTGGGTTAATAAGACTGTTTATACACCGATTATTATGTACTGCTCATAAAAACTCATTTGTATGTGTGAAATAAATATTTTGGCGGAACAAATTCCATTGAATCTGAACATAACCTAACTATCAGTTCTAAGTATTACTCTGCTGGCACCGGATGGTTATTCGACAAAAAAATTAGAGTTTCCATAAATCAAACATTGAATGACACCGCTACTACCACTTTCTCAGCAGCAGTTTCGTGGCGGGTTAATTTAGCGCCTTATTCAGTTTGGACATCCGGTTGTAAAGGAGAAGGTTATATTTGGTATTCTTAATTTAGTAAATCAGAGCTGTCCGGCGTATTCCGCCGGACAGCCATCCGTGTTAATTCGAATACAATAACAGATAAGACAGACAGGGTGAGAAATCATGTTTAAGAGTGTATTAAAATTATTTCTGCGTACAAAAGCGCTTGTTGGTTTTTACGGTGCTTTTCTCCTTTTTGTTTTGTTCTTTGCCGCCAGACAGTTTATGAGCGACCCCGGAATAGACGGAATTTTAGGTGCTTGTACAGCGCCGCTTTCATTCTCTATATTTGCATTTGTGTTATTTGCGTTTATCGCCTATGAATTCGGCTGTTTTTGCAAACGGTATAGTTTTGAGGAATGTCTACGCAGTACACATAACGGATATCAAAAGTTTATAATGGTTCAGGGGCTGTGGTTACTGGTATTGGTGTTTGTTTTTTTACTGCTCATGCTTATTTGGAATTTATTGCTTTGTGTGCGATATGATATATGGCGCACAGATTATATCGTTCAAATGTTCTTGAATGTACTGTTGAGCTTTTTTTTGATACCTTGTTTCGGAGCGTTATTTGGTTTTACCGCTTCGAAGTCAGTTAAACGAATAAACGCTTATTTACTGTTAGTGCTTTTTACATTGTTGTGCAGCCCGTTAGCAAATAGATTGGGGAATATTATTTATGAATTCGGAATTAATATATATCCATTCCTCAATATATTTGATTTATTTCCGCCTGCTCTCAATTGGCGACCCGTCGCCGCTTTCGGACACTCCGTTTTACCGTACCGTTGGGTACTTACGGGATTTTGGGCACTTCTTTCGCTCGGTCTGCTGTTTTGGAAAATGTCTGAAAAGCGACGCCGTATACGTTTTTCGGGAATCCTCGTCTCCCTTGGGTTTGGCGCTTTATGTTTCTCTTTATTTTTACAACCCGCATCTAAGCTTTTGCTTGCCAGCGACGATCCTAAAGCGTCCATTATGGCGGATTGGGATTATTATATGCAAAAGCATAAGGATATTAGTGAAACTGCGGCAACATTTGAAATCAAAGAATATGATTTGGAGTTTACTGTTGGGCGTGAGCTGCGGGCAACCGCCGTCTTAAAGATAGATAAAAATAATTTAAATGAATATCCGCTTACCTTGTATCACGGTTATCGCATACAGTCGGTTGCCGATGGCAACGGGCAGGCGTTATCATATGCACAGGAAGGCGATGCGGTTACTGTATACAATCCCGGTGGACAGATTATAAACGAAATATGAATTACATATCATGGCTATTCGGGTATTTGTTACAGCAATCTACAGGGAGTTTTTCTGCCCGGATATTTTCCGTATTATCCGCACAGCGGTCATCAGCCGGTCTATAACCGTGAGCAGTACGGTTATGAGCGGTTTGTTTTAGAGAATCCTGTATTGTTCAAAGTAAAAATCAACAGTGCGCAGACCGTATACTGCAACTTAACCTCCGATGGAAATAATACATTCACAGGTCAGTCAACAGGTCTGACACTTTTGTCCGGTCTGTATGATGCTGTTACAGTAGACGGTGTTATGGTAGTATATCCCTATTTGTATACATCGGAATTTACAACCGAAACGATTACGGAATTTATTCATATTCATACCGGAACTCCGGCGCTTGATACATCCGTAAAAACTGTCCTGATTTCTCCCGGTATCAATAACACATCTCCGTACACCTATTATGCGCAATTTTCCGATCACTTGGTTTTACAGCAGATATTAGAGCTGGAATCAGCTTATCGGAATCAATTGGTTGACAGCAGAAAGCTGGAGCTTGATAAAGCGTATCATCGTTATGTCGAAGATCCTGACGGCACTCGAAAACTGATAAATGATAATCTTGAAAGAAGGAAAAAAGCATTTCCGGATATGGACCCGGAGGGTTGGGGCGAACCAAGCGCAACGGAATATTTAATAAAGTATCTTGATGATTACGGCGAAAACAACGGTTTAGTAAAGGTCTCCGATTATTTGTCCGATAAAACAAACCGCACTTATTGGAAAGACTTTATTCAAAACCGGGATTAGGAGGAACAAGATATGGTATTGGAATTAAAACAATTGGAGAAATCGTTTGGGAAAAAGAAGGTGCTTCAATCTGTTGATTTCGCTTTTGAACATGGCGTCTACGGTCTTTTAGGTCCGAATGGCGCGGGAAAAACCACTTTAATTCGCTGTATAACTCAACTGTATCCAACAAAAAGAGACAGCGTTTGTTTTCGCGGAAATGATATTCAAACCGATAAATATTATCGGGAGCATATCGGTTACCTGCCGCAAAAGTTCGGACTGTTTAAGGAATTGACTGTATCCGAAATGATGCAAATGATGGCGGAGCTGAAAGGTGTTCCGAAAGAGAAAATCAAAACAGAAGCAGAACGCTGCGTCACTCTTGTAAATTTGCAAGATCGTTTAAATAGTAAAGTTAAAACCTTATCGGGCGGTATGATCAGACGATTAGGGATTGCGCAGGCAATTCTTAACGATCCGGAATTGCTTTTTTTTGATGAGCCTACTGCCGGTCTTGATCCGGAAGAACGCCTGCGTTTTAAAAATATCGTTTCTCAATTAAAAGGAGAGCGAACTATTCTCATATCTACGCATATTGTGGAGGATGTGGAAACTCTTTGCGGTTGCATTCTGGTTATAAACGACGGGAGAATTTTGGCACAGGGTACTTGTAATGAAATTCAAAATTTAGCCGCTGGTAAAGTCTATGAACTACGGGAAGAACAGAAATCCTTGCTTTCTGAACCTTATCACGTTCAACGACTGTTTGAGCGAGACGGACAAAAATTTTTGCAAATTCTTTCAAGCGCGTTTCAAGAACATGCGATACCGATCAAACCAACAGTTGAGGACGGTTATATATGCATACTGAAAAAGATATGAGACTATCAATTTACTCAGTCAAGTATTATTTAAAAAGTATAGGCGGTCTGCGTTTTGTTCCTCTTGTTATTTTCAATTTAATTTTACCTGTTCTGATTTTTATCGGTTATCGGAAATATGGTACGTCTGAATTGTTTGAAATGGAGCTTCTTGACCTAACACAGTACTTTTTACCACTGTTTTCGGTCTGGTGGACAGTTTTCGTTTTGCGGGAATATTTAGAGGCGGACGGCAACGAATTGTTCTATATCGGCGGGAAGCGAATTATTGTAAAAGAATTAGGTCTTATTTTTTTAGTAGCAATGCTTAATATTGCGCTGCTGGTTGCCGTCTGTGTCGCACTGCTTCCTTCATTTATCATAGAAAGCGTTCGTATCATTTCAGTTTGTTTGTTTTATTTCGGGTTGACCTACTGTATGGCATTTTTATTAAAATCCGTAACCATGACCTTACTCACCTTAATTCTTTATACATTACTTAATTTTACGTTATCGTTCAATAACATGTTCTTCCCTCTTTATATGTCAAGACAACTAATCGAAATTAGCGAATTGTTGACGATATGTTTTCCGTTATTTGCATTAGGCTTACTACTAATACTTGTGGGACTCCGGCTGAACAAAAGGTTCCTCTCGTATAACTGATAATCAAGCAGGAGCTGAAATTCTAAAATAAAAGGCGGAAACCAGATATTTGCTTTTACGGTTTATGTCTTTTGTGTCAACAAGAGAAAGGGACTGTAACAAAAAGACAGCCCCTCTTTTATGCGTTAACGGTGCGGTTTTACATCTCTATTGCCTTTTGCACCGCTTCTCTAAGGCAGAAGCCTGTTAAAAGCGTGGCGTCTTTGTCATACCGCTCTGCCTTTTCCAACAGCTCGTTTTTCGTATCGCTGTCGCCCGTGCAAATCACTTCAAGCGTGAGCTTTAAAACTTCACAACACTTTTCAAATTTTTCAGACCAGCGTTTCAGCTCATTAAA
The DNA here is from genome assembly GCA_002069015.1 of Firmicutes bacterium ADurb.Bin300. Taxonomy (GTDB): domain Bacteria; phylum Bacillota; class Clostridia; order Oscillospirales; family Acutalibacteraceae; genus DTU089. Next base: position 16,039 of record MWBL01000025.1, on the reverse strand, counting down.
GAGCGGATTTTCTGTAACCTTTAGCATTTCAGCGCATAAAAATGCATTGTCTAAATATTCTGTTAATATAGCGAATGCTTCTATCTGTTTGCCCGTATTTAAGAGGAATTGTGCTTTTGAAAGAGTTTCACTAAGGAATACTGAGCTGCTTTTTGTAAGGCAGGATACTTGCAGATGGTCAGAAAAGTATTTGAATAAATCTGATTTTTCACCTAATATAGTTTTTAATGCGTAGTCATAGCTTTCCTCTTTATTATAGCTTTTTGGGTTCCAAAGATAATCCGCAATTGTAAGCAGCGGGATTTTTGAACATTCGGCATATTCCATTACATTTGAAATTATCCCGTCACAGTAGCGGTAAAGGTCCTCTTCTCTCCCCTCAATAGGCCCTAAATGCATTTCATTCCACATTTCCGCGTCATTTACGGGAAAGTTGTCCCAATATAAAGGCTTATGGCGGGTGTTTTCGATAAACCGAATTGCCTCAAGCGAGGTTAACTCCTGTGAGCAAATATTTCGCCCCGTCCAGAAAATCTTTATCTCACTGTCAAGTCCCCTGCCGAGTTTTGAAATGAAATACTCGTCACCTTTTCCGTGGTATTGTAGCGGGCACATTGTAAACTCTATATCTTTATCAAGTTTTTTAAGCTCATAATATACACTGTTTACAAGGTCAATATGAGCGTTGACAGTTTCGCCGTATTTTTCAATATCTTCATCGTATTGAAGTGTTTCCGGTATATCGTCTAAAAGCAGTCCGAACCTTTTTACTCCTATATCATAAATTGATTTGATTTTTGTAATAAGGGTGTCAAAATCTTTTTCATTTGTATAGCGCATATCTAAACCCGGAGCGATACAGTAATGAAAGTCCAGCTCATTTTCTTTACTGAATAAAAACAGCTCTTTTAACTCGTTTAGCTTTTTTTCAGGGTACAATTCTCGCCACTTCGCGCGGTGGTACTCATCGTCTTTTGGTGCGTAATAAAATGTGTTCATACCGTGCCTTGACATAAGGCACATAACACTTTTTCGTGTTTCCTTTTCCCACACATTGCCGTAAAAGCCCTCAATATAACCGCGCATGGAAAACAGCGGGTAATCTTCAATTATGCCCGCTTTCAGCTCTTTTTGCTCAATAAGCTTTACGAGCGTACACAACGCTCTGAAAAGGCTTCTCTTTCCGGAAACGGTGATATCGCAGTCCCCTTTTTCAGAAATATTAATCGTATACTTTTCATCGCTTATTTTTCGGGTTTCTACAATATAAACCGATTTGCGGTCATTTGAAAGTATTATGTTAATATTTAGCTCGCCCTTGCGCTCTTTCGGCAGCTGCTCCTCAAGAAACAAAAGCGCGTATTCGGAAAGATAACCCGTGGTGTACAATTCAGGTATACAGCTATATAGAGCCTTGCCGTAAAACTCAAGCTTTTGCGGTTTGGGATAAATCATAGTGAAATAATATCTCCTTTATATTTTTTTACATACTCGTTGTTTATTTCATCCCCTGAGTCTACGTTACTGCTTGACCAGATCTCGGGAGTTATACCGTCTTTAATCAGGTTCTCAACAGTTTGGGCAACTACGGCATTAAGAATCATTGCTCCGATTACGGTTGAAGTAGGCGCGGCGCTCCTGCCCAGCTCGGGAAACCAAACACTCGCGTCGCCGATTGCACCCATATTGTCAAGTACTATATCGGCAAGCTCATAAAGCAGTTTTCCGCTTTTATGACGCGAGGCGCCCGAAAGCGTATGCTTCATATTAGTCAAAGCGATTACACTGACGCCTCTCTCCCTGCAAAGCTGTGCCATGTCCACTGTAGAGCCATTTCTGCCTGAGTTTGAAATGATAATTACAGCGTCTCCCCTTTTTATCTCATAACGCTCGAACAGTATTCCTGCATATCCTTCAAGCCTTTCCACCTTCGTGCTTTTGTGAGCAGATTCGTTGAGAAGCATTGAGGTTTCAAGTATCGGTCTGATATTCACAAGCCCGCCCGCTCGGTAAAAAACCTCCTGCGACAACAAGGAGGAATGACCGGTTCCGAAAAAGAAGATGTTTCGTGAGTTTTTAAGAGTGCCGGCAAGAAGGGCGGCGCTTTCATTGATTTTGCCAAGCTGCGATAAGTTCACCTGTTCTATAATTTTTTGTATGTTTTGGATATAGTCGGATGATTTGCTCATATCTTTTCTCCTTCTTTTATTGCTGCAGTAACAGCGCCGATGACGGGAGGATTAGGTAGCAAAGCAACCTTAATATGGGGAAGCTTTTCGTTTATGCTTTGCATGAACATTTCCAAATAGCTTTTTTTGTTCTGGAACACTCCGCCCCAAACTCCGAGTATATTACACCCTTCAAGGCGGCTTAAAAGCGCCAGGGTTGTTTTTGCCAGCTCCTTTGCATTGTTTTTCAATATCTCATTGGCGACTTTATCGCCGCTCTCTGCACATTCGAATACTTTTGGAGAAAATTTCGCAATTTCTGACTTTTCAATAGGCGGATTATAAAATATATCAATCAGCTCAAGATAATTTGAAATACCGTAATAGTCTTTAACTGAACTTGTCAGCGCTGTTTCGGGACCGCTTTTTTCATATCCTCTGACAGCTGCTTTAACAGCATCAATGGCTATTGAGTAAGCAGAGCCTTCGTCTCCTAAAATGTGACCCCAGCCGCCTGTATGTATTATCTCTCCGTCTTTTTTTCTTCCCGCCGACATAGAGCCTGTCCCGCTTATGGTGACTGCACACAGATCTTTTTCATCCAGTGCCGCAAGAGCAATATAAACATCACTGTCCATAATGACCTTATCTGCCCGGATTATTCCGTCGACAAAGCTCAGCGTTTCCTCTCGGCTCGCACGAGAGCTTATTGCCGACATCCCGATAAATGCACAGGCAAAGCTGCTAATCTGACATGCCTCACAAAGCCAAAGAATAATTTCTTTCATATTACTGCGGGCGCATTCGAGTCCTATTGAATTATAATTAATACTTCCCCCGTCGGCCTTTGCAATTATATTTCCGTTTTTATCCGCAACGACGGCAGTCGTATGTGTTCCGCCTCCGTCAACACCCAAATAATACAAAATAATCACTTCCGGCTTTTTTTTAAGTATACATAATATGGCTGTTTATTTCAAGAATTTCTTTACAAATCAAAATTATATGATACAATTGTATAAATTGCAAATTGAAAATTAATGGTCTGCGACGCTATTTATAATTCAAAAACGCTTCGCGTTTTTCCTTTAAGTCTAACATCTAATATCAAAATCTAATTCGTAAAGGAATGAGCTAATTGTCTAAACAAATGAAGATTATAGGAGCTATGCTGAAAAAGAGAATACTCAGAAAAGGGGAAAAGCTTCTTAAATCAACTCCGGCACCCGCCATCCCCCGTGCAAGGTTTGATAAGATAAACAAGCCTTCCGCTGAGTTTTTTACGGCAGGCTTTGCAAAAGCCGATGTAATGCCCGACGATATTCCGAAAAAGCGTTATTATATAGCAGGCTATAATGCATATAACCCCGCAAAGGGCGTTCTTGACCCTATGACCGTAAGCGCTTTTTACTTAGATGATAATTCAGGCCGCGGAGGGGTAGTTTTCGTATCGCTTGACAGCGTGGGGCTCTCAAGCTACGATGTAAACCTTGCTCGTGAAAATCTCCTGCAGTTTACGCGTGATACCGGCTGCCGCAGTATTAATATTTGCAGCACTCACAATCACGCCGGCATCGATACAGTCGGAATGTGGGGTCCTCTGCCTAAATCAGGCAGAAACAAAAAATATATGAAGATTGTTCACGACGGAATAATGGATGTCGTACACAGAGCCTATGAAAACCGCCGCGACGGCGCCCTTTTTTACGGAAAGAAGGAAAGCGAGGATATTCAAAGGGATTCCCGCCTTCCGCATGTTTTCTGCAAGGACCTGACGAGGCTCCGCTTTGTTCCCAATGACGGCAGCCGCGAAATTTGGCTTCTTAATTATGCCTCTCACACAGAGTCTATGTTGGGTCATAATCCCCTTGTCAGCGGTGATTTTGCTACATATATGAGAAATGCAATTTATAAAAACGCAGCTGCCGACTCAATATATTTTGTAGGAGCAATCGGAGGACTTATAAGGCTTAAGGAGCTTGACCCCGATAACATTAAATCAACCGTTATCGGCGGAGAGTCACTAGCAAGGACGGCGTGCGCCATAGAAGATGAGAGAAAGCTTGAACCGGTTATAAATATTCTGAGACAAGAATATTATTCCCCCGCCGATAATTATCTTTTGGCAAACCTATGCGATTTCGGAATTGTGAGAAATCAAAGGTTTGCTACCGAAAATAACGAGCTTAAGCTTTCGATAAAAACAGAAATGACGTATTTTGAAATAGGCGGCCTCAAGATGCTCCTTCTCCCGAGCGAACTGTTTCCCGAACTCGCTTACGGAGGGTACTTGAGCGAAGAGGAATCTGCCGAGGGGAAATCGCCTGAAATTAACCCTGAGCCGCTGATAAAAATTGCAAACGATGATAATCTTCTGATTTTCGGTGTTTCAAATGATTTTACCGGTTATGTAGTGCCTCCGAATGATTTTATGCTTCACCCGTCTATGCCGTATCTTGAAAAAGCTAAAGACAGACTCGGCAGAACACATTATGAGGAAACTAATTCTTTGGGACCTGCTACGGCTCACGTTATTGCCGAAACGTTTAAGGGGATTATGGAAACGGTAAAAGGGACAGAGTAAATTGCAATGGCAAATGGCAAATTATAGGAGTGCTTCGTCCTAACCTGATTATAATTGCCAACCGATGGTTACTAATCATTCGGTTGGCAATTTAGATTTTAGATATTAGACATTAGGTGTCAGATTTAAATGAAAACGCTTCGCATTTTGAATTATTATAGCGTCTCAGACCATTTACTATTTCTTTATCAATGCCCTTTCAAGCCAAATAGAGCCAATATCCATTGCAGACCAAAGCCCGCTCTTTTCGCTTTTTTTAACGATTTTATCCTTTGGACGAACATCCGGGTCTGTGTTAATAAGTGAAACGGTTACCCTGTCCGCAACTTCCAAAGCCCCGATTTTTTTTGTGCTTCCGATAGTCAGCATAATTACAAAATCGTCCGACATATGCCCGTAATACAACGTGTTACCGTTCCTTACAAGGGGTTTCCCCTTATATGTTAAAAAATCCTTCGTTTCTTTTTCGGCCAATTAAAACACTCCCGTCATTTCTCCAAATAGGTTTTGAGCATAGATTGTAAAAGCTCGTCGCGATCAATTCTGCGTATCAGGCTACGCGCGTTATTGTGAGTTGTAATATATGTCGGGTCCTCGGACAGAATGTAGCCGACAAGCTGACTGATAGGATTATAGCCCTTTTCACGCAAAGCGTTATAAACCGCAAGAAGCGTAGAGCGCATTTCTTTTTCGTGTTCATCTTTAATGGAAAACTGTATTGTTTTATCGGCCATCGGGTCCACCTCCTGATTTATATGATAATATTATATACTAAACCAAGCTTAATTACAAGCGGCTATAAAAATTAAGTCTGAGATGAAAAAGCTCTCTAACGGTCGTTATTTTCATCGTATGAGCTTGAATAAACATCCTCGTAATTAACATCGGTATAGCCCCCGAAATAATTCGGTTCTTTTTCGTTTGCTTCCCTGCCGGGCTCACTCTCGGATAGGATATCTTCATAAGTAACCTGAGACTTTGCGGGCGAAAGTGACCTCATTTCATACCATTGCTCTTTTGTTATAAGCACGCTGCGCGGCTTGCTGCCTTCAAACGGACCTATTATACCTCTTTCGGCAAGCTCATCAATAATTCTTGCAGCTCTTGCGTAACCGAGCTTCAGCTTTCTTTGAAGCAGAGTAGTGGATGCCATTCCCACCTCAACAACAACTCCTACAGCGTCAGGGAAAAGCTCGTCGGTATCGTCCGCCCCGATTAGCTTTGCTCCGACGCCGCCCTTTCCTTTCTTTACGTCCATGACCGCCTGACGCTCAATCTCTTCCATGACCTCATCGTCATAATTAGTCTTTTCCTGAGCTTTGATGTGCTCTACAATCGTTTCAATCTCGGAATCGGAAACATACGCTCCCTGAAGCCTTATAGGCTTTGACATACCGACGGGGCAAAAAAGCATATCACCGTTGCCCAAAAGCTTTTCCGCTCCCACGGAGTCAAGAATTGTCCTTGAATCGATTTGAGAGGAAACGGAAAGAGCAAGTCGGCTGGGTATGTTGGCTTTTATTATACCCGTTATAACGTCAACCGACGGCCTTTGTGTAGCTACTACAAAGTGCATTCCCGCCGCGCGCGCCTTTTGAGCTAAACGGCAAATAGAGGATTCAACCTCATTTGACGCAACCATCATTAAATCCGACAGCTCGTCGATAAACATTACTATCTGGGGTAAAGGCTGTTCCCCGATGCTTTCAAGATATGAATTATATCCCTGAAGGTTTCTTACGCCCTGTTCCGAAAACAGCTTATATCTTTTTTCCATCTCGCCCACTGCCCAGCTAAGAGCTCCGGATGCCTTACGGGGGTCTGAAACGACGGGTACAAGCAAATGCGGAATGCCGTTGTAAATTGTAAACTCAACCATCTTAGGATCAATTAGTATCAGCTTTACCTCCTGCGGTTTTGCGTTATAAAGCAGACTTACTATCATAGAGTTCAAACAAACCGATTTGCCTGAGCCTGTAGTTCCCGCTATAAGAAGATGGGGCATTTTTGAGATATCCGCATATGTCGGAGCGCCTTGAATGTCTCTTCCCAAAGCCACATTGAGCTTCGATTTCGCGCTTCTGTACTGCGCGGTATCAATGAGCTCACGAAGCAAAACGGGGTTTCTCTCCCTATTCGGAACCTCTATTCCTATTGCGGATTTATTTGGGATGGGTGCCTCTATTCTAACGCCTGCGGCGGCGAGATTAAGCGCAAGGTCATCGGAAAGACTCGTTATTCTGCTGATTTTTACGCCCGGGTCAGGCTGCAATTCATAACGCGTTACGGAAGGACTTCGGCAAATGTCAACAATTTTAGTCGATACTCCGAAGCTGTTAAGAGTCTGAACAATTTTTTTAGCATTGCTTTGAAGCTCTTCGCTGAAATCCGTATTGCCCTTGAAAGAAGGCTCTTTCAGATAATCTAAAGAAGGAAGAACATAATCTTTATTGGTTGAGGCTGTCGATTCGCTCTCCTCTTTCCCCGGCTCGTCCTTAGGCAATGCTTTTTGCGGCTTATGTTCGTCTGATCCTTTTTCTTCATTGATAAGCCTTAAGAACTTAGGCTGCTCATTTTTGCCCGCGTATTTTCCCTTATCCGTTTTGGCGAGAATGCTTTCAATTCCCATATCTTTTGTGAGCTTTGTGTCAAGCGGAATATCAATGTCCGATGCAGAATACGCATTTTCCGCTATGCTTGAGCTCCCTCTTTTTAACTTAGCCTTGTCCGCAACCAAAGCAAGCTCGTCAAGCTCGTCATCTTCTGTGCCTTGCTGTGCCGAACGGCGGAACATTGTTATTTTATCCTCTGTATATTCCTCAAGCTTCTTGGCAGGTTTTTTAATCCCGTTGAACAGATTTATGAGAGTTGTACCGGTAAAAAACATAAGAAAAACAAATATCATAAGACTAACAATTATGCCCGCAGTAAGCTTACCGCCACCCGTAATAGCAAGCATCCCGCCACCTATAAGCGCACCTAAACAACCTGCCCCCGCCGTGGAGTCGCCTAATCTGTATGTGTTAAAGGCATCTAAGAACTGCTCGCCGAAAGGCTTTGCGCCCGCACTGTCATATTTAACTATATGCACAAAGGATACAAGCAAGGACATTAAGATTAAAGCATCGACTATTTTATAAGCAAGCTTGTTTGACATCCTTCCCGTTAGAATCATAAGATCAAGTCCTATTAGGATGAACGGCAATATATAAGCGGCAAAGCCGAAAAGTCCGAATAAAACTATTCTCAGCCAGTTCCACGCACCTCCGGACTTTATAAAAACTATAGCCAAAAGAAGTAAGGACACAGCCAAAAGCACAATCGCGAATATCTGACGCTTAGCTTCGGCATTCGAGTCAGGTCTTTCCGTTTTCTTGCTATCGGTCCTTGAAGCCGTTTTTTTAGACGTCGGCGACTTATTTGTTTTTTTTGCGGTTGTTTTCTTTGCAGCCATCGCTGTACTTTCTCCCTTTCTTTGCTTATTCCATTATTGTTGTATACCTATGTATGCTCCGCTTAATTTTTCGATAATAGCTATTATTATAGTTATAACACCAATAATAAAGCAATAATATCCGAAATACTTGAACATATCCTTTTTTAATAACCATTTAAGAAGCTTTATGCAAAACACCCCAAAGACTGCGGCAGTAATCACTCCGAATAATAACGGCACAGGGTCTATTGTTTCCCCCATTTCATAAGCCTGCTTGAATTCGACCGCGTTGGCGGCTAGAATTGCCGGTATTCCGAGAATAAAGGAATACTTAACGATATATTGTTTTGAAACACCGCAAATCAGCCCTGTGGAAATTGTAGCTCCCGAGCGGGAAACACCCGGTAATGCCGCGGCAAGAGCCTGTGCTACCCCTATAGCGCCGGCATCTAAAGTGTTTACCTTCTTTCGCAGCCTTTTGCCCCCGGAAAGGTAACTGCTTAAAATCAGCAAAACCGCCGTGAAAAGAAAACATACGCCTTCCGCGAGAATACTTGAATCCTCCGAAAAAACCGAAACTCTGTCAAGCAGTATCATTTCGTCCCCCGTCGGGATAAGAAGAAATAAAAGCGGGATACATGATACAAAGAGCATTACGAGCATACGCCTTGTTTCGGACATTTTCTTGAACTTAAATTTTCTATGTATTATGTCACCAATTAGCTTTATTGCCTCTAAAAACAATTCCCAGATTGTTTGATAATAAACAATAATCACTGCCGCAAGCGTCCCTAAATGAAGCATTACGGAAAAAAGCAGGGAGCCCTCTCCCGTTACCCCGAGAAAATGCTGAAAAAGCGATAGATGACCGCTGCTTGATACGGGAAGGAATTCAGTCGCCCCTTGCACCAATCCGAGAATTATTGCCTTAATGATATCCATACCTATTTCTCCTTTGAAGAAATCTGATCGCATAAATCCGACAGGGCGTCGGAAAGGTTTCCGACTTTGTCTATAATACCCTCTTTTACGGCTTCCTCTCCGCTTAAAACGGTGCCCATATCTAACACCAGCTCATCGGTTTTTTTCATTAGCTCATGAAAGCGTTTGCGTTTGATATTAGAATTAGCGCAAACAAACCGTGTGACACGCTCCTCCATTTTATTGAAATAATCAAGCGTCTGGGGAACTCCCAAAACTACGCCGTTTAGTCTTATCGGGTGAATTGTCATCGCCGCTGACTGTACAATGAACGATTTTTTTGCCGAAACGCTTAAGGGTACTCCTATTGAATGCCCTCCGCCTAAAACAAGCGATGCCGTGGGTTTAGACATACCCGCTATGAGTTCTGCTATAGCAAGCCCCGCCTCTATATCGCCCCCGACAGTATTTAATATCAGGAGCAGACCCTTAATATCAGGGTTTTCCTCAACCATAACAATTCGCGGAATAATATGCTCGTATTTTGTGGTTTTGCTGTTTTGAGGTAACGTGTAATGACCCTCTACCTGACCGATAATGGTCAGACAGTGAATATAGTTGCCGTTTTTGTTAACGGTAACGCTTCCGTCCCCATCGGTATTTGAATTTTGCACGTCTTCATCCGAACCGCCCTGCGGAGCTTCTGGAACAGGCTGTGCGGGAGTTGTAAAGTCATTATATATGTTTCTCATAATAAATACCTCAAAATTTTTAATTAAATCTAAATGAAGTATTTCCCAAGAAAACGATAATAACCTTATGACAATATATATTAACATATAAAGATTAAAAGAGCAATTGCTTGACCATAATTTTGTTATATTAGTAAAATTAATGTTGACAAATAATCGGTATACGGATAGAATAATATTGTTAAAAAAATGAACAAGTTAATTTAAGGAGAACCTTATGGGACTTACTTTGTGTCAAAATATAATAAAAAACCATCTCGTTTCCGGAGAAATGACTATAGGACAGGAAATCGGGATAAGAATTGACCAAACCCTTACTCAGGATGCCACCGGCACAATGGCATATCTTGAATTTGAAGCAATCGGGAAAAAAAGAGTTGAGACGGAGCTTTCCGTAGCATACATAGACCACAACACCTTACAAACCGGATTTGAGAATGCAGACGACCACCGTTTTATTCAAAGCGTCTGCATGAAGCGCGGTATCAGATTTTCACGACCGGGCAACGGAATTTGTCATCAGGTACATTTGGAACGCTTCGGCTGTCCCGGCAAAACTCTAATAGGGTCTGACAGCCATACCCCCACAGGCGGAGGAATAGGAATGCTCGCTATCGGTGCGGGCGGTCTTGACGTAGCGGTTGCAATGGGTGGGGGTGCTTATTTTCTCCAAATGCCCGAGAGTGTAAAAATCAATCTCACGGGGACGCTCAGGAGCGGCGTATCCGCTAAGGATGTCATTCTTGAGGTTCTCAGAATAATGTCTGTCAAGGGCGGCATAGGCAAGGTCATAGAATACGCGGGTGAAGGTATAAAGTCTCTATCCGTTCCCGAAAGGGCAACCATCACTAATATGGGAGCGGAGCTTGGAGCTACCGCCTCGATTTTTCCGTCGGATGAAATAACTCTTGAATTTCTTAAAGCCCAGGGCAGAGAAAAAGACTTTTCCTTTCTTGCCCCTGACGACGACGCACATTACTCACAAATTATTGATATTGACTTAACCCTTCTCTCTCCTCTTGCCGCAATGCCGCATATGCCCGACAATGTGAAAAAAGTGTCCGAAATCGGTCCTATTGAGATAAATCAGGTTCTTATAGGCTCCTGTACAAACTCCTCGCTTTTAGATATGCTTAAGGTAGCCAAAATCTTAAAGGGAAAAACAGTGCACCCCGGCGTAAGCCTTGCTGTTTCGCCGGGCTCAAAGCAGGTTCTCAATATGCTTGCCTCGTGCGGTGCTCTGTCTGACATTATCGATGCGGGAGCAAGAATTCTTGAAAGCGCCTGCGGTCCGTGTATAGGTATGGGGCAAGCCCCTCAAACCGAAGGAGTTTCGCTTCGCACGTTCAACCGCAATTTTGAAGGGCGCAGCGGGACACCGAGCGGAAAAATATATCTTGTTAGTCCTGAAACGGCAGCCTTTTCGGCAATTGCGGGAGTTCTTATTGATCCTCTTTCGCTTTCCCCTGATTTATCTGTTAAAATTCCCGAAGCGTTTTTGGTAAACGATAATATGATTGAGCTTCCCGCAAGTGAACTTGAAGCTGATAAAATCGAGATTTATTACGGTCCTAACATCAAGCCGCTTCCGTCCTCAACCCCCGTACCCGAAGAAATCAGCGCAACAGCGGTTATTAAGACGGGAGACAACATTACAACAGATCATATAATGCCTGCGGGCGCCAAAATTCTTCCTTATCGCTCTAACATTCCATATCTTTCGCAATTTTGCTTTAGGCAGGTAGACCCGAATTTTTTTGAAAACTGTAAAAAAGCCTCTATTTGTGTTATTGTAGGGGGAGAAAACTACGGTCAGGGCTCATCAAGGGAGCACGCCGCTCTTGTACCTCTTTATCTTGGCGTTAAAGCGGTGATTGTGAAATCATTTGCCAGAATACACAGGGCAAATTTAATAAATGCCGGTATTATTCCGCTTACTTTCTCAAATTCCGAGGATTATGCAACGATTGAGCCCGGGGACATTTTAGAATTTCCCCTGATAAAAGCAGAAATAGAGGAAGAAAAGCAAATAACAATGATAAATACGAACAAGCAAAAAACGCTTTTGCTCAACTGTGATTTATCAGACAGGCAAAGAGGCGTCCTCTTAAAAGGCGGATTGCTCGAATATACGAAAGGAACAAACTAAAATGACTCAAGTACAGCTAAATGAAGCAGCAGAGAAATTTAAGTCACTTCTTAAAGCTCAAGCTGAAAGAAACGAAAAAATCAAGGAAACTAAGGACTTTATTGATTATAAAACTCTCGATAAAATAGTTATAGGCATTTGTATGGGGGACGGAATAGGTCCTGTTATAACTCGGCAATCCGCAAAGATTTTGGAGTATATTTTAAGTGACGACATAAAAAAAGGCAGAATTGAATTCAAATACATTGACGGTCTTACTATCGAAAACAGAATTGCCGTTATGAAGCCCATTCCGGATGATGTTATGCAGGAGCTAAAAAGCTGCAATGTCATCTTGAAGGGTCCGACGACGACTCCCCAGGCGGGCGACGGTCTTCCTAACATTGAAAGCGCTAATGTGGCTATGAGAAAGGCTCTTGACCTTTTCGCCAATGTCCGCCCCGTAAGAGTACCCGAGCAGGGCATCGACTGGACTTTTTTCCGTGAAAACACGGAAGGAGCTTATGCGGTTGGCTCAATGGGTATAAATGCCGACGACGATATAGCGGTTGATTTTGTAGTTACCACCACCGAGGGCACCGAAAGAATAGCAAGACTTGCTTATGATTTTGCAAAAAACAACGGGAAGGACAGAGTCTCAATCGTTACAAAGGCAAATGTTATTAAAACCACGGACGGCAAGTTTCTTAATCTTTGCAAAAACATAGGTAAGGAGTATCCGGATATTACAACAGACGAGTGGTATATTGATATTATGACTGCAAAGCTTATAGATAAAAAGCGTAGAACCGATTTTAAGGTGTTCATTCTCCCCAACCTCTACGGTGATATTATTACTGACGAGGCTGCCGAGTTTCAGGGTGGCGTGGGAACGGCAGGCAGTGCAAATATAGGCAAGAGCTACGCAATGTTTGAGGCAATTCATGGCTCTGCGCCGAGGATGGTTCGCGAGGGCAGAGAAAAATACGCAGACCCCTGTTCGATGCTGCGTGCTTCTGCCATGCTGCTGTCACATATCGGATATGTGAACGAGAGCAGACTTCTTGAAGAATCTCTTGATATTTGCATGTTTAAGGAAAGGAAATATATTATAACCGGACGCGAGACAGGCTGTTCATGCGAACAATTTGGCGAATATGTAACGCAAACCCTAAAATCAATTTTGGAGTGATTCAAATGAAAAGCAGCGGGCAAAGCATTTCTCCCCAGGTGGTTAAAAGACTGCCGCGTTATTATCGTTATCTTGAGGATATGCTTGCAGAGGGTCTTGTGAGGACATCCTCTAAAGAGCTTTCCGCAAAATCCGGTCTGACCGCTTCGCAGATAAGGCAGGATCTAAATTGCTTCGGTGGCTTCGGTCAGCAGGGATACGGATATAATATTGCCCAGCTCCATAATGAAATAGGTAAAATACTTGCTTTGGATAAAAAAAATAAAACAATCTTGATAGGAGCGGGCAATCTCGGAAGAGCCGTTGCGGCTCATATGGATTTCGCTAAAAAAGGCTTTGTGCTTATAGGAATTTTTGATAAAAATGAGGCCGCTTCTGGGCAGCTTGTCAACGGAATTCCCATTAGACATATTAGCGGACTTGACGATTTTTGCCTTGAGAACAAGCCTGTAATTGCCGTTTTGTGTGTTCCCAAGGAAAGGGCGCGGGAGCTTACCGAAAACCTTATACGGCTTGGAATTAAGGGGTTTTGGAATTTTACTCATTTTGATATCGGCAATCAATTCCCCCAAATAGCTGTTGAAAACGTTCATCTGAGCGATTCTTTAATGACGCTTTGCTATAAGCTTGACAGACTCGGAGACAAAAAATGAAAAAACTGATGGATATTGATATCGTTGACATAATCCCCTTTTCTAAGGGGCTTATAGTCGCAAGAAAAGATGTACTTAAAAACGGTTCCGTAAAGGTTTCGTTCATAGGGTACGACGTAAAGCTTGAAAGAGCTGCACCCGTAACTAAGGGTGTTTATTTGCTTAATAAGTTCGGTCCCTCGTACAAGCCTATATCCGAACAAATCGGGGACTATGTATCATGTGATGTAGCAATTCTTCCGAATAAGCATACAGCTATAGTCTATACCTCCGGTGAGGTTGGAATCTTTGATGAGAAAGGGACACTGTATTGGACGGGTGATATTTTCTATAAGGATTGCCCCGTATGCTCTGCCGCCGTTGAAAATAAATACATTTGGTTTGTAGTACCCGACTTTAACTGCGCCGTTCGCTACTCCCCTTCTGCCCAAAAGATTATTCTGAGAATAGGCGCTGACACTTCTACGGCATTTTCCCGCCCCGTATCCCTTTCTAATTACGATGATATTCTTTACATATGTAATTACGGCTCTAATAAAATCAGAACGATTTCTCTCAGGGACTATACCGTTTCCGACTACAAGGTTTTTGAGGAGCCGGTATACAAATACATAAGAACCTGTGACAGGGAGATAGCAGCGCTTAATTCAGGCGTTTATATGCTGTAATAGCGTTTATTGCTGTAATAGGTAGAAATTCGCCTTGTTCTGTTTACAAAAACGCATTTAAATGATATTATTTGCATTAAGGAGTTGGTCTTTTGAGTGGTAAATACGGAATAGCATGCATTATGGATGAGACGGCTGTAAAGGAAGCTATACAAAAAATGTCTCAGCAAATTGTTAAAAACCATAATGCTCCTCATAAACTTTGTATAATCGGAATCCGCCGAAGAGGTGTTGCCATAGCTAAAAACATTTTTGATACTATTACCGAATTAAGCGGTGGTAAAGAGCCTTTTTTGGGCGAGCTTGACGTAACTCTTTACAGGGACGATTTAGCCACTCTTAAGGAGCTTCCGGTTTTCTTTTCTACAAATATTCCGTTTGATATTAACAATCAAAAAGTACTTATTGTGGATGACGTTTTATACACGGGCAGAACCGTAAGGGCTGCCTTGGATGCGCTTTTTCTGCTTGGCAGACCAAGTAAAATCGAGCTTGCGGTGCTTATTGACAGGGGTCACAGGGAGTTACCTATTAAGGCCGATTATATCGGTGAAACTGTCCGGACGACGGACATCGAGTATGTAAGAGTAAAAACGCCTCGTTATGACGGCGAATCTGCGGTTTATCTGCAAGACCAAAAGAATACACCGACCTAAGACGCCAAAAAGCAGAGTTAATCTCTGCTTTTTCTATTTTAATCTAAGGATGAAAATATTATGAGTATTTATAACGCCGAAAATGAATATCTATCGCTTAAAGTAAAAAAAATGGGCGCAGAGCTTAATTCTCTTGTGCTTAAAAGCACAGGCTGCGAATATATTTGGCAAGGCAATCCGGATATTTGGTATGGTCAGTCCCCCATTCTTTTTCCGTTTGTTGGAAGATTGCTCGACGATAAATACAGGGTAAACTCAAGGGAATTTACCTGCCCTAAGCACGGCGTCGCTATAAAAAGACCTTTTAAGCTTGTAGACAGCACAAAATCCTCTCTCACTTTTTTACAAACCGAGGACAAAGACACTCTCCTTTTATATCCTTATAAGTATAATCTCTTTATAACTTATGAGCTGCAGGGCGAAAAGCTTGTTACAACTTTAAGAGTCGATAATACTAACAGTTGCATAATGTATTTCTCAATCGGAGCGCATCCCGGGTTTAATTGCGACATCGGCGATACTCTGAATTTCAGCACGCCGCAGACCGTCTTTACGGAAAGAATTGATGAAACAGGCATATTGACGGGAGAAATTTTCTCCCTCTTAATAAACGAAAAAGCACTGACAATAACCGAAAATATTTTTGATAACGACGCGCTGATTATCAGCGGATTAACGGAAAACTGTCTTACTTTGAAGGGGCGGGACAGGTATTTGATTTTCAGATACTTTGACGCTCCCCTTTTGGGTGTTTGGGCAAAGCCTAACGCTCCCTATGTATGCCTTGAGCCATGGTTCGGTATAAATGATAATTACGACAAGAAAAATGATATTTCCGAAAAACGGGAAATATTGAGCCCTAAAGCGAAAGATAGCTTTTC
>MWBL01000024.1 GCA_002069015.1 Firmicutes bacterium ADurb.Bin300 | reverse complement strand
CCGCCGTTAGGGTATCTATCGGGGAGGAGTTCGGTTTAGAGCCGGGCAGTATAGTAACGGGGAAGCTTGTTGCGGGGTTAAGAAAACTTGGATTTGACAAGGTATTCGACACGGACTTTACAGCGGACCTTACAATTATCGAAGAGGGTAACGAGCTTATCGAGCGCATTAAAACAGGCGGCACTCTGCCGATGATGACCTCATGCAGTCCCGGATGGATTAATTACATTGAACAATACTATCCGGAGCTTTTAGACCATGTGTCCACATGCAAATCTCCTCAGCAGATGTTTGGGGCGATGGCAAAGACATATTATGCAGAAAAGATAAACGTAAGTCCTGAGGATATAGTAGTTGTATCAATTATGCCCTGCACCGCAAAGAAATTTGAGTGCAAGAGACCCGAAATGAGCGTTGACGGAAAGAATCCGGAAGTCGATGTTGTTCTCACCACAAGAGAGCTTGCAAAGATGTTCAAGCAGGCGGGACTGGATATAAGGACATTGCCCGAAGAGGAATATGACGCTCCCTTCGGAATTACAACGGGAGCCGCGGTAATATTCGGAGCAACAGGCGGCGTTATGGAGGCTGCCCTCAGGACCGTTTATGAGGTGGTAACGGGCAAGACTCTTGAGAAGCTTGACTTTACGGATGTCAGAGGGCTTGAAGGTATAAAGGAATCAGTAGTAGACTTAAACGGAACAAAGGTTAAGGTAGCGGTTGCGCATTCACTTGTCAATGCAAAGAAGCTTCTTGAACTGATAAAATCCGGCAAATGCGACTATACATTTATTGAGGTTATGTGTTGTCCGGGCGGCTGTATAGGCGGCGGCGGTCAGCCGTACGGCGGAACCAACGAAATCAAGCTTAAGAGAATTGACGCCACCTATCAGGCGGACAGGGACTTACCGCTGAGAAAATCCCACGAGAGTCCCGCTGTAAAAGCTATTTACGATGAATACCTTAAGCAGCCCTTAGGCGAAAAATCTCATAAGTATCTGCATACACACTATACTAATAGGAAGAAAGCAGATTGACACTTTAAAAGCAACAAACCACTTGAAAACAAGTGGTTTGTTTTTTTAAAATGTATTAAGAGTGTAATAAACTCCCCTTCAAATTAATACTGTACATTCAGTCAAAAGGGAAATATCATCAAACTCTTTTGGATATGTATTAAAATAACTCTTGCCCATTTATAATCCCGAATTATAAACTCAATTTCCAGTGCTTCTCCGTTTTTATTTTCTAAAATGATTATTCCTCCGGAGCCCATCAGACCGCTGACCGAAGATAAGCTACCCGATTCCATTTCTGAAAGCCAATATTTTATACCAGCTGTTTCGCCACTTTTGCTATATAGATTATTTACAAAATTCTCTCAACTTTTACTGCATCTGAATCGGCAATTTTCATAATATCTATTTTTTCTCGGTAAAATAGTTCGAGTGGTATTAATGGTTCTATAAAGATTGATAGTATATTGGAAACTGTATTTCCCTCTGTATATATGTAATTTATTGTAATAGTTCCCTCATCGTTGATTGCCGTTATCATTCCCCTGCTTCCTTGAGGTAATCCAAAATACTCATCGTTTCTAGTTAAGGTAATAGATTGAAAATAATATATCGTGTCGCCGTTTCTCCCTAACACACTTTTTTCGTCAATACATTCTTTTAAGTGGTTGGCATATTCTTCTTTATATTTTTCACCTATACCCTCTTGATGAACATAAAAGTTTCCTTTATAACCATTTACGGAAAAATCATATATACCTTCTTTATAATTAGATAGCATTTTCACGGTCGCTTTATCTATTGTATTCTCTATAAACCGCGGACGAACTACTACTCCCTCTACGGTTCCCAATAGGAGCCCGGTTATAGCTATGACCGCTGTTATTGCATAAATAATCAATAGTTTCCGTTTTTTCTTTACTATACTCCTAATTCCTATAATAAAATCGAATAGTATTACTCCTAAAAAAAGAATAAAATACAAAAACCGCAATAACATCATTATTTTCTCACCTATACCCCTTAACGTCTAAAAAGTATTGCTAAATCTAACTTAACAACACACAATTGCTATATTAAAACAACTAAAATAATATAAAAAGCGAAACCGCACTTAAGCATATTAATGTGTTTCTCTTTGTTTTTTCACGTCGTGCCTTAACTACCAGACGAAAAGACCAATTCAAAACAGCAATAAGCAAAAACAAATATGCAAAACGCAAGCATATTAATATTAAACCAATCTTAACTCACCTCTACTCTATTAGTAGTTTTAAAACAATGAATTATTTTCGGCACAATATTCGCGGTATAATCTTGTTTTTTAGCATACTTTTCTTTTGCAAGCTCGAAGCAAGCATAAGCATTAAAGATTACCCATATCTACCTCTGTTCTATAGGAATTTCAACCGTTCTAATATCTTTCTTCTCTGCGGTTGCAATATCCATGAGGTTAATCTCCTCTCTATATAAATATTCCGGCGAAAATATCGGAGCAATAAAATAATCAAACCAGTTAATCGTTGTATAATGATAGCCTATAGAAATATAATCATTATCCTTAATTAATATTATATTACCCCTGCTCGCTTGCGGAAGACCAAAATAAACACTATTTCTTGACGCTATAACCGGACTAAAGTAATAATACACATCGCCATCTATTCCTGAAACATCTGCCCAATCCTTAACTTCAATTGTTTTCTTTTGAATTGATTCACTACTAAGATTTTCTCTAAAGGAGATAGTTCCGGCACAGACAGCAGTTTTATAATCCCATACAATCGCCTGACTTTTGCTTAACTCATCATTTTCCTTTATTTCAAAAATAATATTTGCCGCCTGCTGGATATTATTTTCATTAATACGGGGACTCATATCCAACATCAATACACTTAGAAACAATCCAATTATAAAAACAATAAAAAGGATAGAACATCTCCATATCTCTTTTTTTGTTTTTTTCTTACGCATTTTTATTGCAGCTTTAATTGCATTAATGAATATAATAATAAGTATTGCAAAATATGCAAAACGAAACAATAACAGGAACATCTATTTACCCTCACTTCTTTAGGATTGTTTTTATGTCATCTGTAAGTAATAGTTGTAACATATTTTTAGTTTCATCTCGAGTTAGTTTTAGCTGATTCTGACGCGAATTAGCATCATCAGTGTCATCGCCTAATCTCAAATGTGAATAAATTGACCCGGTTTGTTTGTATCCTATTATTCTACCATATTTATCATATACTTGGTGATCCTCCGCAAACACGCTCATCGGCAGAATACCGATGACCATAACCAATGTCAATAAAAATGCAAGTGATTTAGTACCGATATTCAACGTCCTTTTCACAATTACTCCCTCCAAATTTTTACAAACAAACATATATTACCATTATTTGTTATTATTGTAAAGCATATTCCATAATTCTCTATTTTTTTACATTATAGATTATAATATGGCAAAATATCAGGCAAAACTTCTCTTAAAACTGCGCTTTAGAAGTTTTACCGACGATTTTAAAGATATTCCGCGGTCGATTTTAGGGAATAAAAACATTACCGAAGTTGAATTTTCATCAACTACGGTAACAGATATGGAGCCGAGTATTCTTAACCAACCTGAAAAACACGGTTTTAACCGTAGCGGGTACACACTTATTTCCATTTAAATTTTTGAGCCGGGTGACCGTAAACATCATTGCCAAAGGCAACATCCTTCGCGAAGCATACACATTTGCCCGAAAGGCAAAATTATTCCAAAAAAAAACAGTCTTGCGACTGCTTTTCTTTTGGTGCCGGTGACCGGACTTGAACCGGTACGCTGTTGCCAGCGAGGGATTTTAAGTCCCTTGCGTCTGCCGATTCCGCCACACCGGCAAGATGTGAAATATCGAACGGCTTATACAAAAACCACTTCTTGATAATATAGCACAAAGCCGTTCTTGTCAATATCAAATCAAAAATCCGCCGTTGACAGATATAACCTGTCCCGTAATATAAGAGGCTCCCGGGGATAAAAGAAAAAGCACTGTATTTGCGATGTCCCCGGGCGTTCCGAGCTTTCTCAGGGGAACTTCTTCTTTCAAGGCGTCAATCTCACTGCTTGAAAATGGGGAAAGCATATCCGTTTTGATTACGCCCGGACAAATACAGTTAACCGTTACAGCACAGGGAGCAACTTCCTTTGCAAGTGCCTTTGTAAGCCCTATTACGCCTGCTTTGGAGGCGCTGTAATGAACCTCCGTAGCGGCGCCCGTCTGCCCCCAGACGGAGGATATATTTATTATACTGCCGCTTTTTGCCCTTATCATATCGGGCAAAAACACTTTTGAACAGTTGAAAACGCCCTTTAGGTTTACACCTATCATTCTGTCCCACATTTCATCGGTAATATCGGTGAAAAGCGATTGCTCGGATATGCCGGCATTATTGACTAAGGCCGATATTTTCCCGAAACGACGGTGTATTTGGTCATACATCGCTTTTACTTCGTTAAGAGACGAAACATCTGCCCGAAAACAATCTGCGTCAGAGCCAAGCTCACCAAGCTCTCGCACGAGGCTTTTTGCCCGGACCTCATGAGAATGGAAATTAACCGCGACGTTGTAACCGTTTCGGGCAAGGGTCAAAGCGGTCTGCCTGCCGATTCCTCTTGAGGCTCCCGTTATTAATACAACAGGGTTCATTTCGTAAACGCCGCCATAAAATCGGTTATGGGAACCTTTCTGAAGTTTGAGGGGACTGAGAAATCGGAATCGGAAACCTTGTCGGAAACCTCATCAATGTATAAGATTACTTGTTTACCTTTATCGTCATAGCTCTCCTGTTTTACAAGAACGCCTTTATAGCTGTAGTCAACAGAGTTGTCGTCAAATTTTTTGTAGTCGAGCTTTACGCCGTCAACAACCTTTGTCCCTTCGGAAACAAGTGTTCTGTCCTCGGCAGAAGCCGCCTTTTCAATTTCCGCACGAAGAGATTTTTTCAAAATGTCGGGAACATTGCTGTATATCTTTTTGTTGGGACTTATGATATACATTGAAGATTGTGTTGATATAAGTCCGAGGTTGACACCTTTCATTTCAGTCATCAAAGACATTTTCTCCCCGGAGCGGGCAATATGGTATGGGGTAATTACGCCGTCGGTTTCAATTCTTCCCTTTACGATATATGTATCCGAGGCGAGAATGTCTTCCTCCTTCTGAGCTGTATTTCCCTCGGAATTTGTTATACGATTTTTGTTGATTCCCGTGGTCTTACTTGATTCTGATTGAAAAATTGAGGAGGCTTCATCATTTTTTTTCGTATCGTCCGTATTTGTATTTTGGGAGACACTGCTTCCCGATGCATCGGAACTTGTATCCGTTTCTTTCCCTACAAACGAAATGTTACAGCCGCAAAAAGCGGCTATTAATATAATAAGTATAGCAGAGGTTAAAAAAAATGGCGCTTTTCTCATTAAGAGCAATCCTTTCGTGCTTAATACCTTAAATAATAATGCGAGAAAAAGGGTTAATATCATTATATCAGTATGTATAAAGCATTTCAAGAAAAAAATATTTAAAAAATATTAAAAAACTCTTGCATTATTTAACTGTATGTGTTATTATCCTTAAGCGCGTAAAAAGGCTGTCCTTTTACGCAGATATGCGAAGATGCCGAAGGTGGCTACCGACTGAAAAAGTCAGGGAGGGAATTTCGGCGGAGTATGTCCGATTTTAAACCGGGCGAACAAATACTGCTCTTTTTTGCCGCACAGACTCGGCGTTCGAGCAAAGGCGTAGATATAACCCCGGAATTTTGTTCCGGTTTTAAAAATGTCTGAGGCGATATGCCCGGATGAGTGTTATAAATTTACGCGTGTCGCCAATAATAATAGGAGGCGTTTTTCAATGGCAATTAAGGAAAAAATCAGAATCAGACTTAAGGGTTATGACCATAACCTTGTTGACAAGGCAGCAGAAAAGATTGTTGAAACCGCAAAACGAACAGGCGCGCAGGTTTCAGGTCCCATTCCGCTCCCCACGGAAAAAGAGGTTGTTACAGTTCTCAGGGCTGTCCACAAGTATAAGGATTCCCGTGAGCAATTCCAGCATCATACCCACAAGAGGCTTATCGACATCAGGAGACCTTCAAATAAAACCGTTGAAGCTCTTACGGGTCTTGAGCTTCCCGCAGGCGTTGATTTTGAAATAAAACTCTAAATTACTAATACCGGTTACACAGTCATCTGAAGTCTGACATCCGACATCTGATACTGTAGGTCATGTTGGCTAAGGTCAACCAATAATCTGACAGGAGGAATATAAATGCAAAAAGGTCTTATCGGGAAGAAAATCGGTATGACACAGGTTTTTGACGAAAAGGGTGCGATGGTACCCGTAACTGTTATTCAGGCGGGACCCTGTACGGTTGTCCAAAAGAAAACAGTCGAAAACGACGGATACAGCGCAGTTCAATTGGGTTTTGGCGACGTTAAGCCCGGCAGAGTTACTAAACCGATTAAAGGTCACTTCGCAAAAGCCGGTGACATCGCTCTTAAAAAGTATCTCAAGGAATTTAAGTTTTCAGATGCCGCAAGTTTAAATGTAGGGGATATTTTTAAGGCAGATATTTTTGAAGCCGGGGAAATTGTTGACATATCGGGAACGAGTAAAGGAAAGGGTACGGCGGGTGTCATCAAAAGATGGAAATTTGGTATCCTTAAAAAGTCTCACGGTACGGGTCCCGTTGCAAGGATGGGCGGTTCTCAGGGCGCAAACAGTGATCCTTCACGAGTTTTCAAGGGGAAAAAGATGGCGGGAAGACTCGGAGGCGAACGTATCACCGTTCAGAACCTGAGTGTTGTTAAGGTAGACGGAGAAAACAATCTTATAGCTGTTAAAGGGTCAATCCCGGGACCTAAAGGCGGCATAGTGATTATAACAGACTGCGTTAAGAAAGCGCATAAGGAAGGAGCATAACAGATGAAGGTATCAGTACTTGATATGACCGGCAATAAGGTCTCCGATATGGAATTAAGCGAAGCCGTATTTGGAATACAGCCAAACACATCAGCTATGCACCTTGCAGTGGTCAGTTATTTGGCGAATCAGCGTCAGGGCACGCATTCCACACTTACACGCGGTCAGGTTAGAGGCGGCGGAAGAAAGCCGTGGAGACAAAAGGGTACAGGCCGTGCAAGGCAGGGCTCTATTCGTTCCCCTCAGTGGTATCACGGGGGCATCGCCTTCGGTCCCAAGCCGCGTTCTTATGGCATATCGCTTAACAAAAAGGTCAAAAAGCTTGCTATGAAATCAGCTCTTTCGTCGAAAATCACCGATAATGATTTAATAGTAGTAGATAAAGTATCTCTTGACTCTATAAAGACGAAGGAAATGGTCAAGGTTTTTAACGCTTTGAAAACGAAGAAAAAGGTTTTACTGGTTCTTTCGGACAAGGATGAGAGCGTTTATAAAAGCGTACGAAACATCGAGGGAGCCGCTACTGCTCTTGTCGGTTCTCTGAGCGTTTACGATATTCTTAACTGCGACACCTTGATTTTAGTAAAGGATGCCGTTTCAAAGCTTGAGGAGGTTTATGCGCAATGAGTAAACTTGCACAAGACATCATCTTAAAACCCGTTATAACAGAAGAGTCAATGTCGGGCACAGCTAATAAAAAGTACACCTTTAAGGTGGCAAAGGACGCCAATAAGATTGAAATCGCTCAGGCAGTTGAGCAGCTTTTTAACGTAAAGGTTGCTAAGGTCAACACAATCAGCGTAAAAGGCAAGCTAAGAAGATACGGGCGTTTTGAGGGTCTCACGGCTTCTTCGAAAAAAGCAGTGGTAACTCTAACTGAGGATTCTAAAGCGATTGAGTTTTTCGAGGGTATGATGTAATCGGTTCCAATGACCGATAATTGCGGCGGCATCGTATGGAGGTTCGACATCCTTCGCAAAGCTGCCGGATAGGAGTGTGATGAAAATGTCTGTTAAAGTTTATAATCCGACTACAAACGCACGGCGAAATATGTCGGTAACCGTTTATTCGGAGCTCTCAAAGGTTGAACCGGAAAAAAGTCTTCTTCGTCCTATAAAGAAGAGTGCCGGTCGCAATAATTACGGAAGGATAACCGTTCGCCACCGTGGCGGAGGAAATCGCAACAAGTACCGCGTAATTGATTTTAAGCGGAATAAATTTGAAATTCCCGCTACTGTTCTAACGCTTGAATATGACCCTAACCGTTCCGCTCACATAGCGCTCATCCAATATGAGGACGGTCAGAAAACGTATATTCTTGCGCCCGAAGATTTAAAGGTAGGCGATATAATCGAATCGGGACCCGAGGCCGACATTAAACCCGGCAATGCGCTTCCGCTCAAAGCCATACCGACGGGTACCTTTATTCATAATGTCGAGCTTTATCCCGGCAAGGGAGGGCAGCTTGCCAGAGCTGCAGGCAACGCAGCTCAGCTGATGGCAAAAGAAAACGGCTTCGCCCTTTTGAGGTTACCTTCGGGCGAGCTTCGCAATGTTCCGGACCGGTGTATGGCAACTATAGGCACGGTAGGGAACGTCGAGCATGAAAACGTTAAGGTCGGCAAAGCAGGTCGTACTCGCCATATGGGAATAAGACCTACAGTCCGTGGTTCGGTTATGAATCCTTGCGATCACCCGCACGGCGGCGGCGAGGGTAAAGCACCAATCGGACGTCCGGGTCCCGTTACCCCGTGGGGCAAGCCGGCGCTCGGTTATAAGACAAGAGCCAAGAAGAACCGCTCCGATAAGTTTATCGTGAAGCGTCGTAAAGGCAAATAAGTCGAAAGGAGCAATTTTAAGATGAGCAGAAGCATTAAAAAAGGACCATATGTACAGCAAAGCTTGCTCAAGAAGGTTGTTGATATGAACAAAGCCGGGGAAAAGGTTGTTCTTAAGACTTGGAGCAGAGCGTCAACAATTTTTCCTGAATTCGTGGGGCATACATTTGCCGTCCACGATGGACACAAGCACGTTCCCGTATACATTACCGAAGATATGGTAGGGCACAAGCTCGGTGAGTTTGCCCCTACAAGGGTGTTCAGAGGTCATGCGGGCTCAAAGACGTCGAATACCGGTAAATAACGGTCGAAAGGAGTGTGTAGTTATGCAGGCAACAGAAAATGAGGGGACCGTAACAGCAAAAGCAAAGGCTTCTTATATAAGAATTGCTCCCCGAAAGGTTCAAATAGTTCTTGACATTATTCGAAACAAACCTGCCCAAGAGGCGCTGGCTATATTACAGCATACGCCGAAGGCTGCGTGCGAGCCGCTTGAAAAGCTTCTTGCATCCGCAATGGCAAATGCGGAAAACAATCACAATTTGGATAAAACGAAGCTCTTTATATCGGAATGCTCCGTAACTCAAGGTCCGACTCTTAAAAGAATAAGACCCAGAGCACGCGGAAGCGCAAATCGTATCAACAAAAAAACATCACACATCACCTTGACACTAAAAGAAGCAGATTAAGCGAGAGGAGAAAAATATTATGGGACAAAAAATTAATCCTACCGGTTTAAGAGTTGGCGTAATAAAGGATTGGGACTCTCGTTGGTATGCTAAAAAAGGTGACTTCGGTAACAACCTTGTTAACGATTATCAATTAAGGAAATACCTTTTTAATATTCTCGCTCAGTCAGGAGTGCCGAAGATAGAGATAGAGAGAGACCCTAAAAGGATACGCATCAATATCCACTGCGCAAAACCCGGCATGGTTATAGGCAGGGGCGGTTCTGAGATAGATAAGCTTAAGGAGAAAGTAAAGCAAAAACTCTGCGACGGCAGAGATGTTTATATCAACATTACCGAGATTAAGCATCCCGACCTTAATGCTCAGCTAACCGCAGAAAGTATCGCGGCTCAGCTTGAAAAGCGTGTTTCTTTCCGCCGTGCGTTAAAACAGGCAATCGGCAGAACAATGAAGGAGGGCGCAAAAGGGATAAAGACACAGGTTTCCGGCAGGCTCGGAGGCGCGGAAATAGCGCGTACAGAGCATTATCATGAAGGTACTATTCCGCTTCAGACTATTCGTGCCGATATCGACTACGGCTTTGCAGAGGCAAAGACGACTTATGGCAGAATAGGCGTAAAGGTATGGATTTACAAGGGCGAAATCCTTCACGACAACCGTAAAACCAAAAAAGAAGGAGGGGCCGGATAATGTTACTTCCTAAAAGAGTTAAGCGCCGTAAGGTTCAAAGAGGGCGCATGAAGGGAATAGCTACAAGAGGAAACAAGGTAACCTACGGCGAATACGGCATAATGGCTCTTGAACCCGCGTGGATAACATCAAATCAGATTGAGGCTGCGCGTATTGCCATGACCAGGTACATTAAGCGCGGAGGTCAGGTTTGGATTAAAATATTCCCGGATAAGCCGGTTACTCAAAAGCCCGCCGAAACCCGCATGGGCTCAGGTAAGGGAGCTCCGGAATATTGGGTTGCGGTAGTAAAACCCGGAAGAGTTATGTTTGAAATCTCGGGAGTTGAAGAGTCGCTTGCCAAAGAAGCAATGCGCCTTGCATCTAACAAATTACCTATTAAATGTAAATTTGTTAAAAAGGATGAACAGGATGGTGACAGCAATGAAAGCCATTGACTTAAAAAAACTTTCAGGTTCGGAGTTAAACGCTAAACTCCTTGAGCTGAAAGATGAGCTGTTTAAGTTGCGTTTTCAACAAGCCATCAACCAGCTGGACAATCCGATGAGAATTAAAGCCGTAAAGAAAGACATCGCCAGAATAAAGACTATTCAGCGTGAAGTCGAGCTTCACGGAAAGAGTTCTTGAGGGAGGATACAAAATGAGCGACAGAAATTTAAGAAAAACCCGCGTCGGCATTGTTACAAGCGACAAGATGGATAAGACGGTCGTCGTATCCGTTCAGGACAGGGTGAAGCATCCGCTTTACAAAAAGATTGTCAACCGTACGGTAAAGATGAAGGCGCACGACGAAAACAATCAGTGCGGAATAGGCGACCGTATCATTATAATGGAAACACGTCCTTTATCTAAGGATAAGAGATGGCGCGTTGCGCAAATCATAGAGAAAGCTAAATAGTTTAGCTTAAAGGAGGCACATACTGTGATTCAGCAGGAGAGTTACCTCAAGGTAGCCGATAATACGGGCGCTAAAGAAATAAAATGTATCCGTGTTCTTGGCGGTTCAGGTAAAAGGTATGCTAATATCGGTGATGTAATTGTCGCAAGTGTTAAAAAAGCAACGCCCGGCGGAGTTGTTAAAAAAGGCGACGTTGTAAGGGCGGTCATCGTGCGTTCGGCCAGCGGGGCGCGCCGCAATGACGGCACATATATTCGTTTTGACGAAAATGCGGCAGTCATCATCAAGGAAGACAAAAACCCAAGAGGTACCCGTATTTTCGGGCCGGTTGCAAGGGAATTAAGAGAAAAAGATTATATTAAAATTCTCAGCCTTGCCCCGGAAGTACTGTAAGGGAGGCGCGCGTTTATGAATAATAAAGTTCATGTTAAAACGAATGACGAAGTAGTTGTCATCAATGGAAAAGACCGTGGCAAGAAGGGAAAGGTTCTTCAGATTTCTCCTTCGGAAGGGAAGGTCATCGTTGAGGGTGTCAACATAGTCTCAAAGCATGTGAAGCCTAAGAAAATGGGCGAGCCCGGCGGGATTATCAAGGCGGAAAGTGCTCTGTACGCAAGTAAGGTCCAGCTTATATGCCCCAAGTGCGGCAGGCCGACAAGAACAGGCACAGCCATTGATTCTAAGGGTAAAAAAGTCCGTACATGCAAGAAGAGCGATTGTCTCGCTCAGTTTAAATAAGGGAGGGCAGCTTAATGTCAAGGTTAAAAGAACAGTATGTTAACGAGGTTGCTCCTTTGCTTATGAAGAAATTCGGGTACAAGAGCGTAATGCAGATTCCGAAGCTCGAAAAAATTGTCGTAAACGTAGCATGCGGTGAAGCGCGCGACAATCCAAAGATGCTTGAGGCTATCGTTTCCGATATTTCGCAAATTACCGCTCAAAGACCTGTTATATGCAAGGCGAAGAAATCCGTTGCGAACTTTAAGCTCAGAGAGGGCATGAATGTTGGAGTCAAAGTCACGCTCAGAGGCGAACGAATGTATGAGTTTCTTGACAAATTCTTTAGTATTGCCCTTCCAAGAGTAAGAGACTTTAGAGGGATTAATCCCAACTCCTTTGACGGAAGAGGAAATTATTCGGTAGGAATTAAAGAGCAGCTTATTTTCCCCGAGATTGAATATGACAAGATCGATAAGGTTCGCGGTATGGATATAACCTTTATAACAACCGCAAAGACCGACGAGGAAGCTCGTGAGTTGCTTTTACTTCTCGGCGCCCCGTTTGCGAAATAGGAGGAATAATTATGGCAAAGACATCTATGAGAATTAGGCAGGCAAGGCAGGCAAAGTTTTCTACAAGGCAGCATAACAGATGTAAAATCTGCGGAAGGCCTCATGCCTATCTTCGTAAATATGGCGTCTGCCGAATTTGTTTCAGGGAATTAGCTCACGCGGGGCAAATCCCGGGAATTAAAAAGGCGAGCTGGTAAAGAGCAATTGCATATAAGGAGGAACTGTCATGCAGATTACCGATTCCATTGCTGATATGATTACGAGAATTCGCAATGCCAATTCAGCAAAGCACGATTTTGTGCAGATCCCTGCGTCCAACATGAAGAAAGCAATTGCTCAGATTCTTGTTGACGAGGGTTATATAAAAAGTTATAAGGTTATTGAAAATGGCAACCAGGGTATAATCGAGGTAGCTTTGAAGTACGGTCCCAATAAATCACAAGTGTTGACAGGACTTCGCAGAGTATCCAAGCCCGGTTTGCGTATTTATTCGAATTGTGAAGAGATGCCCAAGGTTATGAATGGTTTGGGAATAGTTATAGTTTCCACATCAAAGGGCGTTATGACTGATAAGGACGCACGCAAGGCCAAGGTTGGCGGCGAAGTTCTTGCGTATATTTGGTAAGGAGGTACAGTGAAATGTCACGAATAGGCAAAAAGCCGATTGTCGTTCCCCCCGGCGTTGATGTGAATATTGATGGTACTACCGTTACCGTTAAGGGGCCAAAGGGCACTCTTAAAAGGGATATACGCCATGAAATCAGCGCAAAGCTTGAAGACGGAGTTATTAATGTAACCCGCGATAACGATGAAAAAGAAAGCCGTTCATACCACGGACTGACCCGTACGCTTATTGCCAATATGATTGAGGGAGTAAGCACGGGCTATAAAAAGGAGCTTGAAATAAGCGGTGTTGGCTATAGAGCTGCGAAGCAGGGCGAAATGCTTGTCTTAAACGTCGGTTATTCGCACCAGGTAACCATTTCCGAGGTTGACGGAATAACGGTTGAGGTTCCTGCTCCAAACAAAATAATTGTTTCCGGTCCCGACAAGCAGAAGGTTGGACAGTTTGCTTCTGAAATCAGAGGGAAAAGACCGCCCGAGCCTTATCACGGAAAAGGTATTAAGTACGCAGGTGAGTATATCCGACGCAAGGAAGGCAAGGCCGGTAAGGGCGGAAAGTAATATTGATGAGGTGATTAATTATGGTATCAAGACCTAACAATAACGCCGCAAGAAAGCAGCGTCATAAAAGAGTGCGCGGAAAGGTCTCCGGCACGGCTCAGTGCCCTCGTCTCAATGTTTTCCGTTCTCTCAAGCATATTTATGCCCAGATCATAGACGATGTCAATGGCGTAACACTCGTTTCTGCGTCAACCGCTGAGAAGGAGTTTAGTGAATACGGCGGCAACAAGGAAGCTGCGCAAAAGGTCGGAGAGCTTCTTGCTCAGCGTGCCACCGGCAAAAACATCAAAGACGTCGTATTTGATCGCGGCGGTTACATCTATCATGGCCGTGTCGCAAGCTTGGCCGAAGGCGCTCGAAAGGGCGGTCTTAACTTCTAAGGGAAAGGGAGGAAATACTTTTGGCTAGATATGAAGCAGCTCAGGAAAAAACCGAATTTCAAGAAAGAGTAGTTACTATAAACCGAGTAGCAAAAACCGTGAAAGGTGGACGAATATTCAAATTTGCCGCCCTTGTGGTTGTTGGAGACGGAGCGGGCAGAGTCGGTTTCGGATTAGGGAAATCAGGCGAGGTTCCGGACGCTATACGAAAGGGTATTGAGGACGCAAAGAAGAATTTGGTTAATATTTCTCTTAAGGGCACTACGATTCCTCACGCCGTTATCGGTAAGTTCGGAGCGGGAGAGGTTCTTTTGAAGCCTGCCGCACCCGGAACCGGAGTAATCGCAGGAGGTCCCGTCCGTGCCGTAGTTGAATCCGTAGGTATTAAAGATATAAGGGCAAAGGCACTTCGTTCCAATAACCCTTGCAATGTTGTAAGGGCTACAATGGAAGGGCTTATGAGTCTTCGCAACGTGGAAGAGGTTGCTAATGTTCGCGGAAAATCTGTTAAGCACTTTAAGGATTAAGGAGAGTGGGGATTATGGCGGAAATTAAAGTAAAGCTTGCAAAAAGCCTTATCGGAAGTAAAAAGGGTCAAATTGCCACAGCCCACGCATTAGGACTTCATAAGATAGGCGATGAATCTACGCAACCGGACAATCCGCAGACGCGCGGAAAAGTCGCGAAGATTGTTCATCTGGTAGAGGTTACAGAAGAATAACAGGGGAGGTGCAAGATATGAAGCTGCACGAGCTTTCACCGGCCACAGGGTCGAGGAAGAGTGTCAAACGTGTCGGCAGGGGTTCAGGTTCCGGTTGGGGTAAAACCGCCGGTAAAGGTCATAAAGGTCAAAAATCGCGGTCCGGCAAAGGAATGAGACCCGGATTTGAAGGCGGACAAATGCCTCTTCAAAGACGTCTTCCGAAGAGAGGTTTTGTCAATATATTCGGCAAGGAATTTGCTGTCGTTAACATTTCCGCTCTCGAAAAAACCTTTGAAGACGGTGCCATAATTGATACCGACGCTCTGCTCAGTTCAGGACTGATAAAGAAAACGCTTGACGGAGTCAAGGTTTTGGCAAACGGTGAATTAACAAAGAAGTTTACCGTAAGAGTAAACGCTTATTCCGAAACGGCAAAAAATAAAATCGAGGCTGTCGGAGGAAAGGCGGAGGTGGTCTGAAATGTTGAAGA
This sequence comes from Firmicutes bacterium ADurb.Bin300, assembly GCA_002069015.1. Lineage (GTDB taxonomy): Bacteria > Bacillota > Clostridia > Oscillospirales > Acutalibacteraceae > DTU089. The sequence goes on along the minus strand of MWBL01000024.1, from coordinate 11,142 downwards.
CACTTGTCAACGCGTGGAAGATCCCTGATTTACGCACCAAATTGATTTATACCGCTTTTGTAATATTGGTGTTCAGAATAGGCGCAAACATACCCGTTCCGTTTCTCAATATTACGGAAGGTATTTTGAATAATGCCCAGGGTACTACGTTTTTATCTTATCTGAGCATGATGACGGGTGACGCTTTTAATTACGGCACTATTTTTGCAATGTCCGTTACCCCATACATTAACAGCTCCATAATAATGCAGTTACTGACTGTCGCAATTCCCTATCTTGAAAGGCTTCAGAAGGAAGGGGAAGAAGGCAGGAAAAAGATTGCCTCCATAACACGTTATGTTACCGTTGTTTTAGGATTTATGCAGAGTACCGCTTATTATATGTATCTGCGTTCCCAGAACTACCTTATGACGGATGCTTCAGGTGCTGCCTTTACAGGATTTTGGGCTGTTTTTCAGGCCGCAATCGTTATACTTTGTCTTACAGCAGGAACTGCCCTTGTTATGTGGTTAGGCGAACAAGTCAATGAAAAGGGTATCGGAAATGGTATTTCCATTATTCTTTTCGCGGGAATTATATCCCGTATTCCGACTGAAGCGGCAAGACTGTTCAGTATGAACCCTTCAATAAACAGCTACTTTTTCAGAGGCGGTCCTAAAGGCGTATATTATTATCTTGCCCCGCTTGTAGTGATTATTTATATTCTTATGCTCGGTTACATCGTTTGGATGGATAATGCAGAGCACAGAATACCTGTTCAGTACGCAAAGCGTGTAGTCGGGCGCAAAATGTACGGCGGTCAGAATACACATATACCGATTAAAGTTATGCCTGTCATTTTCGCAAGCTCTATTCTCTCAATTCCGCCGACGATTGAAATGTTTGTTCAAAACAAAATAAAGGAAGACGGATTCTGGGATAAGTTTTTTGGTATATTCCGGGCTGATAATTGGAAGTACGCGGTTATATACTTCCTGATGATTATTTTCTTCGCGTATTTTTACGCTGCAATCCAGTATAACCCCGTTGAAATGGCAAACAACATCCGCAAGAACGGCGGTGCTATTCTCGGCATCCGTCCCGGTAAGCCTACTTCGGACTATATCGGCGGCATTATCGGAAAAATAATTATTATCGGCGCGCTGCTTTTAAGTGTTGTTGCACTCTTTCCGATTATTTTCTCAATTATTACGGAAGCGGCTTTAGGCGAGGGAAACGGGATGAACATCACTCTCGGCGGCACCTCGATAATCATTATGGTCGGTGTTGCGCTTGAGACGGTTAAGCAGCTTGAAAGCCAGATGATGATGCGCCACTATAAGGGGTTTTTAGATTGATTTTTATGAGTATGCGCGCTTTCTATGAAAGGACTACGACATGAAGCTGATACTTCTGGGTGCCCCCGGAGCGGGAAAGGGAACGCTGGCGGAAATACTGGCAGCTCGTCTTAACATTCCCACTGTATCTACGGGTAATATTATCCGCGAGGCCTTGTCAAAAGGCACCGAAACGGGACTTAAGGCGAAAGCGTTTATTGAATCGGGTAAGCTTGTCCCGGATGATGTTGTGATAGGCATCATAAAGGAAAGACTCTCTCAGCCCGATTGCATGCGGGGATTTATACTTGATGGTTTTCCCAGAACAATACCCCAGGCCGATGCTCTTGATGAGTTGGGCTTGAATGTCGACTTCGTTGTAAACATCGAAATCTCCGACGAGGCGATAATCGGCAGAATGGCAGGCAGACGCGTATGTAAAGAATGCTCGGCGACATACCACATAAAAAACATACCGCCAAAGATGGAAGGAATATGCGATCATTGCAGCGGCAGTCTTATAAGTCGTAAGGATGACGATCCGAATACGGTGAAGGAAAGACTGAAAATATACCACGAGCAGACAGAACCTCTTATAGATTATTACTATATAAAAGGGCGGCTTATCACCGTTGACGGCAATGTGTCAATCGACGAAAGTATAAATGCAATTCTGGGAGTCCTGGAGGAAAAAGAATGATTGTGCTGAAATCTCAGCGGGAACTCGAGGTAATGATGACCGCTTGCAGAATTTCTGCCCAAGCTTTACAAGTTGCGGGAAAGGCAGTTGAGCCCGGAATATCGACAGGTGAGATTGACCGAATAATCCGCAAGTTTATAGAGGAAAAGGGAGCAAAACCCACATTCCTGAATTATAACGGCTTTCCTGCTTCTTCGTGCATATCTGTAAACAATGAGGTTATTCACGGAATTCCCGATAAAAACCGTTATATACAATCGGGCGATTTAGTCAGTATTGATTTAGGTGCCTGCATAAACGGTTACACGGGTGATACTGCCGCTACTTTTGCGGCCGGGGATATTTCTCAGCAGGCAAAGCGGCTGATGGTTACTACCGAACAAAGCCTTTACGAGGGCATTAAAAAGGCGGTTCCCGGCGGCAGGCTCGGTGATATCGGATATGCAATACAAGGCTACTGTGAAGATCGAGGGTTTTCCGTTGTCAGAGAATTCACGGGACACGGAGTTGGTGCTAAGCTTCACGAAGATCCTGCGGTTCCTAATTACGGCACCCGGGGCCGAGGCATAAGGCTCATGCCCGGAATGACTCTTGCCATTGAGCCGATGATAAACAACGGGACGCACGCCGTAAAAAGACTATCAAACAACTGGACGATTGTAACCCAAGACGGGGAACTGTCTGCGCACTTTGAGCACACAGTGGCTATTACCTCAAACGGTCCGGTTATTATGACAAAAGTCGGGTGAGCGGCATGGAGAGCAAGGTCGGTACAGTGGTTATCTCGAAGGCCGGTAGAGATAAAGGCAAATGGATGGCTGTTTTACAAATATCAGGTGATCATGTCTTGGTAATTGACGGCAAGGAGCGTCCCATAGAACGCCCTAAACGCAAGAACATCAAGCACCTTGCCCCAACTCGATATGAAGTGTCACAATATGATATGATGTTCAACAGCAGGCTGAAAAGAGCTTTATATTTATTATCGGTTACGGAAGAAAAGCGGGAGGGGAGTTAAGCGATGTCAAAACAGGATATGATTGAAATCGAGGGTACGGTAGTAGAAGCTTTGCCTAATGCGACGTTTCAGGTAGAGCTTGAGAACGGCCACAGAATTTTAGCCCATATCTCCGGTAAACTGAGGATGAATTTTATCCGCATCCTTCCGGGGGATAAGGTCACGGTGGAAATGTCCCCATACGATTTAACCCGAGGCCGTATTACATGGCGTTCAAAGTGATTTGACGAAAGATTATTTAGGAGGGCTTTATAATGAAAGTCAAACCTTCTGTCAAGAAAATTTGCGACAAATGCAAAGTTATCAAACGCAAGGGCAAAGTAATGGTTATCTGTGAAAATCCCAAGCACAAACAGCGTCAGGGTTGACCGACGCAGAACATTATTGGAGGTGCACTGACAAATGGCGCGTATTTCAGGTGTTGATTTACCCAGAGACAAGAGAGTCCAAATCGGACTTACCTATATCTTTGGTATCGGCCACAAAACTGCCGCTGACATTTTAAAAGCTACGGGCGTAAATCCGGATACGAGAGTAAAGGATTTATCAGAGGACGACGTTTCAAAACTGCGTGAATACATCGACCATAATATTAAGGTCGAGGGTGAGTTACGCCGTGGGACAGCGTTCGATATTAAAAGGCTTGTAGAAATCGGTTGCTATCGCGGCGTCCGTCATCGTAAAGGACTGCCCGTAAGGGGACAGCGTTCTAAAACGAATGCCCGCACGCGCAAGGGTCCCAAAAAGACGATAGCCAATAAGAAGAAATAAGTCTGAAGGAGGTTTAATCGAATGGCTACAAAAGGCTCCGGAAAAAAAGTTACTTCAACGCATAAACGTCGTGAGCGCAAGAATATTGATAAAGGTGCGGCTCATATCCAATCCACCTTCAACAACACAATAGTGACCATTACCGATGCTCGCGGCAACGCAGTTTCATGGGCAAGTGCGGGTGAGATGGGCTTTAGAGGTTCAAGGAAATCTACTCCCTATGCCGCTCAGACAGCTGCTGAGACAGCTGCAAAGGCTGCAATTGAGCACGGAATGAAAACGGTAGAGGTCTATGTTAAAGGTCCCGGTTCGGGGCGTGAAGCGGCTATAAGGGCACTTCAGCTGGCAGGTCTTGAGGTTACTATGATTAAAGACGTAACCCCTATTCCCCACAACGGCTGTCGTCCGCCTAAAAGACGACGCGTATAACAAATTGGAGGTGTAACGCATAATGGCAAGATATACCGATGCAGTATGTAAGCTTTGCCGCCGTGAAGGGCAAAAGCTCTTTTTGAAGGGCAGCAGATGCTATACAAATAAATGCGCAGTTGAACGCCGCGCATATGCTCCCGGTCAGCACGGTCAAGGTCGTAAAAAGGTTTCCGAATACGGTTTGCAGCTTCGTGAAAAGCAAAAGGCAAGGCGTTATTACGGAATACTTGAATCACAATTTCACAAATATTTTCTTATGGCGGAAAGGCGTCGCGGAGTAACCGGTGAAAGCCTGCTTCAAATCTGCGAAAGTCGTCTTGATAATGTTGTTTATCTTCTCGGATGGGCAAGCTCCCGCGCTCAGGCAAGGCAGCTGGTTAACCGAGGACACTTCAACGTAAACGGCAGAAGAGTAAATATACCGTCATATCTTCTTAAGGCAGGCGATGTTATAGCCTTAAGAACAGGGGAGCTTGAGACAGACGGAATGAAGAATATCATTGAGGTCAACGGGGGACGTCCCGGTCCGCAATGGCTTAGTCTTGATGCCCAAGCCGGCGAGGCAAAGGTTCTTAACTTACCGTCGCGTGACCAAATCGATGCACCGATTCAGGAGCAGCTGATAGTTGAGTTGTACTCTAAATAATTACTGTCTTCGAGTTAATCAGGCAATTCTTACACAATTAACTGCATTATAAGGAGGGTTTTGAATGATAGGTATTGAGAAGCCGAGAATCGAGATTATTGATTCAGGTGATAATTCGAGTGAATACGGTAAATTTATAGTAGAACCGCTCGAAAGAGGCTTCGGCACAACTCTCGGTAATAGCCTGCGCCGTGTTCTTTTGTCCTCGCTTCCGGGGTACGCTGTGACATCCGTGAAGATAGACAATATTCTGCACGAGTTTTCGGTCATTCCTAACGTTAAAGAAGACGTAACGGAAATCGTTTTGAATCTTAAGGGAATAATCCTTAAAATTCACGGTGACGGTCCTAAAATTATGTATATAGAAGCGGACGGTCCGGGAACCATAACCGCAGGAGATATAAAAACAGATTCAGAGGTTGAAATACTCAACAAGGATTATCATATTGCAACGCTTGATGAAGGTGCTCATTTTCAAATGGAGCTTACTGCTGACAAGGGAAGAGGATATGTATCAGCCGAGCGCAACAAGCAGCTTATGGATCCCATAATAGGCGTTATTGCGGTAGATTCTATTTATACTCCCGTATTAAAAGTGAATTACACTGTTGAGAATACCCGCGTAGGTCAAATAACAGACTATGACAAGCTGACAATAGAAATTTGGACTAACGGTTCAATTTCCGCAAGCGAGGGTATTTCTTTAGGCGCTAAGATTTTAACGGAGCATTTGAACCTTTTTGTGGATCTGTCCGACGAGGTATCAAATACGGAGATTATGGTCGTTAAGGGCGATGACGGTAAGGAAAAGGTTCTTGAAATGACCATTGAGGAGTTAGATCTTTCAGTCAGGTCATTTAACTGCTTAAAGAGAGCCGGCATTAATACTGTTGAAGATTTAATCAGCAAGACCGAAGAGGATATGATGAAGGTTAGAAACTTGGGTCGTAAATCACTTAATGAGGTAGTATCAAAGCTATCTTCCCTCGATTTAGCCCTCAGAAACGAGGACGAATAACAGTCCGTATTCAAAGGAGTTGATGATAATATGCCCGGGATTAGAAAACTTGGCAGAGCGACTGATGTACGAGACGCGATGCTTCGAAACATGGTTACTTCCCTATTGGAAAAGGGTAAAATTGAAACAACGGTTACAAGGGCAAAAGAGGTCCGTTCGATGACCGAAAAAATGATTACCAACGCAAAAGATGACAGCCTTTACAATAAAAGAAGGACTTTTGCGTATATTACTAAGGAAGCCGTCGTCAAAAAGCTTTTCGACGAAATTGCTCCTAAGTATAAGGATGTCAACGGCGGATATTGCCGTATCATTATGACTACAGCGCGCCGCGGCGATGCCGCCCAGATGTGCTTTTTAGAGCTTGTCTGAAAATATTTTGCCCTCCTGAAAGGGAGTTTGGCTTAGGAATTTACAAAAACAAGTAAATTTTTGACCGGCTTTCAAGCGGGAGCAAAAACTAAAGACCACACACAAGGTTTAATCCTTCGTGTGGTCTTTCTTTAATATAGTCTCCAGATTCCAATGTACACTTATTGTCTGTAGTGACTCGGCTGAATAAACTGTCAACTTTTAACACATCATATTTAATTTTTATATACATCAGTATGTATTTGGTTTTTCTCCAAGAAAAACCCTGAAAAGCGGATAACTTGTACTGAAAAAATTATAATAAGAACTACAATAGTCACGATCTTCTTTATTTCTTTTACAGCCTCCTCCACGACACATTACATAAAACTTGCATTGTTTACATTTTTCATTAACATAAAGACTATCTTTTATAAATTTCTTAGCCTTATCTATATTGTGTAATTCTTGAAAATCAGTATTGTGTATATTTCCAAGAAGCCATTCATCAGTACAGTAAAAATCACAAGGATATATATTTCCGTTTGCTTCAACAGCATATTGAAAGGTACAATGCCCCATCATCCCGCATTGCTCAGTGGGTTGCCCAAGAAATAGTCTAACCATATTATCAAATTGTCTAATACTTATATAGTTATCACGAACATAATCTTTTACATACATCTGAAATAGACGAATAAGAAAGTTCTCATATTGCTGTGCAGTCATGTATAATGGATCCTCTTGCTTATCGCCATAGGGTCGAAGGCAAGGAATAAATTGAAGATATTTACATCCTTTTTCCTTAAAAAAGTTATAGATGTTCTCAATGTTTTCCGCACACTCTCCTGTTAATACTGTTAAAATATTAAACTGAACATCAAAGCGTTGTAATAATTCTAAAGCTTGCAGAATTTTATAATATGCATTATCCCCATTGCTTTTTTTTCGGTGACAATTTGACTTATAATCTCCATCAAAGCTAAGACCTACTAAAAAATTTTCTTGCTTTAAGAATCTTGCCCAATTTTCATCTAAAAGGGTACCGTTAGTCTGTAGACTATAATAAACTCGGCTGCATTTTGTATTCACCTTACGAACATATGCCGTAAAGCTCTTAAAAAATTGCAATTCTGCCAGGCAAGGCTCACCGCCCTGAAAAGCAAAAAATACCGAATCACCTTTTGTATATTGTAAAGCTTTATCAATTAATTCAAAAGATGTTTCTTCTTTCATTATTCCAAAAGATTGCTCAAGACGATGTTCTGCTACATCATGGTAAAAGCAATAATCACATTTCATATTACATAAACTTGACGCTGGCTTTATCATAATTGAAATGGGTGGCATTTGTTACTCCTTTTTATTTATCAATTATTCCCCTACGGCTATCCTTAAAATCATTCATAACCTGTTGTAATCTTTCATCCATTTCCTGTGCAACCATAGGGTAGACATTTTTACGATTATAGCTTTCTCCCTTATCATCAGTTAAAAGAATAAGCCAGTCTTTTCTTCGCAAATTAAAAAACACAGGATTATCATTTTGAACATTTTTAAAGTACTTAAATGAAACATACTCATGATTATTTATGACATGATTATTGTTTTCGTCCTTAATACTATCTGCATCTACACTATATTGTAGAGAATGCAGTTTTCCGGACTTCATATATAAAATGGGATTTTCTTTTTTGTGTATTACTTCATCATCTTTTAGTAAAGGAACCATTGAGATACCGTCCAATACACGATCTTTCGGAAGATAATTTAAGACGGTTCCTGAGTTCGCCGAAACACCACAAATCTCAACTAATGTTGGGAACAAATCTGTAAGAGTTGCAGCCTGCGTTCTAACAGTTCCGGCTTCAAATAATCCATTGTTATTACCCCATCTGATAAAAAATGGTACCTTTTGACCACCTTCATATACCATTCCTTTTGATCCTCTAAGATTATTTGTTGAGCCCTCTAATGCAGGACCATTATCACTGGTAAACATAATTATTGTATTATCTAATTCACCAAGCTCTTCTAATGTATCAAAAAGCTGTCCTAAGTAATAATCAAATTCTGTAATACAGTCTGCATACTCACCTAAGCCTGTTTTACCTTTAAATTCATCACCGGCATAAACAGGTGCATGGGGTTTTGGAGAGGCGTAATATGCAAAGAATGGTTGATCAGTATTTGTTACCACATCTCTTATCCACTGGTCTATTTCATTATGAATTAGTTTTGTAGTATCCTTCTGATCCTTTAATTCATTAATTCCATTAATAATTTGATATTCTGCATTAGTTTCTTTAACAAAATAAAAAGGAATCATATCATTAACATGGTGGGTTCCATAAAAATAATCAAAGCCTTGATTTGTTGGAAGATATTCACCATAATCACCTAAATGCCATTTTCCGAAAGTTCCTGTTGCATAACCTGCACTATTTAAAGCTTCTGCAATTGTAATTTCATCACCGAGCATCCCATCACAATTAGCTCCCATTTCAACAGAATTATAAATTCTTGTTGAAGCAAAAGGCTTGATAGTTGCAATAGTAGGGAATATTACATTATCAGCATAGCCTCTATAAGGATATCTTCCTGTGAGTGCAGCAAAACGTGCAGGAGAGCATACAGAATAACTTGAATAAAAGTTTTCTAAAATCAACCCCTCTTCTGCAATTCTGTCAATATTAGGAGTATTAATTAAGCTACCATTTGCAGATATATCTCCATATCCTAAATCATCCATTAAAATAAAAAGTACATTTGGAGAATTACTTGAAGTTTTGTTATTATCTATTTTTTGAAGATAATCTTCTTGCCCTTCCCATAATCTAGCAGTATTTGGTTTTGAGCGAAGATTCATTGTTAACACAAAAAATATAGTTGTACCTATTAATACAAAGCTTGTAAATACAGACAATATTTTTTGCAGAATAATTTTCTTTGTCAGCTTAGAGCAAACAAGAATCAATGAAATCATTACGAGCAAGCAAGGCAAAGCAATTAATAAATTGCCGGCTAATCTTGTTAATATATTTCCGTAACCACAAAGCAATGGATGTTCGGATGTAATAAAACCTATTTTTCCGCTGCTAAAAGCTCCAAAGCCGGCGTCTGCACCAAAGAAAATATAATAAAGTAAAATACCGGAAAAAGATACTAAATAACCTGCGGTAAAAAACAAATACAATTTTTTTTGTATAACTATTCCTAAAAAAATAAACAAAGAAATAATACAACAATAAGCAATAGAAATAACAGATACTAAATTTAGCCGCAGAATTAATTGCATTACACCTAATGATAATCCAAATGCAAAAATTACCATTTGACTCCATGTTTTTGTTTTTTCAATTTCAATCCTTTTATTCATTGTTTCCTCCGTAATATTCATATACAAAATTTTCAAGGTGACTGGGTTTATCGATTTTTGAATTATTTTAACCGAAAATTGAGAACTCAACAAAAATTGACGCCATAAGGGAAGCGACAAGAGAGACAACGGTAATCTGCGTATTGATAGAAGGACCTGCGGTATCCTTGAATGGGTCGCCGACCGTGTCGCCGACGACAGCGGCTATATGAGCAGGCGAACCCTTACCGCCCTCGTTTCCCGCCTCAACGTATTTTTTTGCATTGTCCCAAAGCCCGCCGGAGTTAGACATAAACAGCGCAAACACAAGTCCGCTGACAATGTTGCCGATTAAAAAGCCGCCGATTGCCGCAGAGCCTCCGATAAAGCCGACGAGTATCGTGGCGATGATAGCCATAAGTCCGGCAGGGATAAGCTCTTTAAGCGCTCCGGTGGTGGCAATATCGATGCACTTGTTGTATTCGGGCTTTACGCCCTTTTTGCCCTCCTTCAGCCCGATAATCTCCCTGAACTGCCTATGGATTTCAGAAACCATACGCCGGGCGTTTCTTTCCACGCCGAGTATAAGCATGGCGGAGAACACAGCGGGAATCGCTGCGCCGATAAGGATGCCGAAGAAGACCGTCGGGTCCATGATATCAAAGCCTATAAGGAGTGCTTTTCCCAACTTGGCGAGTGCCTCGTTTACTTCGGACATATAAGCGCCCAAGAGCGAGATGACCGTCAGACCTGCCGCGCCTATTGCAAAGCCCTTTGTAACGGCTTTAACGGTATTGCCCGCGCTGTCAAGAGTGTCCGTGATACTTACGACCTCTTCGCCAAGCTCACCCATCTCAGCCAGACCGCGCGCATTGTCGACAATCGGACCATAGGCATCGTTGCTAATAATCATACCGACTATTGAAAGCATTCCGACCGCTGCCATGGAAATTCCGAACAGCGCGTACTGCGTACCGAGCGGCGCACAGATTTTATATGCAATCAGCGCTGAGACGGCGATACCGCCCATCGCCGGAAGAGACGATAAAAATCCGTAGGAAATACCGGAGAGGATTGTAAACGCCGGACCTGAGTGTGATGCCGAAGCTACACGGCGCACAATAGGCTTGCTGTCATCTGTAAAATAATTAGTGGTAAGCCCGATAATAACACCGACGATAAGACCTACAGCGGACGCGCCCCAAATCTCCCGGCGAAAGCCGTCGAAAAGCACCGTTGAAACAGCCGTCAGAACGAGGTAAAGTCCCGTCGTAACATATGTAGAGGTATTTAAGGCCCTTGTCGGGTTGCCGCGCTTACCGATGCGGGCGGTCATGATGCCGACTATGGACGCAATCAGCCCGAGAGCCGCATAGCAGAAAACCATCGCTATGTTGGCTTCGCCGCCGATGGATTCGGCAATAACGAGAGCGGCAACCATTGCCGCGACATTTGAGTCAAACAGGTCTGCTCCCATGCCCGCAACATCTCCGACATTGTCGCCGACATTGTCCGCGATAACGGCAGGATTT
>MWBL01000023.1:0-25000 GCA_002069015.1 Firmicutes bacterium ADurb.Bin300 | reverse complement strand
AACTCGGCTCAAGAAGTGATGAAGTAAGGCAAATACAACGAGTTCTTACAAGATTAGGTCTTTACAACGGGGCAATAGACGGAATTTACGGAGTGAAAACAGTCAATTCCGTCAAGCAATTCCAAAGAAACTGCGGAATAACCGTAGACGGAATAGCGGGACCAAAAACACTGCTTTATTTGGGACTCGGAAGCTCGTCCTCAAATGCAAACCAAAACGATTTATATCTTTTAGCGAAGGTTATTGCGGCGGAGGGAAGAGGCGAAAGCTATACCGGACAAGTAGCAATAGGCGCCGTTGTGCTCAACAGAGTGAAGCATCCTTCCTTTCCCGACAGTGTTTCGGGGGTAGTCTATCAGGAGGGTGCGTTTACCTGCATAAGAGATAAAAACTGGAATACCGAGCCCAATTCAACCTCAAGAAAAGCCGCTCAGGACGCTCTCAACGGATGGGATCCTTCCGGCGGATCTATATACTATTATAATCCTGCAAAGACAACAAACAAATGGATGAAATCAAGACCCGTCATAGTAGTTATAGGAAGCCACGTTTTTTGTAAGTAACGTCCTAAAAAACACACGCCGTCAAGGCGTGTTCAGACTGAAGAAAAACCTCCTAATATGCGTCGCGTCAATAAAGATGGCGCTTGCGTCCGCGAATCCGGCTTCCACCGCCTCACGAAGAATGTGTTCAAATATATCTGTCTTCGAAAAACGGCGTATATAGCTTTTGCCGAATGTCGTGAAGTGTGGAATCGGCTCCGTCATCCCATACCCCAAAAACCAGCGATATGCCATGTTAACTTCAATCTCCCTAATCGTCTGCCGCATAGACCGAATTCCGAACGTATATTGTATCAGTACAAGCCTTGTAGAGAGAGCCACGGCACTAAAGCAGACGCTCGATGCAGCAAAGGAACAGAATTTGAACATTGATCGTTTCCTCAAAATCGTACGCAAATATACAGAAATTACAGCGTTAAGCGGTGAGATTATTCGGGACTTTATTGAAAAGATAATCGTGTACAAGCGCAGATGTATCTGCCGGTAATGTACATGACAGCGTAATGTTTGATGGCTTGTACCGCGATGTTGTGAAAAAGTTCCCCGAAGTTGAAATATTAGCTTTAGACAGTGGTTACAAAACGCCGTGGATTATGAAGCAAATCTTTTATAGCAACTCCTTCTTTCCTCGCCACGCTTCGTTGCCAGGTTCTGTACCCGTTGTATTTTACCGTTGTGTTTGTGTTATCTTATTCATAGCGAATAGGTACCTGCCTTTACTGTTTTTGGGTTCCAGCTTAACTGTACAGCAGGTTTTTCCTGTTCGCAACTCTTTTTTTACTTTTTGTAACACATCATTGACAAACCTACAACATAAATCAGCAACAAAAAATAAAAAATGTTGACTTTTTTAGGAATTTATGTTTCAATATTATATAATTTAAAAAATGGTCGTGAAGAGAGAAGTATCCTTAAAGGTTTCTTTAGAGAGCCGCGGGTTGGTGAGACGTGGTGAGCTTTTAAGGTGAATAACACTCAGAGCCGGCGGAAGAAAGCCTAAAAGCAAGTAGAACCGCCCGTGGACAAAGCGTTAATTTGTTTAAGGTGAGTTATTAATTTAACTAATTTGGGTGGTACCGCGGAAGCTGTCTTTCGTCCCTTTTGGGGCAAAGCCGGTTTTTATTTTTTTTTGGAGGTATTTATATGAAAATATCAAAAGAAATTGTCCGGGAGATGGCGGATATTTCAAGAATAAAGCTGACTTCTCAACAGGAGAATAAGCTACAGGAAGAGCTACAGGAGCTTGTTGGTTTTTTGGAGGTCCTAAACGAATTAGACACAGAAAACACACAGCCGCTGACCCATTTGTTCCAAATAAGCAGCGTCATGCGAGAGGACAGGATTTTTCCTTCTTATGATCGAACGGCACTGCTAAAAGACACTCCCGAGCATACGGACGAAACGATAGTTGTTCCAAAGACGGTGGAATGAGGTGAAAAGATGGATATTACCAAAATGACAGCTCTCGAAATCGGGAAAGCCATAAAAAGCAAAGCCTTTACAAGTGTTGAGGCTGTTACCGCATTCCTTGACAAAATACGGGAAACGGACCGTGAGCTGAACGCATATATAACTGTCTGTGCCCAAGAAGCTATTCAAAGAGCGAAATCGGTTCAGGAGAAAATCAATAAAGGCGAGACGACATCTCCGCTTGCAGGCGTTCCTGTTTCAATTAAGGACAATATATGTACAAATGCAGTAAAAACAAGCTGTGCTTCTAAAATACTCGGCAACTTTACACCTGTTTATAACGCCACGGTTATGGATAAGGCAGAAGAAGCGGGGCTTATAATGTTAGGCAAGCTGAATATGGATGAGTTTGCTATGGGCTCTACTACTGAAACATCCTTTTACGGTCCCGTTAAAAACCCGTGGGACATTTCATGCTCTCCCGGGGGTTCTTCAGGCGGCGCCGCTGCGGCAGTAGCGGCAGGCGAGGCTGCCATTGCCCTTGGCTCTGATTCGGACGGGGGCATACGCCAACCGGCGGCCCATTGTTCGGTAACGGGTTTTAAGCCGACTTACGGAGCAGTTTCACGAAACGGGCTTAGTGCGTATGCCTCCTCTTTTGACCAAATCGGTCCTATTGCAAAGGATGTAGCGGACTGTGCGGCGATGACAGATATAATTTGCGGCAAAGACCCTTTAGACGGTACATCTTTGGATATAAAGCATCCGGGCTATCTTAACTCTTTGACGGACGATGTACGGGGTATGAGGATAGGATTTTATAATGAGTGCCTTGAAGACGGTGCCGGGACGGATGTCGCAAGGCTTATAGGGGATGCGTCAAAGATATTTGAGGAAATGGGCTCTACGGTTGAAGAAATAGGCTTACCCTTCCTTAACTATGTTGTACCCGTTAATTATATAATAGCCTGTGCTCAGGCAAGCTCCAATCTGTCACGTTTTGACGGGACAAAATACGGATTTCGCAGCAAGGAATACAACGGAGTTAATGACCTTTACAGCGCGACAAGGGGTGAAGGCTTCGGGGATGAGGTTAAAAAACGAATTATTTTCGGAACGTTCGTGCTTTCCTCCGGTTACTATGACGCATTTTATAACAAGGCCTTACGGGTAAGGGCTCTGATTAAAGAACAATTAGACGAGATTTTTTCAAAATATGATCTGATTATTTGTCCGGTGACGGAGAAAAGCGCGTCCAAGCTTGGGGAGAGTCTCAGGGCAAATTCGAAAATGTACAAAGAGGACATCTTTACGGCGGCGGCTAATATTGGCGGATTGCCTGCACTCTCGGTCCCGTGCGGACTCGATAAAAGGAATATGCCCGTGGGCATGCAACTAATAGGGCAGCGCCTTGATGATGTCACGGTGCTTTCGGCAGGTTACGCATTTCAGCAGCGAACCGTTTTTCATAAGCTTACAGCAGGGGGTGACTCAAGATGACATGGGAAACCGTTATGGGGTTGGAGGTACACGTTGAACTCTCCACAAAATCAAAGATATTTTGCTCATGTACAACACAGTTCGGCGGGGAACCGAACACTCACTGTTGCCCGGGCTGTTGGGGTATGCCGGGAACGCTTCCCGTATTAAATGAAAAGGTTCTTGAATATGCGTTGAAAGCGGGGCTTGCCCTCAATTGTGAAATAACGCGGTACAACCAATTTGACCGTAAAAACTATTTCTATCCCGACCTGACAAAAGCCTATCAGATATCACAAATATATCTCCCGTTTGCACGCAACGGCTATGTAGATATTGTTACGCGCTCAGGAGAGGAAAAGAGAATACGCATTCATGAGATTCATATGGAGGAGGATGCCGGAAAGCTGATTCACTCCGCATACGGGGACTATACCTATCCTGATTTCAACAGGTGCGGAATTGCCCTTATTGAAATTGTATCAAAGCCTGATTTCAGAAGTTCCCAAGAAGTTATAGCCTATCTTGAACAGATTAAGTCTACTCTCGAATATCTCGGGATTTCCGATGTTAAAATGGAGGAAGGCTCTCTGCGTGCAGATGTCAACCTTTCCGTCAGACCCCTTGGCAGTGATAAGCTCGGAATTAGAACGGAAATGAAAAACATCAACTCTTTTAAGTCTATAGAGCGTGCTATTGATTATGAAACCTCAAGACATATTGAGACTCTCGAAACGGGAGGACTCCTTGTGCAGGAGACCCGCAGATGGGACGACAATAAGGGAAAAACATTCTCTATGCGCTCAAAGGAAAACTCCCGGGATTACCGTTTCTTTCCGGACCCCGATATACCGCCCATTTCTATAAGTGAAGAATTTCTCTTACAGCTAAAAGCACAGCAGCCGGAGCTTGCACATGAAAAGAAAGTCAGATATATGTCACAATATGGGCTTTCGGAATATGAGGCAAGGCTTTTAACAGAGAGTAAATTCTTAGCAAAGCTGTTTGAAGAAACAGTCGAATTGTCAAAAAATCCAAAGGAAACAGCCGTCTGGATGCTCGGAGATATGATGTATCTGATGAAGGAACAATCATTAGAGGCGTCAAAGCTTTGTATAAGTCACGAGCAGTTTGCGGCATTTATTACAGCGGTTGCGTCCGGTAAAATAAACAGAACCGTGGCAAAGCCTATTTTCGAGAAGGTCTTTGCGTCTCATGATTTTGATGTTAACAAATATATAAAAGCTAATAATCTTTTACAAATTAACGATGAAGACATTATCAAGCAGGTCGCAAAAGAGGTTATCAATGAAAATCCCGGAACCGTTGACGAATATAAATCGGGGAAAAATAAGGTGTTTTCCTTTTTTGTCGGGCAGACTATGAAAAAGCTGCATGGGAAGGCAAATCCTTCGACGGTTAATGCGATTGTTTCAGAAGAGCTGGAAAAAATATAGTATTATAAAGGAAGTTGTTAGTTTATGGAGTTTTTGAATTATGAAAAAAGAGAGGATACCGCCGAAATTGCAACTATTATTCAAAGGTTTGAGAGCGGAGAGCTTAAGGACAAGGATAAAGTTTCCGTGAAAGGCACAATCCACAGAATAAAAGAGATGAGCGGTTTTGCCTTTGTTATTTTGCGATCTCCTCGAATTGTATTTCAATGCTTATGGGATGCGGAAAAGTCCCACTGTGATTTAAAGGATTTTTCCGTGGAGGAATGCGTCATAGCGGAAGGAATTATTATATCCGAAGAGCGCAGCCGTCTTGGCTTTGATATTCTTATTGAAACCATGACGCGTGTCTCGGGACGTGCCGCTGTGCCCCCGGTTGAAATCGGAAACGATCGTAAAATTGAAAAGCTAAACCTGAATACGCTGCTTGACAACCGTGTTATCACGCTCAGAAATCCGAAGGTCCGAGCGATTATGAGGGTTTGCGACGGTGTAATGTATGCCTTCAGGGAGTTTCTTCGAAAAGAGGGCTTTGTAGAATTTATCCCTCCGAAAATAGTGCAGTCCGGCGCAGAGGGCGGAGCAGATATGTTCGAGGTCAATTATTTCGGTCAAAAGGCATATTTAAATCAAAGCCCCCAGATGTATAAGCAGATTATGGTAGGGGTTTTTCAAAAGGCTTATACTGTCGGTCCTGTATTCAGGGCGGAAAAGTTCAGCACAAACCGTCATATCAACGAATTCCTCGGACTCGATTTGGAAATGGGCTTTATTAATTCGTTTGAGGACCTGTTAGAGCTTGAAGCGAGAATGTTCAAATATATATATAAAATAATAAACGAGGAGTACGTACCCGAGCTTGAAATGTTTTTGGGCAAGGGCTCAAAGCTTCCCGAGCTTAACCGATTTCCAAAAATTAAATTTGTCGAAGCTAAAGAGCTTTTCGCCAAGGCGCATCCGGGAGCACAAGGACAGCAGGCACTGCTTGAGCCGGATTTCTCTCCCGAGGAGGAAAAATGGCTTGGAGAGTATTTTAATAAGGAATATAGCTCTCCGATAGTTTTTATAACCCATTATCCTTCGGTAAAAAGACCGTTTTATGCTATGGACGATCCTGCCGACCCGACCTATACGCTCAGTTTTGATATGCTGCTTAACGGGTTAGAGGTCACGACAGGCGGACAGAGAATTCACGACTATGAGCAGCAGGTCGAAAAAATGAAGCAGCGTAAAATGGACACAAATGAATTCGAGGACTATCTTACCATGCATAAATATGGTATGCCACCACACGGCGGCATGGGACTGGGTCTTGAAAGAATAGTTCAGCATATCTTAGGACTTGAAAACATTAAGCTTGCTACGGCCTTCCCCAGAGACCGAGACAGACTAAATCCGTAAAAAGGGTCGTGCAGGCAGTGAAAAGGTGAGGATTATGAAGATAATAGCCCACCGTTGCGGTACGGATATGTTCCCGGAGCTAACAATAGCTGCTGCCCGGCACTCCCTGAATCTCGGAGCCGATTATGTTGAGCTTGATATACGCCATACTGCGGACGGGTCATTAGTTATATGCCATGACGGCAGCGCACGGCGGCTTTTCGGTGTCGATAAAAAGATTAAGGATATTTCATTGACTGAGTTTTTATCCTTTAGGCATATCGAAGACGTTTCCTTTCCGTCACACTCAATGGAGCATTTTTTGGCGGCGGGCTTAAAGAGAAATTTGTATCATATTAAGGAAGGCGGACGTTACTTAACGGATATTATTGATTTTTGCGAAAGATACGACGCACTGGCAGACAGCGTTTTGGGACTGCAAAGTGTCGAAGATATTGAAATCGTAAAAAGCTACAGACCAAATGTAAAAACACTCGCGTTTATGCCGGACCCCGAGCATATCGAGGATTTCGCAAGGGCCGGCGCAAATTACATACGCCTTTGGGAAAATTGGCTTACCGCCCAAAACACAGACCTTGTTAAAAAAACAGGAAAAGAGCTTTGGATAATGTCCGGCTCCTTTATTGCCCCGGGTTATACTGATTATGCTAACATCAGGTTATGGAAAGAAATGGGTGCAGATGCTGTTTTGGTTAATGAGTTTGAAAAAATTAAAAAATTGTGCTAACATAAAAGTGCTTTATGCGAACGCCGCTTTGAAGCGCCGCGTATTTTTTTCAAGGGTAAAAAGTTAAACGAAGGGGTGATGAGCGAATTAGTGAGTATTACGATAGAGATTTCCCCCGAAAAGAAGAGGCAGACCTTTGATAGTTTTGGGGTAAGCGGTGCATGGTGGGCGCAGTTTGTCGGAGGCTGGGAGCATATAGATGCGCAAAGCAAAAAGCCCTGCCGGGAGAGAATAGCCGAACTGCTTTTTTCCGAGAATAACGGTATTGGGATAACCTGTTACCGCTATAATTTAGGCGGCGGCTCAAAAAACTCGGGCAGTTGTTCCTTCAGCGCCGGCAACAGAGGGGCGGAAAGCTTTGCCTTAAGTGACAGGAAATATGACTGGTCTCGTGACAAAAACGCTGTTTGGATGATGAAAGAGGCTGTAAAAAACGGGGTTGATGAAATTGTTCTCTTTAGCAATTCTCCCCCCGAAATGCTTACAAAAAACAAGAAGGCTTGCCTTGACAAGCCGTGGTTTACAAATTTATCGAAGAAAAACTACCTGCCCTTTGCCCGGTATTGCTTTGATGTCGCAGAGCACTTCATTTCACAAGGTCTGCCGATATGTTATATTTCGCCCGTAAACGAACCGCTTTGGGTTTGGACGGAAAAGCACGGGCAGGAGGGCTGCCATTATAAGCCGCACGCAGTCGCCCGTCTGTTTAATGTATTCGCCCGGGAGCTTGAAAATCGACCGAGGCTTGATAGTGTAAAGCTTTCGGGGGCTGAAAACGGTGACATCCGCTGGTTCAACAGGTCATACACACAAGCGCTTATGAAAAATGAAAGGGTTCGACAACGGATAGACGCTATTGACTTTCATTCCTATTTTCTGCCCATTGTTCCGATTGGTTTCTTAAATGACCGAATTGCTTTTATGAGGCGCTTTAAGAAGTGGATGGACTCAAAATATCCCGATATGCCGCTGAAAATGAGTGAATGGACTCATATGCGGGGCGGAAGGGATTATGGTATGGATTCGGCGCTTATTCAAGCGACGGTAATGACAGAGGATATCGATATTTTAGGTGTTATCTCTTGGCAGCACTGGATAGCGGTATCCGAATCAGATTTTTGCGACGGCTTGATTTACATTAATGAGGATGAAAAAACGTTTGAACTGACAAAACGCTATTATGCTTTTGGCAATTTTACAAAATTCATTACAAAGGGCTCTTGTGTAATAGGCACATCTTGTGCTGATAAAGAATTGAAAACTCTGGCTTTTAAGAAAAACAATGAAACAGTTGTAATAATTGTTAATATCCATAACAAGGAGAAGCTCTGCAATATTCAATCAGACCAAGATAGATGCATGTATGTAACAGACGAAGAGCATGATCTTGAGCAGGTTGAGATAAAACATTCGGGGGATATTCGAATTTCCCCAAAGTCTGTCAATACGATTGTTATTAGGGACAAATACTAATTTGCATTTAGCGAAAAAACGCTTAGTTTAAGTCGGGAGACAGTATTATGGCACTCGCCGGGAGGCTCGGGGGCAAGGCGTAGCCTCTCCCGCTCCCTTACAGCCCCCCTGCTCTAAGGACAAAATAGAAGGACTCCTTATAAGAAACATACTCCCCTTCTTTTGGGGTATTCCGGTATGTCTTTACATCCCGCATTGCCCCAAGCGGACGAATTCCTTACAGCTATTAAGTTTAAGAAAAATCACATTTTAGATAATCGCCCGACAGGGGGGTGTTTACAACATGCGGGAACTTGAGCGGCATGAAATTATTGAAAGAAGCATTATAAAGAAATATCGCAAGGAAATCTGGATTCCCTTTGTTAAAGCGGTGAAACGCTATCATCTTATAAGCGAAGGGGACAGCATAGCCGTGTGTATTTCGGGTGGCAAGGATTCTATGCTGATGGCGAAGCTTATACAGCAGCTGATAAGACAGAGTGATTTTCCCTTTTCGGCAACCTACCTTGTAATGAACCCCGGTTACAACGATTTTAACCGCGAAAAAATCGAGTCCAACGCGGCGTTGCTGCATATCCCGATAACGATTTTTGAAACGGACATTTTCAAGGTTGCCAATAATACAAACGAGAATCCCTGTTATCTTTGCGCGCGTATGCGCAGAGGGCATCTTTATGCGAAAGCTAAGGAGCTTGGCTGTAATAAAATCGCTTTGGGTCATCATATGAGCGACGTAATAGAAACTACGCTCATGGGAATGATGTACGGCTCTCAACTCCAGGGAATGCTGCCACGCATCAAAAGCACAAATTTTGACGGGATGCAGCTTATTCGACCGATGTACTGTATTCTTGAAGAGAATATTATGGCTTGGAGCAAATACAATGACCTTGAATTTATCAGATGCGCATGCCGATTTACCGAAAGCTATACAATGAGTGAGGACGAAGGCGATGTTTCAAAGAGACAGGAAATTAAAAAGCTGATAAAACAAATAAAGCGGGAAAACCCCGACGTTGAAAGAAATATATTTAACAGTATCCACAGAGTTAATGTGGACACATTTGTCGGGTACAAGCAAAACGGAGAAACGCACTCTTTTTTAGAGAAATTCGAAGAATAAGGGCGATATCGAAAGTCAAATTTATTGACAAATCAAATTTTAGTGTTAAAATGTATTTGATATTTTGTGTGCATTGTGTGTGTTTTATTAGTCACAAAAGCAAATCGCCCTCATACAATAATGTATATTGAAACTAGAGTAACACAAAATACAAAGGTTAGTTTTTATGTAATGTTCTTCAAAAGTCTCGGAAGAAATATATATAGAATTTTGAAAGGAAATGAGATATGAAATCAGAACCTAAGAGCGATTCTATAGTGCCCCGAAGTACAATGAAATAATGTAATGAACAATTGCCTTTCGCAGCAGTTGTTCCTTACGGCTGTGAAAGGATGAATAATATGATTAATTTTTACCTCACAAAAAACAGTTGTGTGGAAACGCTTACGGCAGCTCAGGAAGGCTGCTGGATTTCAATGACAAGTCCTAATGAGACCGAGATTAAGTCCATATCGCAAAAATACGCGATTGACCCCAATGCCCTCAGGGCCGCACTCGATATTGACGAGAGCTCCCGTGTTGAAGTTGAAGATAATTATACAATGGTTATCGTCAACATTCCAACCATTGACGAGTTAGATAAAAAAGAATTATATAACACTATCCCTTTGGCAATAATATTGACTGATGGCGTTGTGATTACGATTTGCAGCGAGGATACACCGATTCTGCATCAGTTTATCAAGGGGGAAGTGCGTGAGTTTCATTCCCATATGAAATCACGCTTTATTCTGCAAATTCTCTATAAAATCGCCTCAACATATCTTCATTACCTTAGAATTCTTGACAGAAAGAGCGATGAGGTTGAAAACAAGCTCCATAAATCCACTCGAAACAGCGAGCTTATCGAGCTTTTAAAGCTTGAAAAGAGTCTTGTGTATTTTACTACGGCGCTTCGCTCAAACGAGGTTGTTCTTGAGAAGCTTTTCAGAAACGAAATAGTTAAAAAATATCCCGAGGATTCGGATTTGCTTGAAGATGTAATAATTGAAAACAAGCAGGCAATAGAAATGGCAAAGATACACAGCGGGATTTTAAGCGGTATGATGGATGCGTTTGCTTCGGTTATTTCAAATAATTTGAACATAGTAATGAAAACTCTTGCAATAATTACGATTGTAATGTCAATTCCGAATATTATTTTCAGCGCTCTGGGCATGAATATTAACTTTTCGGGGATTCCGTTTGTATCGACGCCGTACAGCCTGCTTATATGGGTGGGACTTTCTGTTGTACTCAGTCTTATTACCGCGGGAGTTTTTGTAAAGATGAAGGTTTTTAAGTAAAGATAAACTAAAAAAGGACCGTTACGGCATTGTAGCGGTCCTTTTAAAATTAATCTATTAAGTCCTTTACAACTTCTCCCGCAATAATTAGTCCCGCAGCCGCCGGAACGAAGGCGGCAGAGCCGGGAACGCTTTTTTCTCCCTGAAGTATGCTTTCGCTTTCTCTACATTCTATTGTCGGGACAATCGGTGTCTCTTCCGAATAAACGACCTTCAGATGCTTTATACCCTTTTTGCGAAGCTCGTATCTCATTACACGGGCAAGCGGGCAGACTCTTGTTTTGTAAATATCCGCAACGCGAAGAGCAGACGCGTCAAGCTTATTACCCATTCCCATAGAAGATATAATTGCGGTTCCCGCCTCTTGAGCACGCAGGACAAGCAGGAGCTTACTCGTAACAGTATCTATTGCGTCTATTATATAATCGTAATGCGTGAAATCAAAATGATTAGCCGTATCCTCACAGTAGAAGAGAGGTATCTTATTAACAACTGTCCCCGGGCTGATTTCATAAATCCGCTCTTGTGCGGCGTCAACCTTATAAAGACCGACAGTTCGGTGAGTCGCAAAAATCTGACGATTTAGGTTTGTTATAGAGATCCTGTCCATGTCAACAATGTCAAGAGTCCCTACAGAGCTCCTGGCGAGGGCTTCAACGCAATAGCCTCCCACGCCGCCCAACCCGAATACGGCGACACGGCTCTCGCGAAGCTTTGCCAAGGCTTCTTTGCCTAATATTAGCTCTGTTCTTGAATGTTGATTTTCCATACTTTTCCCCCGAATTTCATCCATATTGTTATTCTAACAAATAATTGTCCGCTATACAAGAATGACAGACACAAATTTGTGCGGATAGTTTTTTGCTTTTTTATGATTGTAAAACAAAATCGTATATGCTATAATTAATTTGTTTAGGTAATATTTAATGGAGGAATTAAATGAGCGAGGATTTATCGAAAAAAATCACGGAGCCTTCCGATGAATTGATGGCGTACACAAACCGCAGAACCGTCTCCCGAAAGGAAAAAATCGGTTATGTTATCTATGACAGTTCTCAGAGCTTTAACCTTAACAGTCAAAAGGAAACATTTGTAGACAGTATTCTCGGCATTAGCTTTAACCTTCAGTCAGTCAACAATTTTATCGGCGGGATTTGGGATATTATTAATGATGTTTTAATCGGGACGGTTGTTGATCGCACCCGCACACGCTGGGGGAAATTCAGACCCTACCTTTTTGCGGTGGCGTTGCCGCTTGCGATTTTATCTGCCGTATATTGGCTTCTACCCGTAATTTTCGAAGGCAAGGACTCAAACTATATTCCTAAATTTATAGCCTATATGATTTTCGAGGTCTTTATGGAAACCTGCGGAACATTTAAGGAAATATGCCGCAGCGGTCTTATTTCAACGATTACTCCATATCCGGTAGAGCGCTCAAAGCTCATTGCCTTTACTTCTTATTTTACAGGCTGGTTCGGCGGGTTGCCCGGGCAGATTATTGAGGTTCTTTTTGACCTTGTAACAAACAATTTAATTAAATCGGCTACAAAAACGAGCACTGAATTTTTGACTCGGGTTTATGTGATTATGGGCCCTTCTACCGTCCTTTTGTCAGGCTTTGTGGCGTTCTGGTTTGTTTTTAATACTCGAGAACGTGTTCAGCAGAGCATAGAAAGACCGTCAATAACCGAAGGAATAAAGCAGGTAATTCGAAACAGACCGACTTTTGTGTACATACTTTCCCAAGCGCTCAGTTCCTTCGGAACAGGTATTTCGACCAACAAGTATTATAAATGGGTTCTGTTTTTCGGTACTATGGAAACTGTGGCGGGCATTCCCTCGGCGATTGTCATACCCATGAGCTATGCGGCAGCGCCAAAGCTGCTTACGAGGTATTCAATGAAGGGCTTATACATAGTCAGCAACAGTTTTGCCAAGGCAATGTATATTCCGGTTTTTTTAATCGGTATGATAGGGGATAAAAAAGACAAGGTATTCATGCATGTTCCGCCCATGATGGTTATAACAGCGATTTGGGAAATTATTTATGCCGCTTTCGGCGGTATTAAGACTGTTGTTAACACCGAAATGAGGAATGAATGTATGGATTATTGCGAATGGAAATACGGTTATCGCTCAGAGGCTACGATTACGGCTGCAAAATCCGTTATTCAGAAAATTCCGTCAAGGCTTAACAGCATCATGGAACCTCAGATTAAAAAAATGATAGGCTTTGTTCCCGAGCTTTATCCCGCAGGGAAAAAGCAGAAATATAAAACTCAAGCCTGGATTTTTGCAATGGCAACTCTTGTCCCCGCAGTAATTACCCTTATAGGGTCGCTTCCGATATTATTTTATAATATTGACAGAAAAACCAAGGAGCAAATGTATAACGAGCTTACTCAGCGCAGGGCGGCTCTTGGAATAAAAGTCACCCTGGAGGGCTGAAGGCTTATAAGGCTCTTAGACTAAACTAAAAAGGAGTGTTACATATGAAAAAGAGGCTTAGGATATCGGTTAGCGTTGTTTTGGTCTTTGTTATGCTTACCGCCACAATGGCAGGGTCAGCGTCTGCCCTATTCGGCTATAATATGAGCCCGGAGCAATGGGATACCCATTGGCAGGAGTATTCAAGTGACGGGTCTGCGCTTTATTTGGCGCCGGGCAGCGATTCGAGTGAAATGAATTTCTCATGGCTTGGCACAAGTGAGGACAACAATCCTGCGGTATATGTGCGTCCGTTTTTGTCCTTTGGGGAGTATTCGGAGTTTACGGGAGTCTGCGTTAAATTGAACGACAGCCTTTTCTCTTATAAGGTAACGGTTACGGGACTTCAGCCGAATACAACATATCTTTATTATTATGTATCAAACGCCGAGGAGTCAGAAGTAAACACATTCCAAACGGCGCGGGCAGACAGCTTCAGTGCTATATATGTTTCTGATATTCATATAAGCTTTTCGGAAGAAAACCCCGACAACTTAAAAAATACATCATTTGAACTTAATAAAGTTTTTGCGCAAGCATATGAGAAAAACACAGATGTATCAATAATTCTTTCTGCGGGGGACCAGGCGGACCACGGACTGCTTTGCGAGTATTCCGGGGTGTTCTCATCCCCTGTTATTAGAAACATTCCAATGGCAACAACATGCGGAAATCATGATTACAAGGAAACCGTCTATGCAAGTGTCACAAACAATCCCAACAGGTATAACGGCAAACAGCCTCTGGCGGCTGACAGAAACGGCGGAGACTATTATTTTGTTAAGGGAGATGTTCTTTTCCTCTATATCAATTCAAACTGGACATCGGCGAATGACCATTACGATTTTGTGAAGCAGGCGGTTGAGGCAAATCCCGATGTAAAATGGCGTGTTGTTGTAATGCACCATGATCTTTACGGCGGTCATTTAGAAAACCGCGAGAGCGAAAATCGTCTTTTAAGGCTGATGTTTGTTCCGATTTTTGATGAATTCGGTATAGATGTTGTCTTTATGGGACACAGTCATGTTTTCAGCCGTTCACATGTAATGTACGGCGGGAATATAGCAACGGATATAACCGGGAACAATTATGTAACAGATGCAAACGGAACCATATATATCACAACCGGGTCAACCTGCAGGCCCAGAGGCGATGTATCACCCGGCAGCTCTGCAATAGCATTTGACCATGTATCCGGTGAGGATTGTATTTATAATATCATTGATTTCACTTATGATACCATTACAGTCAATTCATATATCAAGGACCAAAACGAACCTTTTGAGGTGTTCACATTAGGGAAGACGTCAAATGAGGGCGGTCATCCTGATTACGCTCAAAATGAGTTATATTATATGGTCGGCAATATCGGTACGATAGTGAGCATATTTCAAAACTTGAGTTACATTCTTGAAAAAATCTTTGCCGCTTTGGCAATTACCCTTTAAGTATTATTTAATGAGCCGGGACTGTCTGACTGACAGGACCGGCTCATTTTTTGCAAATTATCCGAATGCCAAATCAAGCACCATCATAATAACAAATCCGGCGCAAACACCCACAAGCCCTATATTTGAGTGTTCACCGTTGTTTATTTCGGGAATTAATTCCTCAACTACAACATAAATCATCGCACCTGCGGCAAATGAAAGCAAGAAAGGAAGAGCAGGAATGGCTAAGTGTAAAAATAAAACAGTCAATGCCGAGGCAATGGGCTCAACCACTCCCGAAAGAGTCCCCAGCAGGAAGGCCTTTTCCTTTGAAGTTCCCGCTCCTTTAAGCGGGAATGATATTATAGCCCCTTCGGGCAAGTTCTGAAGCGCAATGCCAAGGGACAAAGCAAGGGCGGTCGTAAGCGAAAAATTACCGACATCCTCGAGCAGTGCCGCATAAACCACCCCTACGGCCATACCCTCGGGGATATTATGTATGATAACCGCAAGCAAAAGCATTGTGTTCTTTTTTGCTCTTGAGTGCAGTCCCTCTGAGTTATCGCTTTTTCTGTGAAGATGCGGAACAAGAGAATCGATTATCAGTAAAAACGCCATGCCCAGAATAAAGCCTACGGCGGCGGGCAGCCAAGGTATATAGCCTGCCTGTTCGGAGTTTTCTATTGACGGCAAGAGCAGTGACCATACCGAAGCCGCCATCATAACGCCTGAGGCAAATCCCAATAGCGCTTTCTGCAAAAGAGGCTTTATCTCGTTTTTTAACAGCAAAACCATTGAGGAGCCGACTATCGTTCCGGCAAAAGGTATTAAAAGCCCTATAATAATATTTTTCATATTTACCTCCAACAGAAAACATAGTATAATAATATATATTAACTTATCCAAAATCAAGTAATAATAATATATAAAAAATCGCGAATTTTGTGATACGGTTACAGAAAGAAGGTTAATTTCGGGTATAATTAACGTAAGCTTTAAAGAAAAGGAGAGTTAAAATGTCAGTAGTAGTTCTAAACAATGATAATTTCACCGATGAAGTATTAAACAGCGATAAGCCGGTTCTTGTCGATTTTTGGGCAAGCTGGTGCGGTCCTTGTAAAATGCTTGCTCCCATAGTTGAAGAGGTTGCCGGGGAGACAACGACTGTTAAGGTTGCCAAGGTCAATGTTGACGAGGAGCCGGAGCTTGCAAGGCGGTATCGTGTTATGAGTATACCCACGCTTGTGCTGATAAAAGACGGGAAAGTTGTAAAAAGCTCTGTGGGAGTAAAGCCCAAGAACGATATATTAGCAATGCTCGAGTAAGATAGTCTGTTCATGAGCATAAAAAGAGAAAGACAGTACAAAAGGCTGTACTTGTCTTTTCTTTTTTGGTACAATCTTAAGAACTAAGGCAAGGAATTACACTATGGATTTTAGGTCAAACCTACTGCGTACAGTACGATTTGCCGGCAATTTGCTTGGAATATTAAAGCCCTGATGGATACCCCGAAAAATATCAGTTGTATTACGGTTATAAAATGTTAATCCCAAACAAGCGAATCCACATCAAACGCATAGTGCCTGAAATGCGCAACGACGAAGATACTGCCGATATCAAGTATATGGAAAAGAGCACCGTCCTCTGTAGGAAGAATTGTCATTCCCTCACCCTCGGAATTTTCATCAAGATTTCTTGCGAAGGCCTTTTGCACCTGACCCGTTTCCAAATTAACCGCAAATACAGCCTGTTCTTCCCTGCTTACCGAAAGGTATAAAATCCCTTGATACATTTCGCCGCCCTGAACCTTATGCACCGAATCATTTAGATGTATTTGCCTTAAATACTCCATTGTGTTGATGTCAAACACATTGATATCAACAATATGATCCCTTCTTGCTGTGTAGAGATAACCGTTTTCAGGGTCGGCAACACACCACGGAACGCCGTTTTCCTGAAGCTCCGTCGCAAGGGGATAGAAATTAAGCATTTTCAATGTCTCTGCATCATATACACCGATATAAAGATGCTCAAAAACCTTGCTGTCCTCTATTGGCGCGTATATTTTTCCGTCGTAATAAGTGATACCGCCAATGTGCTTGCAGCCGAGCTTTTGAAGCTCTAACGGAATAGCCGTCATATTTCTTGCCGTAACCGTTTCACCGTCAAGATTTGTCTTAATAAGAAAATAGTTTGAACTGAAATAATAGCTCTCCCCGTCTGTAGTAACTCCCTGGGCACGAACAAGAGCATCAGTCAGGGCGAAATATTGCGTTCTAACAGGCTCATAGAAGTTTTCACGCGGCGGATATTCGCAAGCGTCGGAAATAAGAAACAAAATCGCGAAAAGAAGAGCTGTGTAACTCTTTATTACTGTGAAAATACTGTTAACCATTAAAGAACGCTCCTATACTATATATTGCTGTGTCGTTAAACAAATATTAGATTGGGGAGTACTCATTCGCAATCTCAATATTTTCCTCGTGGCGGTTCTTTCTCATTTCTTCCAGCTGGGCATACATTTGGATTTTCTTTTCTCCTTCAATATCGTACCCGAATTTCAAAATAACAGCCTTGAAGAAATTACTCAAAGCGTATCCGAAAACCAGGAAAGCCAGCAGCCAAAGGCAAGTTCTCCAATAACCGGGCGTGCTCTTCATTGTTTCGACAAGATCTTCCGTTTCGGAAACCTTATAGCCTATCCAAGCAATCATATAGGGTATGAAGGCACTTTTTATGTAATTGAGAACATTTGTTATCCAAGAGGGAACAACTCCGTGTATAGCTTCAAGCCTTTCGCCTGTTTCCCATTCAAGATAGTCGTTAAACTCTACTGTGAGATGACTTGTCGAAAGCTCCTGAAAGCCTACACCGATACCAAAAAAGAAATAGAATATAAAGAAAATTATCCCGAATTCCTTTGTTAAAACAACTGCTATAAATATGAGCGTTGCCGCAACCATTGAATAAAGCCCGGTGAATTTCAACATCTTTGTAGGCTCTATACGATTTTGAAATTTCGAGTAAATGAGGTTGCCTACAACAGTGCCGGCAGCAGTGGGGAGCGTAAGAAGAAGGATTTTCCCGGAGCCTACAGTAATTGCGGCAAGGTATGTAGACATAGTGCCGAGCATAGCCAAGACATTTACCCACTGCATTAAATAATATGACCTGTAGTTTTTATACCTGAAAAGAGAAAAGAGCGCGCCGGAAAGCTTTACCTTTTCCTTTTTGGGAAGCTCTATTCTTTCCTTGCAAAAGAGTGCACACATCACATTGCCAACCGCCGCCAAGAGACCTGCGATAACTGCACAAGAAAGATACATGCCCTGCTTTGTTCCGTTCTTAAATAATTCGCTGTAAGCGAAGGTGTAGATATATGCGCCGCCGTATCCGAGATAATAAAAAATCTGCCAAAGCGTTGCCACTGTCTTTTTTTCCTTAAAGTTAGGAGAAATAACCTGAGGGATATTTGTCCCTAGATTATTAAAGCCGTTAAAAACAGTGCTGAGAATTGCAAGGACATATCTGAACCCTATCATACCCGTTTCTCCGAAGGTAGTCGGGATGAAATAATTGAGCACGGTAATAACGAAAACGGGAACGAGGCAAATTAAATACCACTGTCTGTACCTGCCCCATTTGGTTTTCCACTTATGCGCAATAATTGCCACAACGGCGCCGACAAGATACGAGAGGACAGTTGTTATGGTTGTTTGAACAAGAGTGATGCCTGCAAGCCTGTTTGCCGTCATTCCCGCAACCTGACCGTAATAGCATTCATATACAAAGGTATTTGCCACAGTTCCCAAAGACGTTACAAGTACGCCGCCTATACGAGCTATGCAAATACTTATATACTCTATAAAGGTCACGTTTTTTTGATTGGCAAGAGGCATATTCAGGTCAATATTTTTACCTAATTGTCTGATTTGCGCAAATTTGCTCATACTACTCACACTCCTTCGCTTATTCTATCATTAGGCATATTATAAGTCAATAATTTAATAGTTTGTTCTTCCGTTTACGCTTGTAATTTTGCTTAATAAACAGTATATTTAATGGGAGGAGGAAATATTTTGAAAAAAATTCTATTTAGAGTAATACAAAAAATCCTTTTTCTCGGGAGCTTATTGCTGCCGTGGAAGGAACCTGCGCTACTTATAGACAAAGGCTCGATTAAAGGACTTGCCGAAATAATAAGAAAGGACGGATTTTCATCTTGTCTTATAGTTACCGACAAAATCCTTATGAAGTTAAATTTACTCCGCCCGCTTTTTGACAGTCTGGACAGGGAGGGAGTTAAGTACGAGCTTTATGACGAAACCCTGGCTAATCCTACGCTTGAGAATGTTGAAGAAGCTCTTCGGCTTTATACCGAAAAAGGTTGTCAAGCTATAATAGCCTTTGGCGGAGGTTCGCCGATGGACTGCGCAAAGGGTGTGGGAGCAAGAATAGCCCGTCCGAAGAAAAAAATCGAGGATATGCGCGGGTATATAAAGGTAATGAAAAAGCCGCCCGCCTTGTATGCGGTTCCGACTACCGCAGGGACGGGAAGCGAGGCAACTATTACAGCCGTTTTTACTAACGTGAAAACTCATGAGAAATTCGCTGTATCGGATCCTTATTTGCGTCCGAAATACGCAGTGCTTGACCCTGAGCTCACTGTGTCACTTCCCCCTCATATCACTTCTATAACGGGAATGGATGCTCTCACTCACGCCGTTGAAGCGTATATAGGTCACAGTAACACAAAAAGCACAAAGGAATATGCACTCAAGGCTGTAAAACTGATTTTCGAAAATATTGAAAAGGCTTATGAAGAAGGCGAGGATATTACGGCAAGGCAGAATATGCTGGTGGCGTCTTATCTTGCGGGACTTGCTTTTACAAGAGCGTATATCGGCTATGCTCATGCAATAGCACACAGTTTGGGAGGTATTTATAAAACGCCTCATGGCCTTGCAAATGCCGTTTTGCTCCCCGAGGTTATCGAGTTTTACGGAAAGACGGCTCATAAAAAGCTTGCCCAACTTGCCGATGCCGCAGGGCTTGATACGGGGAGAAAAACCGTAGGGGAAAAAGCACAGCTGTTTATAGACTCCGTTCGCGGATTGAACGAAAGACTGAATATATCCTCAAAGCTTGATATAATTAAGCGCGAGGACATACCGCTTATCGCTAAAAGGGCGTATAAGGAAGCCAGCCCCACATATCCTGTTCCGAGGATACTCAAGACAGAAGAACTTGAAGATATTATTTATAGAATAAGCAGCTTACCAAAAATTGATAAATGAAAGTATAAAAATCTATTGCAAAATATATGACAAAGGTATATATTGCAATACAAAGCTTAGTTTTGAAGGAAGGATACCGGTCTATGCTTGCACAGGGAGACTCTGCCGAAGAACAGAGTTTTATTGCACGATTAGCATTAAAAGCAAAGCGGGTTTTTCATAGAATTGAGCCCGTAAAAATTCTTGTTTTCGGGTATTTGGCAATTATATTGACGGGCGCACTCTTGTTGATGCTGCCGTTTTCATCAAAGGATAATGTTTCTACCCCATTCATAGATTCGCTTTTTACCTCATGTTCGGCAACTTGTGTAACCGGGCTTGTTGTTTTTGATACGTTTACCCACTGGACGGTTTTCGGTCAGCTCGTCTTACTGTGCTTAATTCAGATAGGCGGGCTTGGTTTTATGTCAATGGCTATCGTTATAGTCACCTTCACAGGGAAAAAAATAGGTTACGGTCAAAGGATTTTGATGCAGGAATCTATTTCGGGCCCTCAGGTCGGCGGGGTAGTAAGAATGGCAAGGTTTGTTATTTCGAGGGCGCTTTTTGTGGAAGTAGCGGGCGCAGTTATTATATCACTAAGTCTTATTCCGCAAATGGGTTGGAAGAATGGAATTTTCTTTAGCGTATTCCATAGCGTATCGGCCTTCTGTAATGCCGGGTTTGATATTTTCGGTAAATACGGGGAACGCTCTTCGCTTATCCATTTTAACGATGATCCGATTATTATAATGACAATCGCCCTTTTAATTATTTGCGGCGGTTTGGGCTTTTATGTTTGGGATGATATTAGGACTAACAGACTTCATTGGAAAAAATATAAACTGCACTCAAAGCTTGTGCTTAGCACAACGGCAGCACTCATAGCAGCCGGCACGGTCTTGCTTTTTGCCATAGAATATAATTCGCCGGCGTTTAAGGGCATGGGTGTTATGCAAAAGCTGATGAACGCGTTTTTTATGGCTGTAACCCCGAGAACGGCAGGCTATAATTCTGTTGATACAGCTTTAATGCTTGAGCCCTCACTGCTTTTAACTATCGTTCTAATGCTCATAGGAGGCTCCTCGGGGTCCACTGCGGGCGGAATTAAAACCACAACATTTTCGGTTTTAATAACTAATTTCTTTGTTGTATCCAAAAGGCACACAAATCTTCAGGCCTTCCGCAGGCGTATGGATGACAGTGTACTTAAAAATGCAGTGACTATAGTAAGCGCTTATCTTGTCCTGTTCCTCTTCGTTTCGCTTGCCATCTCGGTTATTGAAAATCTTCCTGTTATTGACTGTATGTATGAGGCGGTCTCTGCAATAGGTACCGTGGGACTTACAACGGGAATAACAGGGGGGTTAGGCGTTATTTCAAAGTGCCTGTTAATTTTTCTTATGTATTTCGGTCGTGTCGGATGCCTGACAATTATTTACGCAATAAGAAAAAACGGCGGTCCCGAGCTTTCCAAGCTGCCGCTTGAAAAGGTTGCGGTCGGCTGACCGATAAATTGATAATAAACAGATAAACGGAGGAAAACATATGAAATCCATATTGCTCATAGGTCTTGGCCGCTTTGGTCTTCAGCTAGCAAAATCCTTAAGCAAGTATGATTATGATATGCTTGCGGTTGATTGCGATGAGGATAAGATTAACGAGGCCTTGCCTTATGTTCCGAATGCGGAAATAGGACATATAACGAGCGAGGCATATATAAAATCTCTCGGAGTCGGGAATTTTGATGTGTGCATAGTGGCTGTCGGAAACAGCTTTCAGGTCTCCCTTGAGGCTACCGCGCTTCTAAAGGAGGCGGGTGCGCGCCGTATAATTTCCCGCGCCGACAGCGATGCCCATGCGAAGCTGCTGACCTTAGTAGGAGCAGATGAAATAATATATCCGGAGAAGGACATGGCTGTTCGTCTTGCGGTAAAGCTCGGGTCAAATGCTATCGTCGATTATTTTAAGATTACCTCAAGCTATTCTGTTTTTGAAATACCCGTGCCTCATAAATGGGAGGGCAGGAGTATAGGCGAAATTGGGGTCAGGGCGAAATACAAAGTAAGCATTCTTGCCGTAAAAGAAAAGGACTCCGACGAATTAAAGCCGATGCCCGGAGCAAATTATGTGTTTTCGGAAGAAGAAAACCTTCTTGTCTTAGGTCAAAACGACGATGTGAGTAAGCTTATTACTCATATGTAAAAACTCAATAAACGCAATATAAGCTTTGAAAGACTGCGTTAACATTTTCAAGTAACCATCCGATGACAAAGGATTTTTTATATTTCCTTTGTTGCCCTTGAGACAAGCGAAAAGCTCTCCCCTTTTAAGCAGTATCCCAAGTGGGATTTGCAAGTAAGCCCGCCGCGGGAACACGGTCGGCTTATCTTATATGGTACTGCCGGGTCAAGAGCTTCTGTATAAGGATATTTATTGAAGCTTTTCTGCAAGAGTCTTCCCGAATTCCCTGAGCTTTTCAACAATCTCTTCGTCGGGTGTCCAGATTGTTCTGAAGCCGTCGTCAACTACTAAAAAGCCTGCCTGTGAAAGCTCTTGATTTATCAGCTTAACACTCTCTCCGCTCCAGCCGTAGCTTCCGAAAGCAACGGCTTTTTTATTTTTAAGCTTTAATCCCTTAATAAGCTCTAAAATTCCGGAAATGGAATAAAGATATCCGTTATTTACGGTAGGAGAGCCTACTATTACGGCGCGTGACTTAAAAATTTCCGTTACTATATCTGATTTATCGGTTTTTGAGCAGTTAAAAAGCTTGAGCGTAACAAAAGGGTCTTTAAGGCGGATACCATCCGCTATTGCCTGTGCCATTTTCCCGGTTGAGTTCCACATCGTATCATAAATAATACTAATTTGATTTTCTTGATAGCTGTCAGCCCAAGACAAATATTTTTCTATAATCTTCTCGGGTGACGTTCTCCATATTATTCCATGACTGGGACAAATCATTTCAATCGGCAAGTTCATACCCAAAAGTTCTTTAATCTTGCGTGTTACCTGAGGGCTGAACGGGGCTAATATATTTGCATAGTATTTCAACGACTCAAGCATTATTTCGTTTTCGTCTGCAGTATCGTTAAATAATGAGTCACAGGCTAAATGTTGACCAAAGCCGTCATTTGAAAAAAGAATGTTTTCGCCCTTCATATAGGTAAACATAGAATCAGGCCAATGCAGCATTGGCGCTTCTATAAAAATTAAAGTGTTATTCCCGATTTCAAGAGTGTCCCCTGTCTTTACGGGAACAAAGTTCCAATTTTCATGATATTGACCCCGTAAGGACTTAATTGCATTTGAAGTGCAATAAACAGGTGTTTCAGGTATTTCCCTCAAAAGGGCAGGCAAGGCGCCGCTGTGGTCGACCTCGCCGTGATTTGCGATAATATAATCAATCTTTTTTAAGTTTATTACCTTTTTGAGATTTGAAACAAACTCCTTATCAAATGGTGCCCAAACGGTATCTATAAGAACAGTCTTTTTATCATTGATA
Source organism: Firmicutes bacterium ADurb.Bin300 (assembly GCA_002069015.1). Classification (GTDB taxonomy): domain Bacteria; phylum Bacillota; class Clostridia; order Oscillospirales; family Acutalibacteraceae; genus DTU089. The sequence continues at coordinate 1,380 of MWBL01000023.1, read as the reverse complement.
AGGTAAGAGTTATAGGATGAGCCTTTATGGGTTGAAAGCTCGTCGCCGTGGAAACGCCTAAGCTCCCAGTCAATCTTTCCCGTCCAAGTAACGGTATTTGTTATTTTTTTATGCATAAACTTCTCCTTCATTAAGGGCGGCATTATCGTTCCTCTCTTAATCGTTTTTTATAAGACCTACAGGGGTCTTTTCCCCGAAGCGGTTGGCTGCGCTTCCCGTTACCCTGACTTGCACCGAATTATCGCCTCTGTAAACAAAATCGGTTATATCTGTTTCCCAAGGAGGCAGAAGCAGTGTGTCAACATGAATGTTGTTGATATATATTTTAGCCTTATCGCGAACCTCGGGCAGGGTGAGAACAATGCGAGAATCTCTGTCCGCCAAGTGCAGATTTGCCGTGTAAAGCCTTTCGGGAAAACCGTTTTTGTCAAGAGAAGCCTCAGCCTCATCATAGTCGGCAAATCTAATGCAAAGCGGCTCGGGCTCTTTATAATTGTCGTCATACGCAACTTCATTTATACTTTCAACAAGGATCATAAGTCGGCACGGGGGAATGCTCAAACTGATTTTTGAGCCGCCCTCGAAAGGCTTTGAAAAAATCGGGATAAATTGACCCGAAAATCCATCTGCACGGTATATTCTCCTGCTTGAGTTAACCGTAAGCTCGCCCGTAATTGTGTTGCCGCTACGCGGTGCGCTTTCATTTCCTAAAAGATAAACGGCGCAATCCTCTTTTATAAGCTTTTCAATCCTCAGGAATGATTTATCTCCCTTTTGTGCAAGGAAGAAAAAGTCTCTTTTTGTGTTTTTATCAAGAACAGAAAAATATTCTTCACAATTATCGTCGTCTAAAAACAGAACTCTGCCCTTGTTTGCGCTGAACAAATCGAGCTTAGACCTTAAAGCGTCGTTAATTTCCATTTCGTTATCAATCAGAAGTGTATCGTATTTATATCCGTTTGATTCTATTTTTCCGTTATCAATCATTTCTTCGGTAATATAGTTAAACGGGAATTGGTTTTCATAGAGCGGCTTTACTATTTTATACGGCATATGGGACCAGCTGCAAAGAACGGCGCATAAAGGGCTGTTACGGCAATCCGTGTTAAGATAAGATAAACGTGAAATGTATGACGAAACAGCGGAATAATCCTCCCACCATATATTGTTCGGCCCGACATCCGGGGGGCGCTCAGAATACTGAAGAGGAGTTCTGACGGAGTAATAGAAGCCGTGAGGGAATACAAGATTTACGCCGCGAACAAAAAGAAAATTCAAATACCAAAGCATATCCGAAAAAGTAAAGTCCCAAGGGTTATCTTTTTCCCCGCATACCCCAAAAACTTCGTTTGAATTTCTGCGGCGGGCAAGATGTCTGGC
>MWBL01000022.1 GCA_002069015.1 Firmicutes bacterium ADurb.Bin300 | reverse complement strand
GTCGCGGTAAAGGCAACCACCTCATACTTTTCGTTGTCACGATAGAAGGTATTGAAGTTGTGGAAATCCCGACCTGCTGCCCCCATGATTAGTGTACGAATTCGACTCATATATTTCTCCTTTGATTTTGATTGTTCTTATTCTACATCACATCACTTGCGGTGACTGAATTCCAAGTAAAGATAACGCATTCTCAAGGGCAATCCTGGCTGCCTGAACAAGCCCAATTCGTGAAAGCCGGGTGGAACCCTCGGCAGAGAGCACCGGACATTGGGTATAGAAGTCATTAAATGTTTGTGCAAGCTCAAACGCGTAACTCGCTACCAAAGATGGCTTGAATTCGGCAGCGGCTTCGCATGCTCTTCCATGCGCGGTAGCGAACATAATGACAGCTTCATTGTGGAAAATGGTATTGTTAAAACGGAAACCAACAACCACGGCGGTATACTCGGCGGTATCTGCTCGGGTATGCCCATAATATTCACACTTGCCGTTAAGCCAACCCCGTCAATAGCCAAAGAGCAAAACACTGTCAGTCTTTCCCAAATGAAGAACACTAAGATTTCGGTAAAAGGAAGGCACGACCCGTGTATTGTTCCAAGAGCCGTACCCTGTGTTGAGGCGGCTGCGGCTATTTCGGTATATGACGCATTTCTTGATTATAAAAAATATCAATAACAGGAGTGAGAGAAATGGATTTGCAGGATTACAGAAAACAAATAGACGAAATTGATGAAGAGCTTGTTAAGCTTTTTTGCAGCAGAATGGAAGTTGCCGCAAAAATCGGCGAGTTTAAGAAGGAAAACAATATTCCGATTTTAGACTATAAGCGTGAAAGGGAAAAGCTCAATTATCTTTCCGATAATTGTCCGCAAACAATGTCTGACTATATCCGCTCTCTTTACTCCCTTATTTTTGAGCTTAGCTCTCTTCATCAAAGAAAACAGTCCTGCGGAGAATCTGCTCTCCAAAGGTCAATTGTAAATGCCTTGGAAAACACGGAAAAAGCGTTTCCCGGCAAAGCTTTAGTAGCCTGTCAGGGAGTCGAGGGCTCCTTTTCCCAGCAAGCCTGTGAAAAGCTTTTTGATTATCCGAATTTAATGTTTTTCAATTCCTTTGACAGCGTTTTCGCCGCTATTGACAAAGGTCTTTGCCGTTATGGCGTGCTCCCTCTTGAAAACAGCACGGCAGGCTCAGTAAACAAAATATATGATCTGATGATAAGGTATGACTTCAGCATTGTAAAAAGCACCCGACTTAAAATTGACCACTTTCTTCTTTCCAATAAGGGAACTGCCTTTGCCGATATAAAAGAGATTTTCACACATGAACAGGCGATAGCCCAATGCAGTGACTTCCTGAGAACGCTTGAAAATGTGAAGATCACTCCTTGCGAAAACACCGCTTTAGCGGCAAAAATGGTTTTTGAATCAGGCAGAAAGGATGTTGCCGCAATTTCCTCGCGCGCTTGCGCAGACATATATGATTTGCAGTGTATTAAAGAATCCATTCAGGACCAAGGCAGTAACTATACGAGGTTTATTTGTATTTCAAAGAAACTTGAAATATATCCGGGGGCAGACAAGACAAGTATTATGATGATACTGCCCCATAAGCCCGGCTCCTTATACAAAACGCTTTCACGCTTTTATGCGCTTGGAATTAATTTAATTAAGCTGGAAAGCCGCCCCCTCCCCAACAGCGATTTTGAGTTTATGTTTTACTTTGACCTTGACGCAAGCGTATATGAGGAGAATTTTCTGAGTATTTTCGACGGAATTGATAATTTGTGCGTTAAAATGAAGTATTTAGGCAGCTACAGCGAGGTGGTTTAGACTTGAAAAAATTCGGTTTAATTGGACAACCGCTTTCACACAGCTTTTCTCCCGAAATACATGCTCTCTTAGGTGATTACGAATACAAGCTGTACCCGCTTTTACCCGAACAGCTTGAGGACTTTATGAAAAATAATGAGCTGTCAGGCTTCAATGTCACTATTCCTTATAAGTCCGACATTCTTCCCTATTGCCGGGAGCTTTCAAAAAGGGCCCAAAGTGTTGGCTGTGTTAATACGGTTATTAAGAAGACGGACGGCTCTTACTTCGGCGACAATACCGATTACCTCGGATTTCGGGCGCTGTTAGGCGCGGACGCCGAAAAAGTGAGGGGTAAAAAAGTCCTAATTCTCGGAAACGGCGGAACCGCGAAGGCTGTCCGCGCGGTTTTATATGACAAGGGTATTAATAATGTTATTACCGTTTCGCGCTTCGGTGAGGACAACTACACTAATATATCAAGCCACCTTGACGCTTACCTTATAATCAATACAACTCCAATAGGAATGTATCCCGATAACGGAAAAACCGTCATAAATCTCGACGGCTTCTCCGAATGCTCACTTGTCCTTGATATGATTTATAATCCGGCTAAAACTACTCTTCTGCTTCAGGCTGAAAAGCTCGGCATACCTTGCAGAAACGGTCTTTATATGCTCGTTTTTCAAGCAAAGGAAGCAACCCGTCTTTTTACGGGTGAGCAAATACCGAATGAAAGGGCGGCTGAAATTACTGATATTTTATCGTATAAAATGAAAAACATCACTCTTATCGGTATGCCCGGGTGCGGCAAAACCACTATAGGAAAAAAGCTCGCCGGGATAACATCTCGTCCATTTTATGACACTGACCGGATTATAAGCGAAACTGCCGGGATGGATATACCGCGCATTTTTGCCGAAAAGGGCGAGGGATATCTCAGAGAGCTTGAAACACGGGTTTTGAGAGAGGTATCCAAAAAAAGTGGTGCTGTTATTGCTACCGGTGGCGGAATTGTTACCGTATCCGAAAATCATGAGCTTTTACGCCAAAACAGTACGGTGGTTTTTATTGAACGGGATATCTCGAAACTCGATTGCTCCGCGCGACCTCTGTCACAGAAAAGAAACATAAAAGAGCTGTTTTCAGAGAGACAGCCGCTGTACGAAGCGGTTTGTGATTTTAAGATATATAATGTGACGCCTGAAAAAGCTGCAAGGGATATTAGTTGCAGGTTGCAGGTTGCAGGTTATAAATTGTAAATGGCAAATTGTAATTAAGAACAAATCCGGACTTTTTTAAGTCCGGATTTGTTCTTATTCATCAAATTTTTCTTTCTGCCTTCTTCTCACCAGTGCCGTTGCCGCCGCTCCCGCTATCGGAACGGCAAGAACAAGCCACTCCGGATTGAGTATCACATAGGATGCAATAACTAAAGGCTTAAGAGCGATTCTCGTAAGCATTTTAAGAGCATTGTTCTGTGAAATCTTTTCGGCAATAGGGGGAGAATACTCATAATATTTCTTTACAAACCATCTTCCTGCTTCGGTTTTCTTTAAGACGCTGTCCCTGAATTCACAAAGCAAGCCCACATCCGGTGAATGAGCGCCGTAAGATGCCGTTGCCACAAAGCACCATGGAGTCATTTGAATATCCGTGGTAACAGCGTCGCTCAGAAGCGATGTTTCGCTGTAAAACTTAACAACGTTTCCGACATCGGTGCTCGTTACGAGGGTCGTGGTTTCTTCTCCCGTATCCTGGTCAATTATGGGGCTTTTCAAAGGTGCCAAATCAGTTGAGAGATTAACCCTGCCGTTATTTCGTTCAATCATATTCGGGAAATGATAAGATACAGAAATTGTATAGTAGATATCATCGTCCGACAATGGATAAGTATAATTTGTCACACCATTCTCTACTGCACTAATTGAACAGTTAAGACCGCATTGGTTTTTCCAGGGGACGGTTGTATCATCATCGGGGTAATAAAGATTGTTAATCTCCCTTTTTTTAACTACCTCAAAGTAAATATACAGGGGTATCTCGCTTATTACATGTGCAAAGTCAGAATCAGATTCTCTTACATAGAGGAAGCCGTCGGTCGGGTCTGTATAGAGAAATGCCGCACCCTTAATGCCCATTCCGGGACCCTCGGGCGGTATTATCTCAAGAGTGTTATAAATCTCAACTCCAAGCGCGGAAGAAATGTCTGTTCCGTTTTGAAGCAGCTCCGCAACGCGTTTGACTTCCTCCTGTTTAATATAACGCTCTTCGGTCTTATTAAATGCTTTATAAGTAATATTGAAAAGGTTTATAATTGCCGTTGCTCCCAGTCCGAGAAGAACGAGCACTATTACAAGCTCTACCAAAGTAAAACCATGTTTAGTTGTTAATAACCACTTAAACATTTTACCACCTTTACCCTAAAGCCAACTTTTGGTTTCGTGACTAATTTTGTGCCGCCACACTGTACAACGGCTTAAAATTATTGCCGGCAGAGTCTTTCAAGACAGTAGTCCAGTTGCTTAACGGATCTGAAGCATAAAGAATAACTCCGTATTCGACCGCACCCGAGGTATAAGTGCCGACCGCATAAAACCTCCCCTTGTATTGAATAATCTCACTGAGGTTATACTTTGCAGAGGATATTATAGGCTTTGACTGAATATTTTCACTTGAAGCTTGGTAAATTACAGCTCTCGTTATGCTGCCCGAAATTGAGGTTTCCCCGACGGCAATAATGTACTCGTCTGTTACACATATTGAATTAACCTTGCCCAATCCCGTGAAGGATGAGTTGCGCACAAGCGTCGGGGTTGCAGAGACAGAAGAGGATGTAAAGCTCATCTGCCAAATATTTCCCTTGTTGTCACCTATATATGCTACATAAGTGTCGCTTCCCGTGCTTACAAGAGCTGCACAGGTAAACCTTGAATCGGTGGTCAACGGCGCTGTATAAAGAGTCCTGAACGAATTATCACCCGCTATGTGCAAGGATACCGTCGCAACGTTTGTTATCGGCTGTTCCGCTCCCGCCGCCTTAAGTACAAAGCCCGTATACCCCATAGCGCACGTAGTATACTGATAAACATAAGCGGTTGCCGTAGCGGCGTTATTTGGGTTTGCAGCCTCAAGGTAATAGCCTCTTTTATATGTCATATTGCCGTAATCATCAAGTGTAGCCAAATCTTCGTTTAAGTTTTTGAAAATATTCGGGTTATAAAAGAATGCCGGGTCATGCATATCAAGGGGTTTAGTTCCATATGCGTGAGAAGAATCTTTACAGTTTTGTATAGTTGCAAAAACAGGCTCCGCCTTTCCCGTGACAACATAACCCACGGCAATAGTTGCGTTAGCATCCTGAGCAAAACCGAGATATGTCTTAAATTCCTCCGGGAACTTTAAAGTTGTGTCAATCGTAGAAGCACCCGGGAAGACCATACTCCCTGTAGTTAAAGCACTCGAATACATAAGCAGTCTGTTTGAGCAATATCCTATTGTAAATGCCGTGTTACTGTCTGTGCGTGTTACAGAACCTGCCGGGAGGGAAGAATAGCCGATTGTGTGACTCGTCGTGTCGGGCAGCTGGGAAATATCATAGCCTTCACCCGTACCTCTTACAATGAAATGCCTGAAATTCCCGCTCGTAACAGTTCCGTGCACGGTATTGCTTGCCGGACTGGTCGTATATACACTTGCCGATGCCGGTGAATATCCCGTATAAGTCATATAAGAGCCGGACATTGAAGACGTCGCGAAATTTGCCGGATGAGAAATATAGCAAAGATCGGTAAGCGTGAGGGCAACAGAGTTCATCGCATTGTTTTGAGTAGCATTGTCAACGGCAGCCCTTTCTTCCGACGAATACTCTTCGGCAGTGAGCGTGGATAAATAGCTTGAACTGTTATGGGCATTGGAATTTGTGTAAAATTTTAATCTGATATATGGAATTTCCCTATCTGAAGCGGGGGAAGCGACACCTGTAAAAACAGTGATGTGGGGGGGGCACGTCATTATCTCTGACCCCATTCTGTCAAGAACGAACTGGATTACTCTTTGCTGTCTGTCCGCTTGCGATAACCCGACATTAAAGGCATACGCTGCCCCGGGCGTCTCTGTAAACCTTGCGGCAACATCACAAGTGTAGCAAGAATGGTCTCTCTTTTGATCTTTACATGAGGTTGTCTGATTGTAGTTGCTGTCATATATATACCAGGTAAAATAGTTGGTAAACCAGCTATATTTAGTTCTATGAATTCTTGAGCCGGGATTGTTGTTTGTCATAAGATATACTCTGTCAATCTGGTTTGTAGCGCTTATAGTCGCCTGACCGCCCGTAGACGAATTTTTTTTGCCTCCCACAGGAGCAAAGAAGACTACCGGCTGCTGATTTGTCTGCGAGGGGTTTGGATAAGCATATGTGTCTGAGAGATAATTTGCCCAGGGATTTGCGCCTTTTTTATTGTATGTGTTGGGATCGCCGTCATAATTGTTTGCCCATGCGTATGAATCGGCATCCTCCCAGTTCACCAGCCAATTATTCCGAAGGGTATTCTTTACGCCGGAATATGAGTTGGCATCTGAACCGGTATAGAAATATACGCCGTTTTTGGTTATGTCGCTATAGTCGGCACTTCCTGCAATATGGTTGGAAATCTGCACACAGTTATATTGCCTGCTGCCCTTATCCCATCCTGCCTTGTTTCCGTTAAATTTTGTGATTGTGGAGGCTTTCGTGTTGTAAGAAAAAACTCTTGAGCCTGTAACTATGTTTTTACCGCGTACAGACTTGTCTTCATATCTATGAGTGTAAATTTCTGTATAATCCCCGTTCCATTTGCTCTTAAAAATTTTTTCTCCGTTGTTTCCAATAACCGGCGGCGCGTATCCTATTAAACCATAATCGGGAATTGACGAATATTCATTTTCGGTGATATTCCAAAGTCTGCGAATAATTCCGTCATTTCCGCACATTACATAATAACCTTTACTCGCAACGGCATCTATTCCGCCGCTTATCCAGCGGATTTTGTTGAACTGGGTACCCGCGGCTAAAGAGCCGGCTGACATTGTTCTGCCTTCAATCGAAAACTCCCCGGCATCCTCCGAGTACCCTTCAGAGGTATAGTACCCTATAGACGAGTCCGCTCCTCCTACAAAAATCATATTGGCAGGCTTAATAGTCAAATAGTTGATATTGGTACTGGTAATACCGTTCATTCCAACAGAGTATACAGCTATTTTAAGAGGGGAATAAGTAACGTCTATACCAGTTACAGTAATAGTGACGCTTGCGTTCACGCTGTCATAGGATGCCGAGTATTGTGACGGACTTATGGCGACATCGCTCAAAGGCGCCTCAATTAAATAACCTACCTGATTTTTTGCCGGTGTAGAGGTTTTCACAAAACTTGAAGTAGTTAAGCCCGAGAAATTTGTAAACTGAAATACCATATCATGTGAGGACTTATTGTCAAATACGACCTCATCGCTTAAAAAGGCTACGTGTGTTTTTGAAGAGCCGTACATAGTTTCAAGCCCGTTTATAGTCCCAACTACACGATGCATCAAAATATCGATGCTTTCACTTAAATCCTTGAATTTAAAGTTTGTACTTACCTTATAGCCGGTGCTTCTTACAGCGAGCGATTCCTCAAGCCCTGATTTAACCTCGTAAGTATTAACATTTATAGCTCCCGCATCATAAAGTCTTGTGTACGAAAGCATTAACATCGGGGTAAAAACCACAACTATTATAGCAAGTATGGAAAGCGCCACAAGAAGCTCAATATAAGTCATACCCTTCTTTGACTTAATGTTTCTAAAACCTACCTTCATAAGTCTCATGTCCTTTCCTGAAATTTTCCGGTTTGTTAAAAATTTTAATTAACTTTCCCATATAACATAACACATTGACGAAAGATCCTGTGGATATGATATATCATCGTACACGTTCCCTACATAATGCATATCGTCATATTTGTAAGTAAGGTTACTTTCATCGTAAAAAAATGAGAAAGCCCAATAAGTCGCTTTTTGATACCAAGCACGAGCCTCTGAAACCATGTTGTTCATATAATAAGACTCTACCCACCAACCGGCTAAATTAAGGCCCACTTTTTCTTTTTTTCCACTGTTAGAGGTTGCTTCAACCTCGGCATTGAAATAGTAGACATCGCCTTTATTAAACAGTTTGGTAATATAATAACCATATTTCGTCCCCTCAACAGGGTTCCAGCTCTTAATACCGAAGCAGGAGGACCTTGGGAAAATGTGCTTAACCTCGTTGGCGGAAACAATTAAATACTGCGCTTTCAAATTTTCAATACCTGTTTTGTTCCGGTAAATCTTCTCATTCCAGTTGTTGTAAACCTCAGAGGATAGGAATTCTGTCTTTCCGCTGTTGTCCCCGTACTGAATGTAAACGAGATATACGTCCTCAAGGAATGTGACCTTTCCCGCCCTAACGGTTTTGCCGCGGCTGATATTGTAATAGGAATACGGAGTGGACGCAGTCGCTGCAAGAATTACCGAGCCGAACCGCTTTGAATTGTTGCCGGTAAGAGCGCTGTTATCAGCATACGTGAAAGAAGCAAAATTAACGAGACTTTCCTTAAAAATTATGTCATTCGCCTGAAAAACCATCATTTTATATATAGAGCCCTGACCTGTTTCAAAAACATCGGTACGAATGGGATTAACCGTAACATTGACAGGCAGATTAACCTGAATTGCATTTGTCGCGGTAAAGACTACGAATGTGTTCGCGCTGCCGCCCCTGTTTGTTGTGCATGTTATGGTATCAGATAAATTTCCCTTTGACAGCTTTTCATAATAGTTTATACCAGGCTCGCAGCCAAGGTAAAGAGGCATGGTGGACACCATTTCATTGTAGCGAGCTTCAGGAATCTGCATATCCTGAGCACTGTTAAGCTCTTCTCTGGTCGGGTAAGTGGCAAGAGAGTCTATTATAACATTGCCGTATGTGCTGTAAATCAAGACATCGGAGGTAAATGTTCCTCCTCCTGCCGACCCGTCAAGATATGATATTCTTTGTTTGCTCGAGGCATTGTCGGGGTTGACTGCTACCATATCAAAACCGGTCGTTCCAATGTTTAAAAAACCGCCTATATAGGAAACCGCAGAGGTGGCGTTATTGAGCCAGCCGCTTTTACTTGTATCGACAGTATCAAGAGCATAGGCTTTTCTAATAGATTTTACCCCGTTAACTTCAGCTGTTCCGGTAAAGTCATATTGTGCATACTTTTGTTTCACATAAGAATAGTCATTAGTTCCCGATGCTTTAATCGGCTTGTTGACATCGCTGTCACAAGCAGCGGCAAAGTCAGCTGCTTTAGTCGAATCACAGCAAATGTCTTCTGATGTGCCGTTGCTGTATAGCTTAAACACATGAGCGTCGTCTTTTCTTGTGATTTTAACGTCAACTTTTCCCACATACTCGTATCTGCTGTTATTCTTGTAAGCAACATAATCTTTCGTATAAACAGAGTTATAGTATTCTTCCGAGAACACCTCTGTTTCCCCGTTAGGCCCTACCGTCTCAACAGGTTCTTGCCTATCTATAAAGAGGTATACGGTTTCCGCTTCTAATTCGAAAAGAGGCGTTTCGCCTTCTTTCAGCTCTCCTCCAAGGCGTCTGTAAATTGCTTCATATTGTGTTTCGATGCTATCGTCGCCGTCGTTATAAGTGTTCTTAAAAGCCGCTACAGCCATTTCCAAACCGGATCTGGCAAGGTATGATGCTTTTTGTTTGTCCGTACCTTTAACCGCTATTGAGGTTGCTGTATCTGCATATGTCAACATAGCAGGAACAAGTAGCGTCAAAATCATAAGCAGAACCATTACAGCAACAAGCGCCAAGCCGTTTTTCTTAGTTAATATATTCATCTTGCCTCTCCTTTCCGGAATAACTTCTCTTAACATATTTTATGCAAAATTTCTGATTTGTCTAACCTTGATATCTGATTTTGCTGCAATTCTAAAAATTTTTTGATGCAGTTTTAGTATTTTAACTGTTTTTATCTTGTTCATTATTAAAATGTTCATTGTTCACTGCGGCACAAGCCGCATATTTGGTGGAGATAGGGGGGCTCGAACCCTCGACCTTACGGATGTGAACCGTACGCTCTGACCAACTGAGCTATATCTCCGTAGTCAATGTACAAGTGTGGTAGTGTTCAATTGAAATATAAACTCCTCCAACCATACTATTAACTTTCTATGTGTTAGTTGTCAATCAAACTTGTTTTTGAGGTTTTGATTATTGATATTAAAAGTCGGTAGGTATATATTAGCATTATATTTTTGTTTTGTCAAGACATTTTTACTATGCGGGTACTGCGCTTCAGGACATTTGCTCCTACGCTTGTTCCGCTCCTTAGCAATTGCTTCTTCCTGATCAGGATTCGTCATATATGCCATTAATTGTACCTTTGGCTAAACGATTACCCTAAGTATTTCCTCAATTGAAGTTAAGCCCTCAATAGCCTTGTTTATGCCTTCCATACGAAGTGTTTGCATACCTTCTTTGATGGCAAGATTTTTTATCTCAGCCGCACTAGCTCTTTTGAGTATCAGCTCGCGCATATTTTCCGTTACCCTGAGAAATTCAAAGACACCCATACGTCCCTTATAACCGGTATTATTGCAGGTAATACACCCTTTAGGACGGAAAAATGTTATTTCTTCTCCCGGCTTATAGTTTTCCTTGGGAAAATCAGGTATCGACTCAATAACCTCCTCAATCGTCACAGTGTATTCCTGCTTGCAACGCGTGCAAAGTACGCGGACAAGACGCTGTGCGAGAACGCCCACAACAGACGAGGCTGTAAGGAAGGGCTCAACACCCATTTCGTCAAGACGGGTTATAGCTCCGGATGAGTCGTTCGTATGCAGGGTTGAAAAAACCATGTGTCCGGTAAGAGCTGACTCGACAGCGATTTTTGCTGTTTCTCCGTCACGAATTTCGCCGACCATGACGATATCGGGGTCGGCACGAAGCACGGAACGAAGGGCTGCCGCGAATGTCATTCCTGCGCGGACATTCATTTGAACCTGGCAAAGTCCTTCCATACGGCGTTCAACCGGGTCCTCAAGTGAAATAACGTGCTTCGTTACATCGCTAACTTCAGCAAGTGTTGCATAAAGCGTTGTGGATTTACCGGAACCGGTAGGACCGGTAACAAGAAGAAATCCATATGGCATATGTATTGCTTCTTCAAAATACTTAGATTGTTTCTTTGAGAATTTAATATCCTTAAGCTGGATTGATTTGGAGCTTCTTTCAAGAAGACGCATAACGCATTTTTCACCATATACCGAAGGAAGCAAAGCTATTCGAATATCAAAGGTTACACCCTCCACCTTAACTGTGGCACGTCCGTCCTGCGGCACTCTGCGTTCGGCTATATCCATTCCGCCGATAACCTTTACTCGGGAAATAACGGAAGCGTGAAATCTTATGGGGTTTTGAAAAATCTCATGCAAAACGCCGTCAATCCTATAACGAATCCTCATAGCCTTCTCAAGGGGGTCAATATGTATGTCACTGGCTCCAGCTTTGATTGCGTTGTTGATTATCTGATTGACTATTTGAACGGCGGGCTTGTCGTCAATCCCGCTGTCTTCAATATCATATCCAAGCTCAGTTTCTTCCTCTTCCTGCTTGAAGGAGCTGATATTGGCAGCTGCATTTACATAATTTTCTATAGCGGCGTTAAGCTCGGCATCGGTTGCTACAACGGGTACGATTTCGAGTCCGCCTGTCATAAGTGACAGGTTGTCTCTTGTAACAACGTCATTGGGGTTTTTCATTGCAACATAAAGAATTCTGTCGTCTTGATAGAGCGGAAGAATACCGTTTTTAACAGCAAGCTCTGTAGGAATAAGGTTCGCGGCAGTGACGCTCACTCCAAGGTCGTCAATAGATACAAACTTGCAGCCTGTTTTAGCGGCGAGCGCTTTTGCAATGTCGTCCTCGGTGCAGTAGCCCAAGCGAACTAATATGTTCCCCAGTAAACCCTTCTCTTTCTGCTGAAGAGAGAGAGCCTCAAAAAGTTCAGATTCACTGATTTTGCCGGTTTTAATAAGAAAATAACCTATACTTCCCGGAATTACTACGTTGTTGTCCATATTCTACCCCTAAACTATGTTACTGATAAACATACCAATAAACATATCAAGAAAAACTTATTCGGATAAGGCAATTATAACAATACTTGCCCGTTTAAGTCCGTCCTCTTCACCCTCTTCCACAATTAGCTGATCTATTCTGTGAAGCTCCTGAAGGTTGGAAATATAGCTTAAAAAGCTTATAATGTTATTATAAGTACCGTTTACGGTTAAGGTGATTCTTGTTTCTGTAGTGTATGCAGAGGATATTTCTGGAGTCTCCAAAGAAACAACATCAATATTATATCTGTCGCAAAGAGTATAGTAATTTTGCATTACTACAAATACATCCTCAGTCGGGGGGAGCATCTTGTCCATTATATCCTTCTGTGCCACTAAAGAATCATTTTGAGAACGCACCTGCTGAAGGTATACTATCTGCTCGCAGCTCTTCTGATATTCTTCCTGCTGTGCTACAATATTGTCCTTTATCTTGAAAATATCAAGGATATAATATCCGGAACACGCCAATATTGCCAAAATAAACACGACTAAAACAACACTTATCAGTATAGGAGAATCCTTTATGTCCGAAAACTTGATATCTGAAAGTTTAAGTTCTTTTTTCATATCATTCTCCCTCCTTAATTTTTCGTCTCAGAGACATCCGACGAATTGGTTGGCGCAACTGTTGTGGTCTCCATTTTAACACCCGTTCCGCTACAGGTTATTGTTAAATTGAAATCACAAATTCTGTCACCCGTATCGGTCTTTTCATTTGTGTATGCGAACGTCGTAATTGCAACGTCAAGAACACCTTCGATTTTTTTTACTTTTTCAATGTATTCCAACAGAGTATTGTAGGACAGGCATTTTCCCTCAATAACACATTGTTTTGAGTAAAACCAATCGTTTGCCGAAATTTTCTTCAACCAAAGTCCGGGGAAATCAATATTGCCTAATGATACAACAAAGTTATGCGCGTAGGGTTCCTTCGCAGAAATGAGAGACAACAGTTCTTTTTGAGCCTCTACTTCATTTAACAGCGCCTGATAACTTTCAAGCACGGGGAACATTGCCACGGCTTCTGCGTTTAATTTTTGGATATCATCATATTCTGACGATACATATTGCCTCGTGCCCAAAATCACAATAAAGAACATAAACAACACAATGAGAGCTACAAGCGATATTTTCTTGATTTGTTCTTTTTTCTTTGAGCCCACTACTTTTTTTCGGTAGCTTGCAGGCAGAAGACTTACCTTTAACACGACTTATCCCTCCAATGCTTCCAAAGCTAAACTTATACATCCGGTATACTCTGCGGGTGAAAAGTCTGCGCTTTCATATTCACCGCAAAACTGAGGAACCTCAACAGGCACGAAAGCCATTTCTTTAAGTTTTTGAGCGACAATACTTTCACCCTCCATAAGGGCTGAAAAATAAACCGTTTCAATCGGCTCGAAGCCTTGCATCTGATAATAGCTAATCGAAGACGAAAGCTCGTTACTGAGCATAGAAGCAATTGAAGAATAATCGTCGTCCGAGCAGCTTTTCGGGTTGTCAAACGCATTTTTAATAAGATATGCGGACCTCTCCGGAACATTGAGTGAACGCACCATCTTAATTTGACCCTCATCCAGAGCAATAAAATTAATGACATCGTCACTTATTTTCAGCAGTCCGAGCGTCTTATTGTCACTGTATTTGAGCGTTGCGCGGCACCATGCCAAAACAGAGCTGTCAATATCGTACACCTTAAATTTTGAGGCACTGAAAAGAGTTATGAGACTCTCAAGCATAGTGCGTCTTGCGGCTACCAGCAGAACATTCACAATCGGCTGATCGTCATCGTTTGTGCCTTCTCCCGATACGACATAATCGATTTCCATCTCATCCACGGGAATAGGAATAAAATCCTGTGCCTGCAAAACCACCATTTTGCGCAGCTTGTCATCACTCACCTTGGGAAACGAAGCGAAACGCATTATGACATTCTCGTTGTTTACGCCCACGACGATATCCTGAGACTTAAAGTCTCCCTTAGTAATCATCTCATCCAGAATACCGTAGAACTTGTTGCTGTTTCTGATAAAACCTTCTTCGATAATTCCTCTTTCAATAGGAATCTTCGCAAACGCCGAAACATGGGCTTTTTCGCTGCTTCTCGTAAGCTCAACGGCTCTTATTGCACCCGCGTCCATTTCAATTCCGATTGCTGACTTGATTTTCGCCATTATATCTATCTCCTTTTCAAACAAGGATTTCTGTTTATGCTCCTGTAGCGGTTGTTGCCTGGAATATGGGCAAATAAAGAGAAATAAGCATCGTTCCTACAACACCGCCAATCGCTATCAGCGATATAGGTTCAAGCGCTGTACCTAAATTCTTTGAAAGTGAAGCAACGTCTTCTTCAAAAAACTCCGCTACTTTATCAAGCATTGAAGGCAAGGTACCTGCCTCCTCACCTATTGATATCATACTTATCAGCATTGGCGGAAAGAGACCTGATTCCTGAAGTGATTCATGTATTGAGCGACCGTTTTCAATGTCTCCTATTGCTTTGCTGACAGCTTCATTAATCAAATCGCTTCCCGAGGTGGGACCTGCGCTTTCAAGTGCCTGAACGGCAGTAACACCTCCGTTTAAGAGAGTCGCAAGAATACGACAGAAACGCGCAAGAACTGTTTTTGATATAAGCTCACCGATAAGCGGAAGCTTCATTTTGTTATTTTCCCACAGCCTGTGTGCAACAGGAGTCTTAAGTCCGTATTTAGCACCAAAAAACAGGATAATTATAGCTACTATATAAACATAATAGCGTGAACGAATACTTCCGGAAAGGGAAAATATTGCCGCTGTAATCGGGTTAAGGTCAATCGTGTCCGGAATCATCTTCTGGAATATGGGAACCATTACAACAAGCATCGCTATCAAGAGAACTATGGCAAAAACTCCGATCATTTTAGGATATGTAGTTGCACTTTTGACGGCGTCCTTTAGCTGTTTATCCTTCTGAAGCTGGAGTGCAAGCGCACTAAGGGTTTTTTCAAGCATACCGCCCGTTTCACCTGCTTGAATCATAGAGCAGTACAGGTCGCTGAAAATATGCTTGTGTTGTAAGAAGGAGTCCGAAAGACTTGCTCCTGCCTCAACATTCTGAGCTATTTCGGTGATTGCGTAAGCAAGGGGAGCGTTTGCGGTCTGGGTAGATAATGTCTGCAGCGATTGTGTAACCGGAATTCCGGCAGAAATCATCGCAGCCATCTGACGGCTGAATAATGACAAATCGGTAAGAGTTACCTTTCCCTTTACTTTTTTAACGTTTTTACCTTTTTCCTCATTAAGGTCTGTTACGGTTATACTCGCTTCACGAAGCTTATCAAGCGCCTCGTCTCTGTTAATGGCAGATATTTTGCCGTTGAAAACATCACCCTGTTTGTTTATTGCTTCATATACATAAGCCGGCAATTTTCAACCCTCCCATGGTATTAGTACCCGGACGAATACATAAGTCTTTGTACTTCGGTCCTGTCAACGCAATATTCCAAGACTGTTTCCTTGGATATTTTTTGTTCTTTAAGCAGCTTTAAAAGAGCTTGGTCCATTGTTTGCATACCAAGATTGGTAGCGGTCTGCATCGTGGCATAAAGCTGATGGTCCTTGTCTTCACGGATAATATTCCTTATAGCGGGGGTATCCGTCATGTACTCAACGGCGACTACCCTGCCCTTTAGGTTTATAGTGGGCATAAGCTGCTGTGAAATAACCGCTTTAAGCGTATTTGAAAGCTGAGCACGCACATTGCTTTTCTGAGCTTCCGGAAAGCTGTCTACAATGCGGGAAATAGTAAGCGGCGCAGTCTGCGTATGAAGGGTCGAAAATACAAGGTGACCTGTTTCAGCCGCGGTAAGCGCTATAGAAATACTCTCCGGGTCCCTCATCTCGCCTATCATTATTACATCCGGGTCATGACGAAGAACCTGCCTCAAGGCGTTATTGAAGCTGAGTGTATCGGACCCGATTTCTCTTTGCCTGATGCTTGATTTGTTGTGTGAGTGTAAAAACTCAATAGGGTCTTCAATAGTAACAACATTCTCCGCAAAGTTCTTGTTGATGTAATTTAACATTGCAGCAAGAGTAGTGGATTTACCCGACCCTGTCGGTCCCGTAACGAGCACAAGCCCGCGGGGCAGACTGCAAACACGTTTGATATCGGGCGGCAGTCCTAAATTTTCAAGAGCCGGAATTTCAAAAGGAATTGCTCTGAAAACCGCTGCAAGCGTACCTCTTTGAACAATAACATTCCCTCTGAAACGCGCACACTTAGGCACCGAATGGGAAAGGTCAAGCTCAAGTCTGTTCTGGAGTTCGTCTTTCTGGTTCTGGGTCATTATCTGAAACAAGGAGTTTTCAACATCCTCCGGACGCATTATGGGAAAGTCCTGTTTTAGGAGCTCGCCGTTTATCCTTATGCAAGGAGCCATGCCGACCGCTAAATGTAGGTCAGAACCTTTTTTTTCGACTGTCAGCCGAAGGAGGTCCTCAAGCGTTATCGGATAGATACTCGGTTTATTCTGGTACTGCAATAAATTTCAACTCCAAACAAAATACGTTCAATTTCGTTTATAGCCCCAATTCCGTGAACATTGTCTGAATCAACTGAATGTTTTCGGGAGACTCATAAGCATAAAGGACATATTCTTCTGAATCCGCAGAACTGTCAAGATCTTCCGTGAAATAGAAGGCGTCGGCACTCAGTCCTGTAATTTCACAAATCAAATCTATCTTATTCAGAATATTATCTTTTTCGGTTTGGCTTGTAGCGGATTTTAAGGTCTTGTAAAGCTTTGTTGAGTTAGTATCAAGCTTTGCTATTACATCCAATATCGACTGCCTTTGATCCTCCGGGCAGAAAATAGTTACCGTATGGCTTATTTGCGGGAAATTGCCGTAGTCAAACTGAACCTGACCGTCAAAGGTGATAAAGCCAAGCTTATATTTAAGCTGGTCAGCCGTGATATTTTGAAGCTCATATGTAAAGAAGGTATTTGATGTCTTAAGACTCTCTACATCAAAACTTGAAATCATGGTAACAGCTTTGTCCACTTCCTCCTGGGTTCCTAAAAGCCAAACTGTTTTTGCAAGAAGGTCCACACCCAAAACCTCTACATCGAGCATGAAGGTTGACACAATGCCTTCAACATCGGACTTTTCAATACAACTGAGGGTAAGTCTTTTAAGGACATCAATCCCGTCTGAAATCTCGACATCTTCACCCGTTGGGTTCGTGTTCCCGTCTGAGGGGGATGTATTATCCTCCTGAGTTCGTATATCGACAAGTGCTTTTATCTTCATAATGTCCTTAAGCGCATCACCGGTAGCATAAACAAACAGCCTCATCGGGAAATTCTCAATTGTTATGCCTGCATGAAGCCCAAGCTGTGAAAGCAGGGAACTGAAATCACTCGCCGGCATATATTCAAGCTCAATATAATTGAAATAATTGGCTATATTCGCACTGCCTAACGAAAGATTAGACTTTTTGTCCAGCAAAGACACTAACTCTCTAATAGTAGCAAGCTGCATGGGATAAGCGTTTACCCAGCACTCTCTGTTTGTATCTCCAACCTCGATAAAGTTGACTCCTACCCCTAAAACACCAAGCTGAGAGGTAAGAATTTCCGTGGTTATGTATTTAAGATTGAACTTAACGAGAGTTGCCTTGTCAATGAAGTTGGAGTTAAGCATACCAACATCACCCACAATGAGCATATTGCCGTTTTTAATATAAGACATATTAACCATACGCAGAAGATAATCAACTGCCGTAAGGGGGGTTACGTTGCTTATATTCGCAGTAACTGTCTGTTCTGCGCCTAAATAAAGGATTGTGTAATCAGTAAATTTAGTTACCGCAGAAAGCGCACTCAAAACGTTAACCTCGTTGAAATTCACCGAGATGTTTCCGTATTCCTTCTGAGTATAAGAGGAGCCTGACTGTACGGAACCCTTAGGCATTAAAAGCACCTGACCCGGATAAATAATCGACGACGCCGAAATATTGTTGAGCGCTACTATTTCAGAAACAGTTACGCCATAAGACGCTGCGATTTTTGAAAGCGAATCCCCCGATTTTACCGTATAATAATTGCCGGTTGTATCTGCATTTGCGGACATGGGCACAAGCACGCTCGAAACGAGTACAAGAGCGAGCATTATAATCATAACCGACTTAACCGTTGACTTGTTTCCCTTCATTATATAGTCCCCCTAATGTATTTGTATGGTTAAAGAAATTTCAGCCCGAATATTTCAATGTTTTTGTTGTGTTGCCCGCTGTAAACGTAACAGCCGATTCCGTTATCTCAGCAACCTGCCACGACGAATCACCGAGGCAGTCGCCTACGCAAAGCCTATATTCAACTCCGCCGTTATTAATAATAGCTACTCTCAGACTGCTTGAAGCAACTATAACACAGCCATTGTATTTTGCCCCGGCGAGTATTTCCTCTGATAATGGGTCACGCTGTATTAAAGCAGCCAATCCGGGGTCCGTAGTGCCAACTATATTTGAGTCGTTAGGAAGGATTACGGCTGTATTGTCCGTAGGCGATACTCCTTCGGTCGGAAGAGGTTCCATCTCTTTCCCGAGTGTACCGTCGCTGAAAACCATTACAATAAATACAGCGGTTGCGATTATGAAAATCATAACCGGAATCAAATACTTTAAAAAAGCGTTTTTTTTGAAAAAATCGCCAATACCGCTTTTGAGCGGTTCCGAGTCTTTCTTTCCAAGATTTTTTAACTTCTCATTTAAGCCTTCAAAAGCCATTAAAAGCCCTCCCACAAAGCAAAAATTATTGCTATAACTGTTTTTAACCTTTTATAACGCCTAAATTGACAATATATTCATTAGAGAAAAATATTGCCCTAGAGCGCCGTTTTGTATTCAAAATATGTACTGCCCTATCTCTTCAAAATATAATCTTTACAAACGGAATAGTATTATCCATTCCAATAATACACTAATATCGAAAAAAATACAATAGGTTTTTTTGTATATTTAGAAATAAGGGTGATTTTGGCTTAAAAAAAGGCTTATTTCCTTCTGGTGTTAGATTCCTGACCGTAATCTGCGCCATAACTCTTGCTGTAGCTGTAGCTGTAACTTCTGCTGAAATAGCCGCCTCTCGTGTCGCCCGCCATGCTCAGAATGCCTCTTCTTGCATTATTATAAATGCAGCCGAAAACCTCCGCCTTAGTTGTGCTAAGGTCGCTGACAGCATACTCTATCTCTCTGAGTGAGGTTTTGTTTTCTGCAACAACAAACAATACTGCATCACAGTAGTTCGAGACTATTGTAGCGTCGGCAACTACTCCCGCGGGGGCGCAGTCGATTATTACAAAATCAAAATTCTTCTTTGCCTCGTTTATTGTCTCTTGGGTTATAGACGAAGCGAGAACCTCTGAAGGATCAGATACGGGCTCACCGCTTATAAGCAGATACATATTATATTTCTCAACATATTTTATTGCTTCTTCAAACGTGCTTTTACCTCTGACAATATCGTATATACCCTTATCACCGCCGACGGGAACGCCCAAAACTTTATATACCGCGGGTTTTCTTATATCGCAGTCTATCAGTAAAACGGATTTTCCGCTTTTTGCCAGTGAAAGCGCCGTGTTGACGGCAACGGTGGTTTTACCTTCATTTTCTGCCGAGCTTGTTACCGCAAACACCTTGTAGCCTTTTTTGAAGCTCGCATTCTCTATTTTCGTCCTTATAAGCTTGAAGGTTTCAATAAAGGGAAGCCCTACTGTTTTATCTATAATCAAGAGTCCTTTTTTGGGTGAATTCTTACGCCTTTTGAGATCTAGCTTTGAAACAACTGCGATAATATTCAGGTTATACCTTTTTCTGATATCGTCGCTTGTCTGCACAAGATTCTTAATTCTGTTTGAAATCAGAATTATGGCAAAGGCGACAATAGCACCGCTTACAGCACCGATAAATGTATACAAAAACCCTGAATAATCCGCATCGGGAGAATTAGGCTCGGTAGCATCGTTAACAACCGTATATTTGGCATTGGGAAATGAGCCTTCCATAACCTGGGAGTAAACGCTCGTTAAAGCTTTTGCTATTTGATACGACATATCAGGGTCATGAGTGCTGACACTGACGGAAATCATTGTAGTATCCGTAACAACATTTGCGCTTACACAACTCTTTAACTGACTAATTGAGTACTCCTGACCGCTCTGTGCCTTTACCGCCTGTTTTACAAGCGAATAAATATAGTCGGTCTCAGTTAATATAAACTTAAAGCTCGTAGCGAATGTGACAGACGCCTGAACATCACTTGCGGTTGTGTACTTAGCGGCTTCCCCCGCTATATCGCTTGATTTATTTGATGCATTAAAAAGAATTTTCGAAGAAAACCTTTCTTCATAAGTAACTCTGGAAAAAACGAAGCCTGCAGAGGCAAAAATAAAGACAAGAATTAAAATTACCCACCATTTTGATGCGATGACTCTTATTAGCTTAAGTATTGTTTCAAAGCTGACGCCGTATTCCTCGTCCCGCACGCTTGCATTATAATCACTGCCCGACATTTGTTGTTCTTCCTTTCAAGTGTATTCGGCTAATTGTATCATATTAGATACATTGTTTACAACACTTTTTTATTTGAAACCCATATTTTTAAATAAGGCGCTTCTATCTTTTACCTTTTCTTCATCAACACTCGCAATTTTTGCGATTTCTCCGGAAATTCTCCGAGTATTTTTAAGTATCTTAAACCAGCGAACAAACCAGAAAAAAGGTAACAGGACCGGCATCCTTCTAAGTACCGGGAACAAAGCCGTCATTAATATATATGACGGAAATATTCGTTCTAAAACATAGCCCGCTCTCGAGCCTCCCATAGTGCTTTGCGGTACAGCGGAATTTTCAAAGAAAAAGCTTTCGGTCCCGAATACTCCGCTTTCAATAACGTATTTTTCAAGTCCGTTTACGATATCGCTCTGCGTACCGTTTTTGAACCAATAATCACCAAGCTCGGAGATGCGCTCGGAAAAGCTTAATAGCCCTGCACTACGGAGTTGATTATTAACATAATCGGCATCACAGGAGGGTAAAAGCTTCTCGCGCAGAATATAGTCGTCAATTATACTTCTGATGCCTGTTCCCGCTACAAGGAAGTGGTGCGCAGTGTGACCGAGAGTATAAATGAACAAATCCTCGTCGGTCATTCTGAATTTACAGTCATTGCCGTCTACCGGCTTTAGACGACGGAGTAATTCAGCAAAATAATCGTGCGTCAGATCTGTTTCAAAATTCAAATCAAAATGAATTTCAACCGTGAGGTTCGGTTTTTTCGTGAATGCTACATCCTTTGTATTTTTTTGCCCTTCTTGCACATATCCGAGTCCCTGCATTATTTCCTCAGCGCGGGGAACTTCCTTAGGCTCTACATATATATCAATATCAAGCGAGAACCTCATATCGGGAAATGTGTAATATTTAGCAATCTCATTGCCCTTCAGGACGCAGTATTTAATTCCCTGAGCTTGCAGGCTTTCCTCGATTTTCTTAAGCTGCTCCTCTTGGGACGCCCGACGCTGAACAACCTTAAACAGCTCTGTCTTAAACGCATTTTTGATTTCGGGGCTTATATTTTCGAGCTCAATAACCGAATAAGCGGCAATATTTGCAACTTTGTGGGCAAGGGCAAGCTTAAAGACATCCTTAAGGTCTACATCCTCAGGAACCGAAGGCGGTTCGTCGCCGTTTATCGCGCAGCGAATAAGAGAAATGAGATATGTTACACATGGCTTTGGCTTTAAGATGGGGCTTTTTGCTTGTTCATCTGTATTTTTTGCGCTCTTGCGCAGTCTCCTGAGCGGATAGCGTACCTTAAAAAGCGCCGTCCAAAGTGATACATATAGGCGGTAAAGCGGTGACTTTACGCTTATATGCCGTCCGTTTCGTTCGATTTTCGAGACAACCCCTATTATCATATCCTGGCTAATGCCGTGTTCCGCAATAATTTGATTATCCCCGCTCATTATATAGCCGCCGTCGTCAAAGCCGACGACTCTGTGAAGCACAAAAGAACCGTCTGCGCGTCTGTAAAGCGGCAAATCGCCTTTTTTAAGAGGGAATTCGGGCTGCTTTATTGACACGCTGTCACGCTTTTCTATTAGTAGCGGGAGCATGCTCGTGCCGGTGACCGACAAAGTGAATTCACGCCCGCCCGAAAGCGTTTCGGTTATAATCGGTAATAGGTCGGATAGTTTGTATTTCACAGAATACAATCCTTTCGGGAAGGTTGTATAAGTTGCAAGTTGCAAGTTAATGGAGGGGCAAAGCCCCACACCCTATTGAAAGTCACGGGTTGGAAGCTTGTTCCGCTTTTGATAAGCTGTTTTGATAGGACATACTCTTTCTTATTGCAAATCAAAAATTTATATAAATTCACTGTTTTTTATAGCGAACTCAAAACTCATTTTTTCAACAGTTGCAGGTTGCAGGCTGCAACTTATTAAGTTAGAGGTTTTAATTAGCCGTTTTTTGGATGTTCGTACGATGTTGTAAAGCGTTTTTTCCGGTTCTATGCATGCATTTAATGCTAAATTTAATTCATCATCAGTTAAATAATCTGTTGCCGCCAACAACCGCAGCCAGTACTTTGTTTCAGCCGCTTCTTTTAGTGATATATTCATTTTTGCTATAAAATCCGCTCTGCTTTGTGCCTGTAGCGCTTCTGTGATATTTGCACTATGCTTGTTCCGCTTTTGATAAGCTGTTTTGATAGGACATACTCTTTCTTATTGCAAATCAAAAATTTATATAAATTCACTGTTTTTTATAGCCAACTCAAAACTCATTTTTTCAACTATACTTTCCACAATATCCTTATTTCTATTTCCTGCTTTGCAACTTACAACCTGCAGCTTTCAACTTTAATCCTGTAGTATCCCCTGTTCTCTAAGTTTATCAAGGAATATGCCTATTTCCTTACGCAGGCGTTCGTCGTCTACTCCGGTATACTCCTGCTTCATCTTTTCGACTGTTTGGTCAATGTCGAGTTCTTGTTCAAGGCATCGCCAAATGAAAGCACCCGTTTCATTGAGTGTTATCATTCCGCGTAGCTTATTCGCCTCCTCGCCTACCGCTACTACGACATCGCTTCCGGCAACAGTGCGGAGGATATAATTTTTGTTTAGTTTCATTTTTTCACTTCCGTTATATAAATCGGGTGAGGGCAAAGCCCTCCGTAAACTTACAACTTACAACCTGCAACCTGCACCTTAATCAGCCATACCCCCATATGCTACCCGCACCGCTTCCTCTGATATATCGCAGTGGAGCTCGAACACACTGATATTGCTCAAGAGCTTATCAAGAAGTGTAAGCAGCTTTTGCATGCTGTCACGCCCGTTTGGACGCAGCGTCTGGTCAAGGATGTGTTTAATTGCATTTTGAGGCGTTGCTTTGCTTATATGATTTTCCTTTGAACGAATGATATACGCAATTGCCTTAAGCGGGATTTGCTCGTTTATGCTTTCATCGGTCTTACCGCTCCACGGAGTTCCGCAGGCGAAAATTTTCCCGTCTATGAGCCTTATTGCCGGCTTGTCATCGTTAATTATTTTTGCCCTGTCCTTAAAATAATCAAGCCAAAGATGAGTGTGAGTTGATTTTCCGGTCCCCGACCGAGCGGAAAATAAAAATGCTTCACCGTCCAAAGCCACTGCTGACGCATGCAAAAGAAAGCCGTCGTGCATTATAAGCTCACGGTAAAACGCTTCACCCGTATAGATGTATTCACATTCCTCAGCAGTAAGATGAGACAATTTCTTCTGTTTTTGGAGAAAAAACTCCTTCCCCAAATGAATAACAATGTCTGCCTTCGTGCTTTTATCACACCTGAACGGGAGCAGGCGGGAAAGAAGCATATCATATTCAGGCTCAATATCCACAATTAATCCTGCCGCGGAAATAAGCATAGACGTCCTCGCCTTTCTTACTCACGATATGGCTGTATTATGGCATAGAAACTTGCTTGAGTCAAGTTATTTATAAATTGCAATTTGCAATTTAAAAGGCAATAGCCGGGCGAACTTTCGTCCGCCCGGAAATTGAACACATTTGCCGGTATCAGTACCAGCCGTCATCAATGTCGCCGCCTCCGACGGATACAGTGATGATATCCTCCAGCTCAAATTCTACAATTGTAAGCTCGGGTGTTTTAAATTCTTTCATTCAAAATACTCCTTTCCGGTCTGCTTGAATGCTCAGTTGAAAAAGTCTGAAAACGGTACTGTGATTTCTCCTCCGCCTGAGGATAATTCTACTCCGGTCTCTTCTTCGGTTGTCACAGGGACAGAAACCGTAATGATATCTTCAAGGGCAAAGGGTACTATACAAAGGTACGGTTTTTCGTAATTTCGACTAATCATCTTACGGCAACCTATCTACATGGGCGCCTGCCGTCGTATATACATAGTCAGACCAGTAATCCACACCGTTATAAGTAACAAACATCCTTGCTTTTATCGGAGTATCATATTCTGTATCGGGAATGCCTGTAAGCGCAACACGGAAAAGGTATCCGTTACTGTTAGCGTTTAAGTATACGAAATTGTCCTCATAGGTATTTGTTACCCCGTTTATTGTAAGCTCAACGCCTACAGCAGTTACGTTTGTAGACCTGCCGCCCGTAAAGGCTATCGGAATACCCGCATTAAGGAAGGAGCCCGTGAAGCCGAGGTCAACAAGAGCGGAATTCCCTGCATTGCGTCTGATCTTTGTTGCTGTAGCAAAATTTCTGGTAACATACGATGATTGTGTAATACAATTTGTACTGTCAATCTGACCAGTTGTATAAGCAACATTGGAAGTGCCGACTCTCTTTTTAGGAGCAGTTTGCTTTGCATATGTGCTCTCCGGAATACCGATGTTAAGTTCTTGGTCTATTGCCTTAATTACCTTAAACTGAATAGTAAATAAAGGACAGTCCGGATCAACATAAAAACCTGCACTACCTTCCGGAACACCAAGGCTATAGGCAGCTGCAATAAGAACAGCGTTTGTATACCCTTTTGCACTGTCGTTTGGGTTCGCAGCAACACCTGCACTAATCGTACCCCAAATACCGGTGTTAACCTGTGAATCAGGCTTTAAGAACGAATATGAATCTCCAAATGTTCTTGACCCTGCTACATATTCAAGATATGTTCCGTTATAAGCAATAACAGTTGTTGCCGCTGCTAACTTGACAGTAGCTATGTCTGCGGGATTCATTTCATAATAAACCTTTACAGTAACAATGTCGTTTACTGCTGCTCCGACCGCTCCGTCAGTTTCAACATTAAAGCCGATATTACCGACATCAACGGCAGATGTAGAAATCATGAAAACGGAAACAATCATCATTACCGCTAAGGTTAAACTGATGAATTTTTTGTACATTATTTTGTCCCTCCTTAATTAAATGACCTTCAAGTTATAATAAAGCGCAAATATCTGACTGATAAAACTGATGAATTTATTGTACATTATTTTGTGCCTCCTTAATTAAATGACCTTCAAGTTATAATAAAGCGCAAATATCTGACTGATAAATACGAGTTGTCCACGAATCGTGAAGCTCAACAACATATGAATCACTCGTATCAATGTCTCCACTTATATCGAGGTCACCTGCAAAGAGTTGCGGTGAACCGTCTTCAAGGCGTTCTACCCATGCATCATGCAATTCCATAACATATGAATCACTTGTGTCAATGCCGCCATCACCATTAACATCTCCGAAAAGAACGAATGTGTATGTGGCGACAAGAGTGTCATCGGCTTTGAAGACATAAACCTGCGCGCCGGTTCCTGCATAAGTGGATTGGTCTACCTCGATATAACCACCGGCTGTAGCCTCAAAGACATCCTCAATCATCTGATATTCTTCAGTCATCTCAACACCATAGACAAACATATTAACATTGTCTATTACACCGCCTGTGCCCGCCTTGACAGCAAGTTCCGGGGATGCGGCTGAGCCGACTTCGTGGTCGCCCGCGGTTATGGTGGGAGTTTGACCGTATACAAGGTCGCCTGCTTCGCAGTCAAGAAGATCTTCTTCCAGTGACCTGAATGCGCAAAGAGTACCGTTGATATTGGCGTCCGTCTTATAGTCGTTGTAGATTTCAATTGTGCCGGGTGCAAGATATGTGAATGTAATGGTTGCGATTGTCGTGGCTGTGCTGAGTTTTACTGCGGGAAGAGTAGATAATCCTTGTGTATCCGGCACTATTACAACTCTTAAAAGTCCGTTTGCCGAATCGTAGTTATACTGAACCGTGGCATCATAAGGGTACCCCGCAACGCTTATAGCTCCGCTTGCGGCAATGCCGAAGCTTGTGCTGTCATAATCAAGCGCAAACTGAACCGGACCGAGATTGTAATCAGCAAGAAGCTGAACATTTACGGTAAAAGTACTGTTAAGAGTAGGCTCAGTTGTGAAAGCATCGGATACAAGAGTCCATGTATTTGTTTTGCCGGAATCATCCGCGGCAATAACAGCCACAGCCGACAAATTGAGTACCAATGCCACTGCCATAATGATACCGAGTATTTTTCTCGTTTTTGACATTTGTTTGCCTCCTTATAAATTCTCCTCTTCTATTCTCTTTCCCTTTAAGTATGTCTCCGTGGAAAATTCATAAGGAGACAACGAACCTTAAACGAAATAAAAGATAAAATTTACAGTATTTTGCTATACCTATTATATATAGCGTTATTCTTTGTCCCCACAGGGGCGGCACAAGGCCGCCCCTTGCGGGAAGTAAAACTGATTATTATGCTGCTGCGCCAACAGCGATATTGAGAATTACACCGAGTGCTTCGATTGTAACAATTCCGCCTGCTGCGGTCGCCGGGTCCGCAAGTGCTGCCTTAAGGAATGCACCGTCAACTTCCTTGTGGGTGTTGACAACAAGGTCGGCTAACATTGCGTCCGCGGAGTCAATTGCCGAGTCGCCCGTAACGTCGCCTATAACAACGACAGAGTAAGAGGCCACAGGGATTGAAACGCCGCCGAGTTTACCGTAGTAGGTGACAACCGTGCCTGTTCCGGCATTAGTTGCATTAGGAGTAATGGTAACGGGCAGAACATCTGTTACATTTGCGGGAACCGTTATAGCGTTAAAATATCCGTAAACGTTTGCAATAGCAAGGTTCGCGGGAACGAAAGCATAGTAAGCATCGTTTTCCGTCTGGTTCTCTGTGGTAGCGCCTGCGTTCGGGTCAATTGCGGTGGTGGCGTATCTGACATTTGAAAGAGCCATTCTGAGCTTGAGCTCTGCATCGTCAATCCTATCCTGGTCATCAAGTGCATAAGGAGTATCAACTACATCCAAAGCTGCTCCCGGGAAGAGATTTACATCGTCAAGAGTGCGCCCTAAGGCTGCTATAACAAGACCTATAACTTTGTTTTGACCCTTCAGGAAATCGGTGTGGTTTGCAAGAACGGCCTGGGCTGCTGCGATAGCATCTTCAAGACCTGAGTAATCAGCGCCGTCCTCAATGAGTATGAGCCCATTGACAGCTCTTTGCAGGTGATATTTTGCATCAAAGACAGTCTGGTTGTTTATGGGGGCTGCAAGCTCTGCCTGTGCGGTGGCAAGTCTGTCAAGGTATCTTGACCAGCTCTTTTCGCTGTAGGTTGTGCTTGTAGCAGCGCTGCCGTATATGGCAAGAGCGGAAGCGATTTCAGCAGCAAGATACTCTGTCTTTGTGCCGCCTTCACGCGGGAGAAGTCTTGCGTAAGTTCTTTGAAGCAGGTTGGAAATTTGGTTGACGTCAAGAGCTGTATAACCACCGACATAGGTTTTGACTGCTTCAGCTTTTGCCTTACCAGAACCCTCTATTTCCGCAGGTGTGCGGTCTTCAAGAAGAGCGCTTATATAAGGAGCATAGGTGGTATCAAGAGCGAGAAGCTGATTAAGCTCGGTAACTGAAATGTTGATATAGGGGAATACCTTTGTGTCTATTACCGCAGTTGCTCTCTTATAAATGTTAATAAGGTTCCTTGCGGATCGGGCATTATCTTCATAGCGATTGAAGCGATAGAGCATATAGTCTTTGTAGGAGTCAAGGTTATCCTCGTATCCCTCATAAAGAGTCTTTAATGCCTCAACAGCGGTATCGTTGTTCTCGCCGCCCTCCTGGGCAATTTCATAAGAGGTTTTCTTGCAGTAGTTAACGTCGTTTGTCGCTATGCGAAGTGCTTCATAGGCAGCCTTGTGGGCATAAACTGAGTTTGCGTTCCAAGCCTGGTAAGCATGCCTGATAGCGTTATTAAGCGCGCTTACATAGGTAGCCCAAGCCTGTGCGCCGTCGATAACAGTAACTGTCTCTCCGGTCTCGGGGTCTACGCCCGTCTCGGTAAAGTTGGTCATCTGAGGATCTTCTTCTGTTCCGGGGGTAGATTTGAGAACCTTGTCGGCGTAAACGGTTCCGGTCTTATAATCAGAAGCGATTTTTACGTTACCTGTTTCGCGGTTGGTTATTTCTTTACATTCATCGACATCTGCATTGTTGTAGAAATTAACCTGCAGGTTCTGTGTGCCAGATTTTTCCTTGGCAAGGTCCTTACCCTTTACCGTACCGTTAACCGCCCAGGTCAGCGTAGTTCCGGAAGTAATTGTACCGGCGGTAACTGCGGCGTCATAAGTGGCGGCATTTACGGTAAAGCTGTAATAATCGAAGGATTCATCGACCTTCATTTCCTGTTTGGCTACAGTGCCGAGAGTAATGCCGTTCTGCGTGGCGGGGGTCGTCGAGTTTATTTTCGCCCAAGATCTACTCACTTGAGTTGAGAATTCGTGATCAAAGCGGTATGTCCTAAGATTTGGTAAAGTTTCAACGGCGCCCTCTATACTCACATACCTTGGAGAATATAGCCTGCAGTACGCACTGTTGCCGACATAAGAAGATTCAGCTATAATCCTCATCGTTCCTTCATCGGTAGGATTCTGTGACAAGTAGGTGTATCTGTTTGCCTCAAAGACTTTGCCATTCGACATAGCGTTTCCGTCTTCGTCAAACACCTTGTATTTAATATTGAACTTAGCAACTGAGCCCGCGGCAGGTACGCTTGCAACATTGTAGGTTACAGTCAAGCTTTGACCGTAGTCAAGAGCTGCCGTCGTGCTAAGACTGATGTTTGAAACAGTGCCGGCGGTTGTGGTACAGGTAACGCTTGTAATCTGGCATTTGTACTGGTTATCCTGTACTCTTGTGGATCCATCCATATAGCTTCTCCAAACGCCCTTAGCACCGTTGGCTATGGTAAAGGTTGCGTCTGTTAAGGCACCATTTGTTGTATCTACTCTATTCTCAAGACCAATTATCGGGTTTGCAAGTACTTGCTCCCCGCCCCAGTCACTTATAAACTTTGCAAGTACCGGGAATAGGTTTGTCAGAATGGGAGCCTTTCTCGTGTTGAGAGCTAAGAGCAAATCAATAATGGTTTGCTTCAGGTTAGCCTGATTGAGAATAGCGTTATCAAGAGAGGCAGTGTTTTGAAGGATTGTAGCGTCGTTGAATAGAACGTTCAAAATCCTGTTCAAAATGTCGAGTACCTGCTTGATAATATTAGTCTGGGCTAAGAAGTTATTCGGAGCTGTGCTTCTGCCGAAGAGAGAAAGAAGAGAAGCAAGATCCAAATCGCAAATGGCATCATAAAGCTGCCAGAATAAAGTGTCAACATCGAGTACACCTGTTGTGGTGTTAACAGCGGGACCGCAAATAAATCCAAGAGGCAGAAGCTTGTTGAGTGCCGTGGTGAGGATTGTAAATG
>MWBL01000021.1 GCA_002069015.1 Firmicutes bacterium ADurb.Bin300 | reverse complement strand
CATTTCATTTTGTTTTGTCAAGAGTGACGGATTGCTTTTGCTTGCTTGGTGTAACACATCAATTGTAATCCTACAGTCATATAAAATCTATTTCAATGAAAACTATTGACAAAGGTAATTAAAGTGGATAGAATTTCTTTATCTGCTCAAAAGCAAATTATTTTTTGGGAGTGTTTTTATGATTTTTGACAAACTCAGAGCTATTTTATGCTCTCAACTTGATCTTGAAGAGAACATGGTTACAATTGATTCGAACATTCTTGACGATCTTGGGGCTGACAGCCTTGACGTTGTTGATCTGATTATGTCTTTGGAGGATGAGTTTGATATCGAAATTCCCGATGAGGAAATCGAAGGAATTAAAACAGTAGGTGACATAGTAAAATATATAGAGGAGCACTAAAAATTCAATGGCACAAGAGCAAAAAAAGCTTGTTGAGGCAATAACCGCTATGGAGGACGACTTCGCTCAGTGGTATACGGATATCGTCAAGAAAGCCGATTTGATCGATTATTCAAGCGTTAAAGGGTGCACGGTGCTGCGCCCTTACGGTTATGCCATATGGGAGAATATTCAAAAGGATCTTGACAGAAGATTCAGGGAAACAGGTCATGAGAATGTTTATATGCCGCTGTTTATTCCGGAGTCGCTCCTTCAAAAGGAAAAAGACCATGTGGAGGGCTTCGCTCCCGAGGTCGCGTGGGTAACGCACGGCGGCGATGAAAAGCTTTCCGAGCGGCTTTGCGTACGCCCGACGTCCGAAACGCTGTTCTGTGAGCATTACTCAAATATCATTCAATCGCACAGGGATCTGCCTAAGCTTTACAACCAATGGTGCAATGTTGTGCGCTGGGAAAAGACGACGCGCCCGTTTTTGCGTTCCCGTGAATTTCTATGGCAGGAAGGGCATACCGCCCACGCGACAGCCGAGGAAGCGCGGGAGGAAACGGTACGCATGCTGAATGTCTACGCGGATTTCTGCCGCGAGTCGCTTTGCATACCCACAGTAAAGGGCAGGAAGACAGACAGCGACAAGTTTGCCGGCGCCGAGGCGACATACGCCATAGAGGCGCTTATGCACGACGGCAAGGCGCTTCAGGCGGGTACCTCCCATTATTTCGGCGACGGCTTCGCCAGGGCATTTGACATAACGTATACAGATAAGGATAACACCCTTAAGTATGTTCACCAAACATCATGGGGCGTTACTACGCGCCTTATAGGCGGCGTGATCATGTCGCACGGCGACAATAACGGACTTGTCCTGCCTCCCGCGGTGGCGCCCGTTCAGGTGGTAATCCTGCCTGTTGCCCAGCATAAGGAGGGCGTTCTTGAAAAGGCGCGTGAACTGAAAGAGCGTCTTTCACGGAGCTTTAGGGTGAAGCTTGACGATTCCGACAATTCGGCGGGCTGGAAATTCTCGGAATACGAGATGAAGGGCGTTCCATTGCGCCTTGAAATAGGTCCTAAGGACATTGAGAACGGTCAGTGCGTACTCGTGCGCCGTGACAACCGCGAAAAGAGCTTTGTAAAGCTTGACGGCCTTGAAACGGCTATCAGCTCATTACTTTCGGATATTTCTAGCTCCATGTATGAAAAGGCTCTTAAAAACCTGAATGACCGCACGTATTCCTGCCTGACGGCGGATGAGATAAAGAGCGTGCTTGCCGAAAAGGGCGACGGCTTTATCAAGGCGATGTGGTGCGGAAGTGAGGACTGCGAGAATAAAGTGAAGGAGCTTACGGGCGCCGGCTCGCGCTGTATACCGTTTGAGCAAGAAATTTTAAGCGATAAGTGCGTTTGCTGCGGCAAGACCGCGAATACTATGATATATTGGGGAAAGGCATATTAATCTAAAAACAAAACGATGGGCGGCGGCAAAACGGAATTTGCCGCCGCCCTTATTATTTTGCGGCGTATACAGCAATTGCTGACAATAATGCAAATATTCCCAACAACTGCTTGATATTTAAGGCTTATTGTTGTATAATAACAACAAAATATATTTGGTTTAACTCATTGTTTTAGTTATTTGGCTTTGTCGTTGAGATTTAACCGTACTTATGTTGTGTTGGGATATTGAGGGATACGATGAAATAGGTTAATACGGATATCTGCTTTGGTGAAAAAAGAAAGCCGGTGATACCAATGGTAATTGCATAGCCTTCACACGAATTCAAGAAATATGCACAAAATTAAGGAGGATTTCCAATGAAAAAGGTTATATCAATAATCATGTCGGTTTTTTTATTGTTCAATATGGCGGCAGTGGCTTTTGCAGGGAATAATTGCGATATTGACGACTATACAACGCTTGCATGTTCAGAAGTTAAGAGCTTAAAAAATGACCTTGAAAAAACGAATATGTCAAAAGAAGAAAAGGCAGATGCATTCTTTGCGTCAATTGGAATGGAAGAAAAGTGGATCAAAAGTTTATCATTAGAAAAGAAAGCGAATTTATACGATAGCGCAGAAACCGTTGGCAAGAAAACCGAATATTGTATAGAAAAACCTAATGGCGAAATAATAGTGATTTCTAAGTCAGAGTATCAACAAGAAGCGAGAAGACAAGCTAAAGAGGATGAGAATATCCTGTCTATTACGGAAATAGATTCAGGGTCTAACACGGTAACAGATTCATACTTTGAAAAAACCATACTATGGATTAGCAGTAAAGATATTCCCGGATATTATGCCGTATTTGTAATGTATTCTTGGTTAAGCCCGCCGATTAACCGAGGGACAGATGTCGTTGTATTATCTGCGAGTTCAGGGGCGTTTGAAAGCGGTTCTTCAGGTTGTATATTTGTATATAAAAAAACATATACTGTCAACAACAATGGAAATATTACTGTAACAACAGAAGAAGTTCAAAAAGATTATGATGAAAACGGCGACAACTTTATTGCTAATAATAATGTTGTATACAAAATAAATTTACCAAACAATGTTTACTTAAACGGAATGTCATTAACACATTCTGATATTGGTGTGATGATTTTTAGTGGTTATAATGTTACTAATCCACAATTAATAACCAACTTTACGCTATACGGAAATTACTTTCATAGGGTTGTTTGCGTAGGCGTATCATTTGGTATTAGCGGGTCGGGTCCAAGTGTATCAATTTCTCCAAGTAGTTTCTTTAAACAGTATTCTATTCCTTTATCCGTAGTCTACCGACCCAATTAAATAGAGGAGAAGTTTATGAAATTTATTGAAATTGTTGATTTACTGTTTTTTATTATAATTTTTATTTTTGAAATAATTATGTTCTTTTTATCGGCAGAGGAATGGACCCCGTTTGTTCCAATATTGCTTTATGGTGTATTAAAATTAGTGGTATCGGAATACAGGAACAGAAAGAGAGACGAAGAAATAATGAGGCAAATACGCGAATTAAAAGAATTGTTCAAAAGTTCCGATATATAGAATGAGGTAAGATTACGGTTGTGTTTTTGACGTTACTAAGGGATAAATATAAGGCGGCGGACGCAGATTAGCGCGTCTGCTGTTTTATAATTGTTAAAAATTATTAATTGCATTTTCAACTAATAGTAAGTGTTTCCCGTATTTTTTATGCATACTTGCAGCATACGCACTTTGTGTGCTATATTTTATTTATTGCAAGAGGGGAGACGGATATGACAGAGATAAAAGATTTTCCGGAAACTTTAGAGCAGTGGCGAGGGCATTGGGAAGGCATTTTAGACAAAGGCGGCAACCCCTTTCTTTGCCCAGGAGCGGATGATACAAAAAGAAATATTGTATGGACAAGCAGGAAAGACGAAACAGAGCCTTTTGTCCTGCTTAGTGAAAACTCATCGTTAGACGATGCTAAACGCATAAAAGCAAGGAGGATACAGCTTCCAAACTCTGTTGTGGACACAAATCATGCGGAGCTTTGCGGACTCCTGCCGAATAAAACCTACTACTATCGGTGCGTCACAAATCAAAAGCACTCCGAAATATATTCGTTTAACACAAAAGGGGAAAGCGATATATTCAGTTGTATTTATATTTCAGATGTACACGTAGGCAGCAGTAAAGACAACCCCGAGGTTTTAACAGAAACGGGCTTTCGTTTACATAAAGTGTTTTTGGAAGCTTTGAGTCACAGACCCGATATATCAATGATACTTTCGGGTGGGGATCAGGCAAGCTCGGGCAAGGCCGACGAGTACAGAGCCTTTTCGGCGTCACCCGTGCTGTCGGAAATACCGATAAACTGTATTGTGGGCAACCACGATAAAAAGAATTTTGTCTATACATATTTTTTCAATAATCCCAATTATAAAATTGACGGCTCTCATTCCTTTATCGGGAGCGACCACTGGTTCACACACAACAACGCGTTGTTTTTATGTATCGACAGCAACAATTCCTGTTTAGGAGACCATATAAAGACGTTTGAAACCGCTTTTTCCGAAAATCCCGGCTGTAAGTGGAAAATCCTTATGATACACCACGACCTGTACGGAGGGCATAACAAAAACAGATCAAGGGAAAATCGCTTGCTTGCAAATTTGTTAGTGCCGCTAATAGATAAATACGGTATTGATTTGGTTACAGGCGGCCACAGTCATTATTACAGCCGCTCGCATATCTTGCACAATAAAAAAATTGTAGAAAAAACTGACGGGAAATCCGAAACAACTAATCCGAAGGGTACGATATTTCTTGCATCCGGCTCCGTCAATTGCCCGAGAAATACGAAAAAAGGTTATCTGCCCGGTCCCGAGTGCGCCGCAGACCACATTTCAACCGATGACAGAATATATAATATTTTCGATTTTCAAGGAGACAGGCTTACTGTTCGCTCATACGCCATGGGAAAGAAGGAGCCGTTTGAAGTATTCTCGATAGTAAAACACGGGCTCGACGGGGCGCACCCAAGGACGAAATTTCCTGTTTATTACGGGCTATATCGCGCTATAACCTTTATTTACGGGTTAATTAACAACAGGATTGAAATTAACAGGCTCCATAAAAAAGGAATAAAGGAGTAATATACTATAGTTTTTTACTTTTTCGCGATAATAACAAAAAATAATTAATAAAAAACTATTCCATTTTATAATCACTTATGGTACAATCAATAGGAAGTCGCTGAATTCTTGGCGAGCAATTACATAGGAGGGCATATACATGGGAGAAAGTACGTTATATAAAATTATAGGTATCATTCTCGCTTTATCTATCGTTATTACAATACTTACGGCAAATATCGTTTCGATTACCGCCACAACACTTCTTAAAAGTGACAGCTCGGTAATCGGTTCCAGAGTTCAAGCTCCGGCAACAACAGATGCCATCCAGGCAGGTGAGACTGTTCTCGAGAGTCCGGAAACCTTGCCCAATGAGACCGCTCAGGTAGAGGGAACAGAGGGTACAAACCAAACAACAGGCAGCAGCGGTAATACTAATACTACCAAAAGCAGCGGAAATACGAATACTACAAAAAAAGCAGGCTCCACCCAAAAAAACAATGCCGAAATCGTTACTATTTATAATAACGCAGTGAATAATACGAAAAAGTACCAAGGAACTGTGAAAATCAAAAGAACACAGGGTACAACAACAACAATTTTGGCTATAAGTCCTGAATCTGTTAGAGGAAAGGCGGAGGAATTGCTTCCAAACGATTGGCCAAAAGAAAAATCCGGAACATATACAAAAGGAGTTAATGCTGAAGGCGATTCAATCACCAGAATGCTTCCTCCCGACAAGCAAACATACGGAAGCAAGTTAACCGTCGCAGGAGTTAAATCTGCCAACTACACTGCTGTTGGCTCAGGTTCTAAAGTTGTGATAACTCTTATCGAAGAGAAAGGTGACGACATTAACTTTGTACCTCCCCATCACGCTTCATGCATGGATACTCTTTCTATTACTTCTGAAGACCTAAAACCTTTTACCCTTAAAAAGGCCTCCATTATATATACCGGTGCAACCATTACGGCGGAGATAAACTCTAAAGGGCTTATTACCTCGCTAAAGATAAACGAGCCGGCTAAAATACAAGGTAACCTTAGTCTGTCATTCATTCCCCTTATTAATGCTGATATTGAAGGTGTATGGAGGCAGGAGTTTGTACTTACGTACTAACAATAGTATTTTTTATTAAATTGAGAATAAGGAGGTGCGCTTTTTGGCGAGCCTTCTGATTTTTAGATTGTTTGTTTAAGGAGAGATTGTACTGTCAAAGGTGTTATACTTCTCAGCCGTAATCATTGAATTTATTTTTGTTCCGAAATTCCTGATAGCGATGTGGCCTGAAAAAAACAGAAAGTCATTAGGGTTAAAAATGATTTGTGCGGGTGCCTTTGTGTTAATGGCGATTTCTGCGGCTCAAATAAATGGGGGATTTACAAAGTATACAGTTTTTATGATTTTTGGAGCTTTCTTCGGTTTTTTAGGAGATTACTTTTTGCATGCGAAAGGCTCATTAAAATATTTTATAACAGGGCTTTCGAGCTTTTTAATCGGACATATTATGTATGCCGCGGCGTTTTCGGTAATTCTTCTAAGAGATTTTCTTAACTATTCTTTTTTTGGATCGCAGGAAATTCTTCTTTATGCGGTTATTCTTGTCGGCATACCTGTTGCATTAAGAAAATTTAAGATGAAGTTTAAGCCGAAAGCGTTGATTATCGCAATATTGCTCTATGCTGTTGTAATTGCTTTTATGAGCGTAAAGGCTTTTACGCTTGCTCTTTACTGCTTTAGCTTCGGCTATGAATTCAGGGTATTTATTATGATTTTCCTAATACTAGGCTCGCTGTGTTTTTTAATCTCCGACTTAACCCTTGCAATTATTCTATTCGGCGGTAAAAAGGGGCTCTATAACTTAAAAATATTTAATATTGTCATGTATTTTGCGGCGCAGATGATGCTTGCGTCCACATTGCTGTTTTTATCCTGATTCTTTAGGAGGTGCCTTAGATGAAACGATATAGCATATTTTTGATTTGTTTAATAATAGCGGTTTTATCGTCATTTAATATTTCGGCTTTCGCTTATTCCAGCGCTGCATCGGGTATTGTTTCAAATGCCGCGGAAAGTCCAAAGACTGAATCTTCCGAAATAGTGCTTTCTATAGATGTTACTGAAAGGTATACAGACGGATATAATCAAGGGGCTGAAGATGACGGAACACTCTCTGCAGGAAAAATTGTTTTTATCGGCATTGTTTGTCTGCTGCTTATAACGGGAATTATTATTATTGCCGTCAAATCCCGTTATGATGAAGACGGTGAAAATGACAGATAGTCCTATGAAGTTAACCGATTATTACGGGTTGTGTTTGTTCGTGCCTCAGAGCACAGTCAAGCGCAACCCTGGTTTTTGTAAAATCCGCTACTATGGAATTTGGTTTTTTCTTGCAGTCATCCTGGCGGTAAGGTATGAAGTAGAAGTTTTTTGCATTGTGAAGAGCGCCGATGTTTTTAGCTGCCGCCGCTAAAGCGTCGTTAGTAGATATGCCGATTATTATGGGCTTTTCGTTCCTGAGATGAGCTTTTGCGGCAAAGGTCACACTCGTATCGGCTACGCCGGCGGCAAGCTTTGCAAGGGTGTTCCCGGTGCATGGAGCAATTATCAGTGCGTCAAGGAGATTTTTTGGTCCTATTGGTTCAACTTCGTTTAAGCTGTGAAGAACCTTATTTTTTGTAAGTTCCTCAACCTCCTTAACAAAATCCTTGGCAGTTCCAAACCTTGTGTCAAGTGAATACGCGTTTTCGGACATAATCGGGACTATTATTAAATCCTTGTCTTGTGTTAAAATTTCAAGCTGAGCGATGACTTTCTTAAAGGTGCAATAAGAGCCGCACAACGCAAATCCAACCGTCAGCATATACCTGCGCTTCCCAACTGGGCAAGAATTGTGTCACCGATTATTTCTCCTGCAGATTTCGGAGCAACATTGCCCGGGAGAGACGGAGCTTTAACAACATTAAAGCCTAACCCCCGTGCACATTCGAAATCAATTCCGAAAGGGGAGGACGCTATTTCAATAAGCAGGCACCCCGAGTTTATATTTTTTAGCTGCTTTTCTGCAATAACTTGATGGGGAACCGTATTAATCAAAGCGTCAAAGTATACGGGTTCGTAAGATAGGCTGTCAAGAATGCGTGTTGAGCACCCTGTTGAAAAAGCTTGTGACAGATTTTCGCGGCTTCTTGCAAACACAGTTACATTCGCATTTAAGGCCTTTAGGCAGGCAGCTGTCATTTTACCCGTTCTGCCAAATCCCACAATGGCGCAGTCCATTGAATGTATGGTTATTGGGAGAGACTCGATAAGTATTTTTATTATTCCCTCTGCCGTAGGAATCGAATTAAGTATTTGCAGGCTGTGACTTTCATAATAATCATTGCAGACAGCCCTCTTGTCGATTATCTGTTTCCTTATGCTCGAGGGAATCATCCCTCCAAAGACGATGTCTCCCTCGTTTAAACCGTTTAAGACTTCCTTTATGTCGATATAATAAGGAGAAAAAGAAGCGTTAACAGAAGCGCCGTCTTTTGTAAACGGCAAGGGGAAAACCTTTACATCATAGTCATTAATGTTGTTTTTGAAGGAAATATCATCTAAGACAGGCAAATTCGATTCTATTTCTGTAAAGCCATACATCTTAACATCATAATAATTTCTTTTTAGGTACTCCCCAAGATAAAGCTGGCGCTTGTCACCTCCGATTATCAGAAATTTATGTGCTTTCATATAATAATCATCCTCTCAAAGCTAAGCTGCTGTGCTTGAATTCCTGTCACCTTATATTATGAAGACAATATATATTTGTGAAAGCAAACGTCTAAACAATTTTAGTGTAGGGGTTTATTTTTTATTAATAATCGAGTATAATAAAACAAACAGTCATTTTTTGGAATGAGGCTTAATAAATGATAGACTGCAACATAGATAATGTATTGAACAACTCGAAAAGTATACATTTTATCGGAATCGGCGGGGCGGGGATGTGTCCGCTTGCCGAGATTTTTCATTCACGGGGCTATAAAATTACCGGCTCGGACAATAACGAATCGGATACACTGAAAAGGATCAGGACTTTAGATATAAAAGTCACGCTTGGTCACAAGGCGGAAAATGTTGACGGAGCCGATATGGTTGTTTATACGGCGGCTCTTATGCCTGACAATCCGGAGTTGTGCGCCGCTCGTGAAAAGGGAATTCCAATATTTGAAAGAAGCAAGCTTTTCGGGGCATATTCACGCAGATTTGACAACTGTGTGGGCATTAGCGGGACACA
This sequence comes from Firmicutes bacterium ADurb.Bin300, assembly GCA_002069015.1. GTDB lineage: Bacteria > Bacillota > Clostridia > Oscillospirales > Acutalibacteraceae > DTU089. The sequence continues at coordinate 22,228 of MWBL01000021.1, read as the reverse complement.
CGGTAAAACTACCGTAACGGCAATGGCAACTCAAATACTTGTTCAAGCAGGGCTTTCTCCCTCTGCTCTTATAGGTGGGAGGCTGCCTCTTACAAATTCAAACGGCGTTGTCGGCAGAAGTCAGCACTTTATATGCGAAGCGTGCGAATATAAAAATACATTTCACGAGCTATCGCCCAATGTGAGCGTGATACTAAATGTTGACTGCGACCATATGGAATTTTTTAAGACGGAAGATAATCTGATAGCGTCCTTCAGACATTTTGCCCGGATGGCAAAAAGCTGTGTCATTTTTAATGGCGATGACGAAAAAACCGTTAAGGCAGTCAAAGCTGTTTCGGGGAAAAAGCTCATAACCTTCGGGAGATCGGCTTCCAATGATTGTTATGCGACAAATATTGAATTGTTAAGCGGGGCATTCGCTTCGTTTGACGTTTGGTATTTAGGAAAGAAACTCGGCAGGATTAAATTGGGCATACCGGGAGAACACAATATTTACAATGCTTTAGCAGCTATATGTATTGCCTTGTATTGTAATGCCGATTTCCGGCGGTGCAGGCAAAGCCTCGAGGCTTTTAAGGGTGCAGGAAGACGATTTGAGATTTTGGGAGAATACAAAGGAGCTGTTATCGCAGATGATTATGCTCATCATCCCAAAGAGCTTGAGGTTACTCTCAAAACGGCAAAGGCTATGAGGTACAAGCGCGTTTGGGCTGTTTTCCAGCCCTTTACATTCAGCAGAACTAAAATACTCCTCAATGATTTTGCGAGAGCGCTTTCAATCGCCGATAAAGTTGTATTGACAAAGATAATGGGTTCAAGGGAAAAAAATATTTATGGTATTAATACTCAAGACCTTGCAAATGAAATTGAGGGCAGCGTTTGGTTTGATTCATTTGATGAGGTTGCAAACCATATAAAGGATAATGTTAAAGAGGGTGACCTCGTTATAACCTTAGGATGCGGCGACGTTTATAAAATAGCTCAAAAAATATTAGGAGAAAAATAAAAGGGATAATGAAATATAAAGCTGTTATATTCGATATGGACGGCACGCTGCTTGATACGCTGGATGACCTTGCAGACAGTACAAACTTTGCATTAGGGAGTATGGGGTTTCCCCAAAGAACAAAAGCTGAAATCAAGGCTTTTGTCGGGAACGGGGTTGAAAGGCTCATATCACTATCCGTTCCGAGGAGCATCTCAAAAGAAGACAAACAAAAATGCATTGAAATATTCAAAGCTCATTACGCTGAAAATTCAAGAAATAAGACGAAGCCTTATGAAGGCATTTTAGAGCTGCTAAAGCTGCTAAAAAAAAAGAAAATAAAAACAGGCGTTGTTTCAAACAAATATCAACCGGCGCTTATTAAGCTGTGTACTGAATTTTTTGAAGAGCTTATAGATTTTGCTGTCGGGGAAAAAGCGGGAGTACCAAAAAAACCATCGCCGGAATGTGTGTATGAGTGTATGGAGAAATTGGGATGTGAAAAGCAACAAACATTGTTTATCGGAGATTCTGATATTGACGTTTTAACCGCTAAAAATGCCGGACTTTGCTGTGTCGGGGTATTGTGGGGCTTTCGGGATGAAAACCTTTTAAAAACCGCAGGTGCGGAATATATTGTAAAAAGTCCTTTGGAAATAGTTGATATTATAATTAATAGCAGTTGCAGTTACAGAACGGAGGGGTTATATGAAGGTACTTATGATAAACGGGAGTCCACATGAAAAAGGGTGTACATATACAGCGCTTGGGGAAATAGCGTCTGCCTTGCACACCTATGGAGCAGAGTACGAAATTGTTCATATCGGTTCGTCTGTTGTTCACGGTTGCAAAGCCTGCAAAGCCTGTGCAAGCAGCGGCAAATGCGCGTATGACGACGATATTGTAAACGCTATCATTGAAAAGGCACAGGAGGCGGACGGTTTTGTCTTTGGCTCACCCGTTCATTACGCCGCTCCTGCCGGAGCGCTTTGCGCCGTTCTTGACAGATGCTTTTTCGCAGGTGCGCGTTGCTTTCGCGGTAAACCCGCGGCAGCTGTAGTAAGCTGTCGCAGAGCCGGGGCTACAGCCGCCCTTGACAGACTCAATAAGTATTTCACCATAAACCATATGCCTGTTGTTTCGGCGGGTTACTGGAATATGGTGCACGGAAGCTCACCACAGCAGGTTAAAAGAGATCTTGAAGGAATGCAGGTTATGAGAGCGTTGGGAACAAATATGGCATGGCTTATAAAATGTATAAAAACAGGTGAAGAAAACGGATTGGCTCGCCCCGAGCCGGAGGATAAAATTTGGACTGATTTTATGGGATAATGTTTTCCGCATAAGACAATGTCATTTCATATATTGTGTTATTTGGATTATTATGGTATTATACCGATATATCGAATCAGAGCAGGAGAAATGTTATGAATGATGTCAAAAAATTATATAAGCTTTGGAAGGAAAAAGCCGTACTTGACGGCGACCTTATAAAGGAGCTTGCGGAAATAGAAAATGACAGCGAGCAAATATCGGACATATTCTATAAAAATCTTCAGTTCGGTACGGCAGGGCTAAGGGGAATTATCGGTGCGGGAACGAACAGAATGAACGTTTATACTATAGGTCAGGCGACTCAGGGGCTTGCCGAGTATCTTAATTCCGAATTCAAGGAGCCGTCGGTCGCGATTGCATACGATTCGCGTATCAAGTCTGAGCTTTTTGCAAGGGAAGCGGCATCAGTCCTTGCGGCGAACGCAGTGCAAGTGCATATATTTCCGCGCCTTGTTCCAACTCCCATGCTTTCTTATGCTGTAAGAACGCTCGGGTGCAGTTCGGGCATAATAATAACAGCAAGTCACAATCCGTCAAGATATAACGGCTTTAAGTGCTATGATAAAAGCGGATATCAAATGACCGACGAGGTGGCACAAAAAACATTCGATTATATTTCAAAGGTTGATGTGTTCGAACAGGTAAAGCGTGTAAGCTTTGAAGATGCCGTTGAGGGCGGAACGATTAAATTTATAGGGGAACAAGTCTTTAACGGGTTTTATGAAGAGGTTTTGTCAAAAAGGTTAAATAAGGACGCTTCTGAAAAAACAAAGCTTAAAATAATATATACTCCGCTCAACGGGGCAGGTAATTTGCCTGTTCGCAAAATATTAGGCGAAATCGGAATAAAAGAGCTGAAGGTAGTAGAAAGTCAGGAAAATCCCGACGGAAATTTTCCTACATGTCCTTATCCTAATCCGGAAATTCGACAGTCATTTGAGGAAGCGTTAAAAATTACGGATAGCTTTAATGCTGATTTGCTTCTTGCTACCGATCCCGATTGTGACAGGGTAGGAATAGCCGTACTTGACGAAGGCGAATATAGGCTCATGACCGGAAATGAGACAGGAGCTATGCTGACTGAATACATTCTGTCCCAAATGAGCGAAATGTGTATTTTACCCGAAAATGCCATTGTCATTAAATCAATCGTGTCAACTCCGTTAATAGAGGAGATAGCAAGGAACTACAAAGCGAGTGTTGTTGATTTATTGACCGGCTTCAAATATGTAGGCGAATATATAACCGCCCTTGAAAACAAGGGAGAAAAGCATCGCTTTGTTTTTGCAATGGAGGAGAGCTACGGTTATCTTTCAGGTACTCACGCCAGGGACAAGGACGCGGTAACAGCGTCAATGCTTATATGCGAAATGGCGGCATATTACAAGGCAAAAGGGCTTACTTTATACGACTTTATGAATTCAATTTATGAAAAGTACGGCTTTTATATCAGCTTGTTAAATAATTACGCGTTCGAGGGAGCTAAGGGAATGCAGACTATGGGCAAAATAATGTCCGATTTAAGAAGCTCGCCGCCTATGGAAATCAACGGCGGCAGAGTTAAGACTATCAAGGATTATAAAACAGGAGAAGTGTTAAATTGCAATTCAAACGAGAAAACCTCGACTGATTTGCCCTCTTCCGATGTTCTTCATTTTATTCTTGAGAGTGAAGATACCGTTATTGTCAGACCGTCCGGAACAGAGCCTAAGCTTAAGGTATATATTACCTCAAAGGCCGAGAGCAGAGAAAAAGCGGAAAAAAAGGCGCAGGATATTTCTGACCGTATGAAACGAATCTTGGGTATTTAAACAAGGAGCAATTGAAAGGGTGACTGTTTTGATTTCAAGAAAAACAGCAGTAAGGGTTATTGCGGCTATACTCGCTCTTCTTCTTATTGGAGGAGTACTTATAACGGCGTTTCAGGTTTTTGCGACTGACTCGCTCGCGGGTGTGCGCGATTCGCAGCTTTCCGAAAACAGCCCCGGTGATTCTTTTGAAATAATCGCCCTCATCGTTTTCTTTATTGCTTTAGCTGTTTTAGTTACATTCGGTATATTATATTTAATTAAAAAACGAAAAAAACAATAGAATAAAGGAAAATTTTATCAAGTATTACAATAATTTTGAATATTTGAAAAAAATGTTTGACAAAATATTCTTTTTGGGTTATTATGCAACCACATATTATTATTACCGGGGTATTAACTTGAAAAACTGCTTGATTTCGCAAAAATACGGCGGTTTGTCCAATGAAGAACTTGTTGCTCTTGCTCAAAACGGAGAAAGCGCCGCGCTTGCATTTTTAGCTCAAAGGTTCCTGAATGTCAACAGAGCGAAATATCCTGCAGGTTATTTGGAAATTGAAGACTTAAACCAGGAGGGAATGCTCGGTTTTCTTTCGGCTGTCAAGACTTATTCCAGCAAAAAAGGTGCTTCCTTTGATACATATGCCTCAAAATGTATCGCTAATCGAATTAAATCAATTGCAGGAAGAACCGTCAAGAAAACCTTTCCGGTAACTGCTGTGGTTGATGAGCGGGCATCAGAGCTTTTTAATCCGCTTGATGCCGTTTCCGAAAACGAGAAGCTCGGTGATTTTATCAATTTGTTTTTCGCAAAGCTTTCCGAAAAGGAACAAAAAGTATTCGCAATGTATATCAGCGGCTTCTCGATATCCGATATCGCAATTAGTCTCGGGGTTCTTGAAAAATCCGCGGAAAACGCTCTGCAGCGTGCAAAGCGTAAACTTAAACAGTATTATAACGGCACTGTTAATGCCGTTTAATATGCCCTCTTAGCTTAATTTTTAGAAGAGCGTTGATTTCCAAAGGTGGCGGTGCAAGCCCGTCCGAGGGTAATATCTTTATATGTCAAGCGAGGTAAAAAAATGTTTGAAGACAAAACACTCATCTGCAAAGAATGTGGCGAGGAATTTATTTTCACAGCCGGAGAGCAAGAGTTTTACGATGCTAAAGGCTTTGTAAACGAGCCACAACGTTGCAAGACATGCCGTGACAATCGCAAGCAAGCGGCAAGAGGAGAACGCGAGATGTTCACAGCAATCTGTGCAGCATGCGGAAAAGAGGCAACAGTACCATTTAAGCCCCGCAAAGACCGCCCTGTGTATTGCAGCGACTGCTTTGCGAAAACAAAAGGAGAGGCATAATCCGTTAATAAGAATTACTGCTGCTTTGCTCACCTCTTAAAAAGGGGAGGGCAAAGCTTCCTTTTACTGTTAAAAAGAACCGCACTAACGAAAAAAGTACGGTTCTTTTAATATTCAGGGCATTTCCTTAACATAGATTCTAACGTTTTGAGGTATATTTAATTCTTCTTTTTCCGCATCGTTACGGAATACATAATCAGGAAGGAAGTTTTCGTCGGATTTTAATATTGCCTGTGCTATCCCTCTGTATTGAGCCATTTTTTTCTTGTTTCCCTGCTTTGCGTAGACAAGATACCAGGCTATTGATTCATATAGTCTGTCTTCCCCACGACCCAAATCACCTTCACCACCGCTTTTTAGAAGGTTCTCTTCAAGCTCCGGTGAATAAACAAAATTATCCCTTAAAAGAAGGCAGCGTGTAAGAGCTATATAAACGCCGCTTGTTTTTGAGTTAAGGTCTTTCCAAAGAAGATATTGCTGGTATGCATCCTCATAATTTTGTAAATGATATTCAATAATATAACCAAAAGCCCAATGCATCCTTGCCTTTGTCTCTGTAGATACATTATTGTAATTGTTTATACCATACTCAAGTATTTCTGCGGCAGCTGAAATATTACTATTTCCACCGCGCTTTTGCAGAGTTTGCGCAATAAAAATCGAACAATCGCACTTTTCTTCATCAGGCAGCTTCTTTAGGGCACTATAGAATTTACCGATAATCTCACTGTCCCAAATCTTAGCCGCAAGAAAGATTTCAACCATGCCTTAACACCCTTTCGTTTTTATTTTTATATATTAAATAGGAGGCAGGCAAGCCACTATTTCAACGTAATCGTCGCTCACAGCAAATAGCTTTTGATTAATAGCATATGGGGAGAAAAAATAATCTCCCTTTTTTATTTCTTTTATGTAATCACGATCAAGCAGCCTTAAGGCGCCGCGTCCGCTTGTAACGACATACACGGCGGGAGCGGGAAGAAGAGCGGTTTTACCGTTATTCACACGGTATCGTTCGACGCTGAAGCAAGGGGTATCGTCGCGGGAAATAAGAGACTCTCTTGTAAAACCGTTTGTTGCTTCAATAATTTCAGGCATTTTTTTGCATTGTGCCATAACCTTATCCGCCGTTAAAGAAAAATCAAAGCAGTCTAAAGCCTCATCCTTACTCAAACCTAAAAACATTTCTCTATCGGAAAGACGATAGTCACCGCACCACCGCTCGGGCTGTATGGTAAAATCGGTAGGCTCTTGAACCTCAAGAATCAAACACCCGGCTCCTATTGCGTGGACTGCCCTTGCGGGTATAAAGTAAACGTCGCCCGGCTTTACGGGAATTCGGTTGAGAAGAGCTTCCATTGCATTCTTGTCCCTATCACTTTCCTCAACAGCTTTTTCAAATATCTCTCTTGTAACGCCTTGCTTAAAACCGAAATAGATAGCAGCATTTTCTCTCGTCGCAAGAACATACCATGACTCCGCTTTTCCGAAAGAACAGTTCCAGTGCTTTTGAGAAAATTCCTTGTTCGGATGCGCCTGAACGGGGAGACGAATTGCACTGTCAAGAGCTTTAACAAGAACATCGAGTCCGTCCCTGTCCCCAATTAAGAGCTCTTTGTGCTTACTTAAAAGCTCGTCAAAGCGAATATCAGTGTCTTTTACGGTTGAAATTCCTTCACCCGGGTCGTCCCTTCCCTCATTGAGGGCTTTCACAGACGAGCAAATCCATTCCTCGGGGAAAAAGGAGTCCTCGCTGTTGTCGCCGAAAAAATCAGAAAAAAGCTTTCCCCCCAAATATACTCTGAAAACTCTGTTTTGATTAAAAAAGACAGGTAAAGAAGAAATTAATTCACAATTCAAACTCACACATCCTTAAGTTATTAAAAGCCTTATTTGCAAAAACCGAGGCGCCATATGCGGCTTCTTCCTTGTTTTCCGAAACGGTTAATTTCATATTAAACCTTTCTTCAAAGAGCTTTTGCCATACGGCACTTTTGCGTATGCCGTTACCTGAGCCTATAAGTCTTTTAGGTTGACTTGTCAAATAAGGACGGTAACTTTCAAAAATTTCAAACAGCTCGTTAACGGTACCTCTTAAAACGCCGCAGATAAGATGAGCAGGCGTAAAATTATCGACCCCGATATTTTCAATAACTCCGCGTTTATCCGGGTTTTCACGCGTACCGCAGAATTCACAGCCAACAAGAAGCGGATTCGAAAGCTCAAATGCCTTTTCCGACAGCTTATCCATAGAAGGGAACAGGCTTTCATCATCATTTTCGGGAAGACCGAACAGAACACGACAGTCTTTGAAAAAGCTTTCAAGTATCTGATACGCCCGCCCTCCGCAAAGTGAGCTGCCTACGAACAGATAGGTGTTTTCAAGGAACGGACGAATTTCTCCTGAAGAGGGACAAGTGACAAGCTCAGTCATTACAGAGATTTGACTGCCTGTGCCCATATTTACAAGAACAGAGTCCGGCGGACTTTTAACCGAGCCGAGAAAGGAAGCCTGATTATCTCCGATAGCAACTGTTACGGGGATTCCTTTCGGCAGAAAATCGACATTGGTTTTCCCTGCAAAGACGGTTTTTTCGGTTACATTGGGCAGGATGTCAGAATCTAAACCTAAACGGTCTAAGGAATTAAAATCAAACCTGTTATTTACTAAATCATAAATCCCGAAGCTTGCGGCATCGCTTATATGGACGAGAGGCTCCTTAAGAGCGCATAGCCTCATAACGATATAATCATGAATAGTGCAAAATTTATAGGAGTTTAAAGGTGTTATTCCGTTTAGGGTATTGTAAAAATGAGTTACCAGCCCAAAGCCCGACGCGGTTTTATACCCTGTTTTTTTGTTGATGTACCCGCAATAGGTAGTGCCCATAAAAGCTTCGTTTCCCGAACAGTCCTGCCATGTAAAAAGCGGGCTTACGTGCTTGCCGCTTTTATCACAGTACACTATTCCGTGCATCTGACCGGTAACGCCTATTGCCCCAATATCTGTATTTGTGTTCATTAACTCCGAAAGAGCCTTTTTTACGATGCCAAATATTTTTTCGGGGTCCTGCATTTTCTGAAAAGGCTTTTCGCCGACAACAAAGCTGTCATTTTTAAGAGTTACGGTTTTTACAAGCCTTCTCGTTTCCATTTCGGTCATGGCGACACAAATGTTAGTTGTTCCTATATCCAATCCGATTGTAAACATACTTTTCCCCTTTCAACAGCAGATAGAAGCGGAGGCAGGATCGAGCCTTTTCATAATATCCTGCTGTATAGCGGGGGAAAGGTCGAGAAAATTCACGAAGGTTCCGTGTATTCTCATAATATAAATCCCACTCGGAGCGTATTTTGACGGATTTTCGAGTACTTTTTTAAGGATTTCGGGTGTTGTTACGTTAACATAAAGATAAAATGGCGAAACTCGTTCGTTTAAGGGGTTGAAGAAGAGCGGGCGAATAACTTTATTCCGGAAGTCAAGCCCTTTATCCTCTAAGGTTTCCGATCTGAAATATTTCGGGTCTATTCCGAAATGTGATGCATAGCCGCCGCACATTTTTTCGAAGGGGAGCTTTAAGAGTGAAAGGGTTCTAAAACCAAGACCTTGATTTGCATCGCCGTTAAGCGGGTCAACTCCGTAGTTGAGCATTTCTCTTCTTTTTCTCCCGTTGGGGAGAGCTCCTACCCAGTATCCGTAAAGCAGGTGAGTAGACGGTGTCGAATAGTCCGGGCGGAAAGGATTGCCGAGATAGTTTTCGGCATTCCTGACCATATCTGCTATTCTATCGGTTACAACAGAAGCCTCATCATCGGCACAGGCTATGTTATTCCCGTATTTAGGCTGTTGCAAAAGATATTCCCGAAGCTCCTTTTCGCCCTCAAAGTTATTTTTAAGAGCGTCAAGCAGACGTTGCGCATCCTCGGGGCGCTCGCTTACCAGACGGTCAATGGCAATAAAGGAGTCTGAAACAACGCTGTTTCCGTGGATAAGACAGCCGCTGCCATTATATTTTGTGCCCTGATGCTTCGTATCCCGAACATCGTATCCCGTCTCAATTCCTCCCATAAGAGTACTCAGGAAAGGAACGGGCAGGCTTGAAAGAGCTCGGGACGCCCCGTTAGCAGCCTTAACCATTTCCGTAATGAAAAACTCCGCGTTTTCATAAAACCTCTCACGGACATTTTTAAGAGCGGACAACGCGTCCGTTTTTTCGCAAACGCCGCCTATTTTTTCACCGGTAACTGTTGAAATACCGTCATTGAGCGTTAGCTCCAAGATTTTTCCGAGATTAAGCCAGCTGTTAGTTGTATTGCCGTTATCCTTGCCCATTATAAGAGGCTCCTGACAGCCCGCAATCGATGCGTCCGGAATATCCTCAAGCTCAACGCCGGCCTTATGAAGCACTTCATAAAGGGAGTCATCGTTAAATATAGACGGAGTAAGACAGCCGGGCGTAAAGAAAAACCTGCCTAATTCGCGGTAGAGAGTATCAGGAGTGTTTTTATGGAGCTTCACGGAAAGTATCGGCTGGGGCAGATTCATATCATAATACGCGTCTAAAAGAGCGTAGGTTGTTTCATTGGTGAGGTCTTTTCCGCTTATATCCCTTCCGCTGACGATTATATTTTGTGATATCGCCCAACTCCTGTCGGCCACATTGAAGAACACAAGAAAATGCTTAAAAAGAGAGGCGGCTTCATTACGGGATAAATTATCCGCAGCCCTGTATGGCTCAAAAATTCTGTCGGCATTGCCCACGGAAAAAGCAAAGGGGTTCGGGGCTTGCTCTATACACATAACCTGCCATAACAGAATAAAGCTTTGGATTGCTTCGTAAAGAGTATCCGCGCCGTTTTCGGGTACCTTTTTCAGTGTGTCGGCAAGCAGAAGAAGCTCGGTTTTTCTTTGAGCGCAAGAGCTTTGTGCATTTTCACGCGCGATTTGCTCATATCTCCCGGCAAGAACAATAACGCACTCAAGAGCCGTTTTCATAGCTGAATAGTTACTCTTTTTTATTCCGTTTGCCGTTTTAATTTTGCTATCAATATCTGAAATCAAGGAGCGAACGCCGTATTTTATCGCTTGTCTCATATCAGGAATAAGGTGCCCCGTTACCTGCTCAATAAAGAAAGCTACCTCCCCCGTGAGCTTTTCAACACTCTTATATACAGCGGAAAGCTGTTTGACATATTGTGTGTGTTTGTCAAACTCGCAGACCTTTTGTATTCGTTCCTTTGTGAACACCTCGTTAGGCTCTATATCGCCGTAAACGGCAGTCGGGTCACAGTAGCCGTTAAAGGTTTCGACCTTAAAGGACGGATTTATAAGAGCGTAGCTTTTTGCAAAAGCATCTCTTTGGGTACCCGCAAAAATTGCATTGTCACTTATTGACAAAGGAAGCTCAAGAATAGCCTTTTTAAGTATTTGAGCACTTCTTTCCTCAGGCGGGAGGTCTGAAAGGGCGGGGCTGTACTTCATATTTGCCTCTCTGATAAGGAACCAACCGTCAAGCCTGTTAATACCTCTTTCTTCCTTGAAAAGCTCCTTCGCATTTTTTGTTATGTGTTCACAATCAAAACCCTTCATATGTCTGTTCTCCCTAATTATGTATTAATCGCGGCTATACCGCGCAAGCGAAAAAATTCCATAATTTCATTGTATCTTTTATCACTAATAAAGCCATTCTTTACAGTGTATGGAAGACCCTCCTTTTCCCACTTTTCCCTGCCGTACTCATGGTATTTAAGCAGTTCGAACCATAAACTGTCCTTAGCTCCCAACTCTGAAAGCTCCCTGAAAAATTCGGTAAATCCCTCCAAAGCCTCATCATTGTCATTAAAACCGTGAATAAGCGGAACTCTTACGAGTAAGGGCTTTCCCGAAAGAACCCTTGTTTTCAGATTGTCCTTTATCGGAAGGAGAGAGGCGCCGACAACCTGCATTAGTTTTTTCTCATTCGGATGCTTAAAATCTGCTATTAAATAGTCAATATAAGGCATAAGCCTCTTCAAAGAGGGGAGGGAAGCGTTTGTTTCAACTGCCGTATGTATTTTATTCTCGGTAAGCTGAAAGAGTATGTTTTCCATCGCATCCGCTTGGCAGAGAATCTCTCCCCCCGTAAAGGTAACTCCTCCGCCGTCGAAAAACATTGGTTTGCAGGATAGAATTTCTTTAAGAAGCTCATCAACAGGCGTACCTTTTTCATATTCTTCGCTTTTTAATCCGTCGGGGTTAGAGCACCAGGGACAGTGGAGATTACAGCCCTTCAGGTGATAGATAAGCCTGTTTCCGGGACCGTCTTCGGAATAGTTAAAGCCTTTTCCGAAAATAAGCAGGTGGCTTTTTTTATTAAACAATACAATGCACATCCTGATATTATCAAAAATACTCTATCTTACATTATACATAAATCGTAAAAAAATGCAATAATGTAAAATTTATATTAATATTATTACTAATTAAAACAGTTTTATTTTTAGTTTGCTTGAAATTTAGTAAATTACTTGAAAGTTAGTAAATTATATGATAATATTTATTAATAAAAAGTGTTATTTTTTGCTTTTGAGGGGTTTTAATAATGAGTGAGTTTTGTCAGTGCGGATACTATCCTACTGTAATAATTCCCGGAATAGGTCAATCTAAAGTAGAGCTGCTTGATAATGAAGGAAAGAGAGTCAAGCTTGCCTGGCCGCTTGAGCTTGACAGCAAAGAATTACTCAGGAGAATTTTGCCCTCGGCAGCAAAAATGATTGCTTTGAGACGTGACGCAGGCTTTACCGATATTCTTTACAGGGAGCTATGCAAAGCGCTTTCCCCCCTTGCTTCGGCAAGAGACGGTATTCCAAAAGCTCAGCTTAGGGTTGTATCTTATCCCCGTTCCCTTGCCGAATGTTCGGAGGATGAAAAGCGTTTTATATACCGTATGGTGCCAATGGAGCAGCTCACACAGGTAATCGGCGAAAGTCATATGTATTTTTTTGCTTACCATTCTTTTGGTCAGCCTTATGAAACAGCAAAGGAATTACATTTATTTATACAAAACGTTAAACAAAAAACCGGTCATGATAAGGTGAATATTGTTCCCGTAAGTTTAGGCGGCTCAATCTCGGTTGCATACTTTGACGCTTACGGTGACAAAAAAGACATTCACAGAGTAATGAACTTTGTCCCCGCCATAAACGGCACAAGCATCGTTGCCGATGTTTTTGAGGGCAATATTGATTTTGATGACCCGAAGAAAGTTCTTGAATTTATTCTTGATAGAAGAGCAACCGATAAAATCCTTTCTTTTACAAAAATATTGCCAAAAGGCATGGGTAAAAAAATTACCGAAACCGCTCTTTCAGCTCTTCGTGACACGGTATTAATCAACAGCCCCGCAATGTGGGCGGTGGTTCCGCGTGAGAGGTATGACGCTCTTCGCGAAAAATACCTTTGCGACGGAAAACATGAGGCTCTAAGGGCAAAAGCCGACAGATTTCACAGGGCTCAAAAGGATTATGAGCAGCTTTTCAAATTGCAGACAGAGCGTAAGGTTGAGTTTTTTACCATATGCGGTTACGGCAAAAAGCTTGCCCCCTTCGTTAAATCAAAATCTGTCAATTCAGATTCCGTGATAGATTTGCAATCGGCATCCTTAAACGCTTTTTCGGTTCCCGTAGGAGAAACGCTGCCTGACGATTATAAGCCTGTTTACAAATGCGGCGAAAAAAGTCATAACCACATTTCGCCCGAGCGTGTTGTTGACGCGGGGGCAGGGCTTTTTCCCGATACAACATGGTTTTTTTCGAATCAAATTCACGACGATATTGCTTATAACGATGTCGCACTTTTGCTTTGCCGTGAAATTCTTACAAATGAGGAATTTAAGGGTGTTTATTCATCTGCTGCTTTTCCTCAATTTAACGGTTCCCGAAATATTAAGGAGATTAAATACAAACTACTTATTAAAGCAAAGGAATTGCTTGAAACGGATTTGCACGAGCATGTGAGAGAAGAGCTTGTGAAGTCGATTGCCGAATGTGAGCAGCTTTTCACTTATACGATAGTTAAAGACAATTCTCTCACGGAAAAGGCGACGGCGCGTCTGTCTGCCGCGGTTCTTTCTGCTTCGGCGGATTTATCTAAGTAATATTTCACCTTTTGGTGATAAATATAAGGAGTGTTTTTATGAATGCTTATCATGAGATTTCCAAGACCATTGCTTCGCTTTTAGCAATCCTGTTTGCCTTTTTAGGTACCTTCGGGATATTGGGCAATACCTTTGACGCGGAGAGGGGCTCGACAATTACCTACACTTCATGGCAGGAGGATGTCGATACGCTTCTTTCTATGTGCGACGGCGAACCGCTTACGGCTTGTAAAGGCAATTGCTCGCATGCACCGTCGATAATAATTCCCGGTATCGGGCAATCAGACGCATATCTTTATGATGAGAATAACGAGATTATTTATGACACAAACGGAGACCCCGTCACGGGCTGGCCGCTTTATGTGAATTCCGATGAGCTTATAAATAAGCTTGCCGCTCCCCTTATAACCGCTATAGCGACTCAAAAGGACAATGGCTTTACCGATTACGCTTCCGAGACTATTGCCGGGGCTTTTGCAATTAACGAAACAGGACTCGACGGTCTGCCGGTAAATAATGTACATATTATCAAATACTATAAGAGCCTTGCCCAATGTAATGAGGTTGACAGCAATTTCATTCTTAATGCTATTCCGATTAAAGGTTATGCTGACAAGGCAGGCGCCGACCATCTTTATTTCTTTGCGTACAACAGCTTCGGAGACGTACTCGGTATAGCCGAAGAGCTTTATGCGTATATTCAGATGGTAATGGCTCAAACAGGTCACGATAAAGTCAACCTTGTGCCGATAAGTCTCGGGGGAACCGTATTCAACGCACTTATTGAGCTTCATCCAGAGGTTTCACAGGACATTGAGAGAGTGGTAACAATAATTCCCGCTCTTGACGGCTCTAAGATAGTAAGCGACGTATATAAGAAAGAGCTTAGTTTTGAAGACAATATGCTTTACAGGGATTTGTTCCCCTCGCTTATGCCGGATGACTATCTTGCTTATGTGGCGAATCTCGGTATTCGTTTTCTCCCAAAGCAGGTTCTTTCCGATTTGCTTGACAAAACCGTTGATAAGCTTCTTGACAAAATTCTCATTAACTGTCCGAATATGTGGGCTTTAGTTGCCAGTGAGGATTACCCGCAGCTTGCGGCGCAGTATTTAAGCGATGCGGACCATGAATACCTTAAGGACAGAACATTCGAATATTATCAAGCACAGCTTAACAGCAGGGCGAATATCCTCGCTCTCAAGGGAACAGGGGTTGAGATATTTAATATTGTTGATTACGGTGTTCCTCTTTACTCAATAGCCCGTTCCTGGGATGATTACAATGCAGACGGTATAATTCATGTTGATTCAACCTCAATGGGTGCCCATACCTGCTTAATCGACCAAACGCTCGGGGCTGATTACATCCCCTCAGCGCCCTTGTGCCACAATCCTTTGCACAATCACATTTCTCCCGACAACACGCTTGATGCTTCTACATCGGTTCTTCCCGAGCATTCATTCTATTTCTATAAGCAAAATCACGAGTCTACCGCAAGAAACAATATAATAATGAATCTTGCAATTGACCTTCTTTATGATAAATCAATAACCGACATTTATTCTGACGAAAGATACCCGCAGTTTATGTATGCAAGAAATACACGGGGCTTTTTCAGCAACGAGGTGCCGGATGCCGAGTCGATTCTGTCCGAAGAGCTTGCAGCCCCGGGAACATACGATTATCAGCTTATAGCAGACACTCAGGCTGCGCTTGACAAAGCCTATCATATGGAGCAATACGGTACCGTTACCACCGAAGAGGTTGAGCTTATTAAAGCGGAGGTTTATGACTGTCTTGTAAGAGCTGGCAAACGCACACCACCAAAACCGGACGATGGCGAGGAGGTTGCTCACCAGTATTTATATAAATTCCTTAAAGCGGCAAGTGACGGTATGTACGAATACTACGGACCCATAGGGTATTCCGATATCGGCGAAGCGGAATTTTGGGCGATAAAGGATGCATATAAATTTGTAAACGAATAAAATCATCTATACAGAGAACGGAGCAGGTTTACTTGCTCCGTTTTCCTGTATTGACTTTTACAGCTTGTTTTGTATAATTAAATTAAACTTCCGTTGAAAAAGAGGAGGATTTATTTGGGTAAAGAGAAGCCCGTAAACACTTCTATTCATGCAGGGCATCGTAATCGCGTAAAGGAGAGGGTTAAGGATAACAGTATTGATAAGTTTTCCGACCATGCTCTTTTAGAAATACTTCTTTTCTTCGCCATTACGAGAAAAGACACAAATGAAACGGCACATAAACTGATAAACGAATTCGGCTCGCTTGAGGGAGTATTCAAGGCTCCGTACGACGCGCTTTTAAGAGTTGAAGGAGTCGGGGAGAAAACGGCGCTGCTAATCAGAGTTGTGTCTTCTATTTTCGACAGAATCAGGCTATCCTCCGCTAATAACAATAAGGAGCCGATGACTACCGACCGGATGAAGGAATATTTAGCTTCATATTACCGCTCTAAAATTTATGAAACTATAGTTATCTTAAGCTTTGACAATAAGGGCAGAATAAAAAAACTAAGCGTGGTAGGAGAGGGAAGCATAAACAGTACAGATATTAACAGCCGAAAAATAGTTGAGACCTCAATTAATTCGAACGCCTCCTACATAGTTTTAGCACATAATCATCCCAACGGAGCGGCATCTCCCTCACTTGCCGACATTGACGCTACAAGAAGTCTCGTTGTTATGCTTCGTCGTCTTGATATAGGCGTATATGACCACATAATCATTGGGGCGGACGGGGATGCTTTTTCTATGAGAAAGCATGCTGAATACAAAAATATGTTCATATAACGCATTGAATTTTTAATCTCGTATTTACATATTAAAAAAAGTGTGTTATCATATCCGAGGTAAACATTTGTTTGCCTCGGATATTGTATTATCTGATGTTTTTTGGAAGAATATGATTAACTCAGCTTTATTAGGGGTGCTTATGGATAAGTTTAAGCTGTTCTCTTCATTTGAACCCACAGGTGACCAGCCGGAGGCAATAGATGCGCTTGTGGACGGACTTAACAGGGGCTACAACGAGCAGACTCTTTTAGGTGTCACAGGCTCGGGCAAAACCTTCACTATGGCTAACGTTATAGCAAGGGTTAACAGGCCCACAATTGTTCTTGCGCATAATAAAACGCTTGCGGCACAGCTTTGCTCCGAGTTCAAGGAGTTTTTTCCCCAAAATGCCGTTGAGTATTTCGTATCCTATTACGATTATTATCAGCCTGAGGCATATATTCAAGCAACCGACACCTATATAGAAAAGGACTCCTCAATCAATGATGAGATTGAGAAGCTGAGGCACTCGGCGACTGCGATGCTGTCAGAGCGCAGGGATGTCATAATTGTTGCAAGCGTTTCGTGTATCTACTCGTTAGGCGACCCTATAGATTATAAGAGTATGGTTGTTTCGCTTCGTCAGGGCGCAAAGAAAAAAAGGGACGACCTTATCAAAAAGCTCGTGGAAATTCAATATGAGCGCAACGATATAGACTTTTCACGCAATAAGTTCAGGGTAAGAGGGGATGTTGTTGAAATATTCCCCGTTTACTCCTCCGAAAACGCTATAAGAATCGAATTTTTCGGGGACGAAATCGAACGAATAAGTGAAATTACAGCACTTACAGGGACTGTTAAAAACACTCTTTCTCACGTTGCCATATACCCCGCTTCACATTATGTGGTTTCACAGGAAAAGCTCGAAAAGGCACTTGCCGAGATTGAGCTTGAAATGTTGGAGAGAGTCGATTATTTTAAGAGTTGCGGAAAGCTTCTTGAGGCTCAGCGCATAATGCAAAGGACTTATTATGATATTGATATGCTTCGTGAAACGGGCTTTTGCAAGGGAATAGAGAATTATTCAAGAGTGATGTCGGGCAGAAAACCGGGTTCGCCTCCTTTTACACTTTTGGATTATTTCCCCGAGGATTTTATCCTGTTCGCAGACGAATCTCACGTCACGATTCCGCAAGTCAAAGCTATGTTCGGAGGAGACCGTTCACGAAAGGAAAGTCTTGTCGAATACGGCTTCAGACTGCCGTCCGCCTATGATAACAGACCACTTAATTTTGAGGAATTCATTTCTAAAACACATCAGAAAATATTCGTAAGCGCTACCCCTGCCCAGTTTGAACGTTCAAGAAGCGAGAGGATCGTCGAACAGGTCCTAAGGCCTACGGGATTACTTGACCCTCAAATATCCGTAAGACCCATAGAAGGGCAAATTGACGATCTGATAGGTGAAATTAACCGCCGCATCGAGCAGGGTGAAAGAACTCTTATTACTACTCTTACAAAAAAGATGGCGGAGGACCTGAGCGATTATCTTTCAAACCTTGATATAAAGGTACGTTATATGCACTATGATATAGATACCATAGAGCGTATGGAGATTATAAGAGACTTGCGTCTTGGGGAATTTGATGTACTTGTCGGGATAAACCTCCTGAGAGAAGGCCTTGACATACCCGAAGTATCCTTAATAATTATTCTTGATGCCGATAAGGAAGGCTTTTTAAGGAGCGAGACCTCACTTATTCAGACTATAGGCAGAGCGGCAAGAAATGTAAACGGTCAGGTCATAATGTACGCAGACAGTGTTACGGCATCAATGGAATATGCCATACGCGAAACAACGCGTCGAAGGGAAAAGCAAATCAAGTATAACAAGGAACACGGAATTACTCCAAGGACAATATCAAAAGAAGTGCGCGATATACTTGAAATATCTTCAAAAGCCGATATTGACGAAAACACGGGGAAAAGGCTTTCCCCAAGGGAAAAAATGCAACTAATCGAGAAGTTGACAAAGGAAATGAAGGCTGCGGCAAAGCTGCTTGAATTTGAGCACGCAGCATATCTTAGAGATAAAATACAAAAGCTTAAAGGAAAAGAAAATGTATGAAAACAGATTTGATAATCAGGGGCGCACGGGAGCACAATCTTAAAAACGTGAACCTTACTATCCCAAGGGACAAGTTCATAGTTTTTACCGGACTTTCCGGCTCGGGAAAGTCATCGCTCGCATTTGATACAATCTATGCCGAAGGGCAACGGCGGTATATAGAAAGTCTTTCTTCCTATGCAAGACAATTTTTAGGTCAAATGGAAAAGCCGAATGTCGATAAAATTGACGGACTTTCACCCGCCATTTCAATCGACCAGAAAACAACCTCAAAAAATCCACGCTCTACAGTGGGAACGGTTACGGAGATTTATGATTACATCAGGCTCTTGTACGCCCGAATCGGAATACCGCACTGCCCCGTTTGCGGGAAAGAGATTAAACAGCAGACAATAGACCAGACGGTTGAAAGTGTTATGCAGCTGCCGCAAGGCACGAAAATCAGGATTTTTGCCCCAATTATCAAAGGGAGAAAGGGTGAGCATAAAAAGGAACTTGAGGCGGCGCGACGCGGCGGTTTTGTAAGAGTCAGAATCGACTCAAGTATTTATGATTTATCCGAGGACATTAAGCTTGACAAAAATATCAAGCACAGCATTGATATTCTTGTGGACAGGCTTGTTATTGACAAATCAATTGTTTCCAGACTGACAGATTCGCTTGAAACCGCTTTTTCGCTTACCGACGGCACCGCTCTCGTAGCTGTCCTGGACGGGGAGGAGCTTCTTTTTTCACAAAACTATGCATGCCCTGAGCATGGCGCATGCATTGAGGAGTTGAACCCTCGCATGTTCAGCTTTAACAATCCGTACGGCGCATGCCCTAAATGTATGGGGTTGGGTATATTTATGCGTATAGATCCGGAATTGATTATACCGGATAAAAATCTTTCGATAGAAAAAGGTGCCGTAAAGGCAAGCGGCTGGAATATTGCTGAGGGCGGTACTATAGCGCAGATGTATTATAAAGCTTTAGGCGAAAGATATGGCTTTACACTTAAAACGCCGATTAAGGATATTCCGCCGGATGGTTTAGATGCCCTGCTTTTCGGAAGCAATGGTGAGAAGCTGACAATGACACGAACAAATGAGTATGGCACGGGGACATATTACGCCCAATTCGAGGGACTCGTACACAACCTTGAAAGGCGTTACAGGGAGACCTCAAGCGAATGGGTTAAAACAGAAATTGAACAAATGATGACAGTGAGTAAATGTCCCGAATGCGACGGCAAGAGGCTTAAGCCTTCCTCACTCGCCGTCACTGTCGGGGGAACAGATATATCAGAGCTTTGCGACAAGTCAATTAAAAACACCATATCATTTTTTAAATCTCTGAAGCTTTCCCCAAGGGATAGGATGATTGCCGAACAGATTTTAAAAGAAACGCTCTCGAGATTAGATTTTTTGTGCAGTGTCGGGCTTGATTATCTTACACTCTCACGAACGGCGGGAAGCATTTCGGGAGGGGAAAATCAGAGGATACGGCTTGCCACTCAGATAGGCTCTTCACTAATGGGTGTGCTTTATATACTTGACGAGCCGAGTATAGGTCTTCATCAGCGCGATAACAATAAGCTTCTTGCAACGCTAAGGCAAATGAGAGATTTAGGTAATACACTAATTGTTGTAGAGCATGACGAAGAAACTATTCTTTCCGCAGACTATATCGTAGACATCGGACCCGGAGCGGGGATTCACGGCGGCGAGGTCGTTTGTGCGGGAACGGTGAACGACCTGTTGAACTGTGAAAGGTCAATTACGGGTCAGTATCTTTCAGGAAAAAGGTGTATACCCATTCCCGAGAAAAGAAGGAGCGGCAATGGTTGTTTCCTAAAAGTAATCGGGGCCTTTGAGAATAATCTTAAACATATAGACGTAGAAATACCACTTGGTATGTTTGTTGCGGTAACAGGTGTATCGGGTTCGGGCAAGTCGTCGTTGGTCAATGAAATAATGTATAAAAAGCTTGCGACTCAGTTAAATAACGCAAAAAAAACAGCCGGAAAGCACAGGGCTATCGAGGGACTCGAAAATCTTGACAAGGTAATTAATATAGATCAATCACCAATCGGAAGAACTCCTCGTTCGAACTGTGCAACATATACCGGGGTTTACACAGACATAAGAAATCTATTCTCGCAGACAAGCGATGCTAAACTCAGAGGATACAATGCAAGCCGTTTTTCATTCAATGTCAAGGGGGGGCGCTGTGAGGCTTGCGAGGGAGACGGAATTGTTAAAATAGAAATGCATTTTCTTTCGGATATATACGTTCCCTGCGAGGTTTGCAAGGGAATGAGATACAACCGTGAAACGCTGGAGATTAGATATAAGAATAAAAACATTTATGAGGTTTTGGAAATGACGGTTGAGGAGGCAATGAGCTTTTTTGGAGCAAATCCGAGGATTTACAATAGACTGAAAACACTGTGGGATGTGGGACTGGGTTATATAAAGCTCGGTCAGCCCGCTACGACGCTTTCGGGCGGCGAGGCACAAAGGGTAAAGCTCTCTACAGAGCTGTCAAAAAGGGCGACAGGCAAGACCATTTATATTCTTGACGAGCCGACTACGGGACTTCACACCGCCGATGTTCACAGGCTGCTGCAGGTTCTTCAAAGGCTTGTTGACAGCGGCAATTCCGCCGTTGTCATCGAACATAATATGGATGTAATTAAGAGTGCGGATTATATTATTGACTTAGGTCCCGAAGGGGGAGATAACGGAGGGGAAATAATCGCAACGGGAACCCCCGAGCAGGTGGCAAGATGTGACCACTCTTATACGGGACAATATTTAAGAAAGCAACTGAGGAATTAAAAATTGATTTTTTTTGCATAAACTGCCGAATATACTGTGCCGTATATCGTGTCTTAAAACGACAGATGATATACGGCATTTTACTTTGCTTTATTTTTAATCGAACTTTAACATGTTCCGAGATTAATATGCTCCAAGCTCGATTCCTCGTTCTAAGAAATATTTATATGTCTCATAATCCATGGTTTTAGGTATGGAGGGATCCGAATGAAGACAATAGCCGAAGCCTTCTTTAACCTTGGGTATTTTCAATTCCAGCTACTGTTAATAATGTCCTTGTTGTTTGTATAGAGCTTACGAACGTCTATTCCGCCCATAAACGAAATCTTGTCCTCTCCGGAGCCAATTGCTATATCAAAGCAAATATGTTCCGGTGTGGCATCGTGGAGCTTGTGGCGCCGCAAGGTAGCGCCGTTGCCGTCGAGATATGTATGTAATAGTGTCACTATCCTCACCGGCTGTTTTTAGCTTGAAATCGAGATCGGCTGTCAGATTAAAAGCCCGGCACTCTCGAACATCAAAATCGAAATGGTTATCTAAGCTCTCGCTATCAATATGCCCCTTACCTTGCCATGAGGTAAGAGTATC
This sequence comes from Firmicutes bacterium ADurb.Bin300, assembly GCA_002069015.1. GTDB lineage: Bacteria > Bacillota > Clostridia > Oscillospirales > Acutalibacteraceae > DTU089. The sequence continues at coordinate 262 of MWBL01000021.1, read as the reverse complement.
ACTCCAAAAATGCTCATAGACGGGAATTCTGTCAATCGCCTCGTGCTTAAGCATTTTAGTCATTCGCTCTTTGCCGTTCAAACGCCTCACCCCTTATCGAAAAATTAGCCATCAGTATATACCTGAAATGAATTTTCAACTTCCCGGATTACTTGAAAAACGTCTCGAATAATGGTATTATCAATTAAAGGGGAGTGGCACATGAAAAGGAAAAGGATAACCCGAAAAACCATAGCGCTTACAATAACCGCCGTTGCGGCGG
>MWBL01000020.1 GCA_002069015.1 Firmicutes bacterium ADurb.Bin300 | reverse complement strand
AGATCAAAACGCCCCAGTACCCGCCGGGGATGTTCTGGATGACCTCGAGGATGAATGAATCCGCGCCCAGGGCCATATAGATAGTCGAGAAGCAATAGGCGCCGATGATGATCCACATGACCATGCCGGTGTATTTGAGTGTATCAAGAGATATCTTGCGAAAAACTTTCCAGTTGAGGCTGCGGGCGTAAAGCTTGTGTGTGGCAGCGGCTTTATTACGGTAACTCCGGGAATACGCTTTGCGGACGGTGAGGTGGATGACCAGGTTAGGATTATGACGCCCGAAAAAGCAAAAAAAGCCGGCTCCGATTACATTGTAGTAGGAAGGCCGATAACCGCGGCAAAGGACCCTGTAGCGGCGTATGAGAGATGCGTTAAGGAGTTTTTAGGCAAATAGTGGTTAAATTGCAGATTGTAAGAGGCGAATGGTGATTTACCATATATGAATCATCTAACATCTAATTAAGAGGTTAACTATGAACAAGAAAAATAAGGTATTAATAATACTGTTTTACTGCTCATGTGCGGCTTTGCTCATAGCAGGCACCTTGTGGGACGAGCAAATCAGCAGATTTCTCTATTCCCCTGACAGTGTTTTCGGCAGTATCTTCAACAAAATAGGCGAATTCCCGCCGTACCTTGCAATTCCCCTTTTCGGGACAGTGTTTTTCCATGGAAAACCGGAAAAGCTGAGTAAGGCTTTGCGTTTTCTTTGGAGTTTGTTTTTCGCCGTTATTTGCCTTGGCGGCTTTATATTTATGACTACAAAGTTCGGGTCTCACTGGCTCCCAAAAAACGATTTAAGAACACCGATTGAAATATTCCTTGCGGTTATATTTACCGTATTATTACTTATACTCGGTAAGCGTATACCCGAACAATATCTTAAGCCTCTAAAAAAATTTTCAGTGTTCGGAGTATTGGCATTTCTTATTTCCGGTTTGGGCGTCGATTTTGTCAAATCAATTTGGGGTCGTACACGTCCTCGCGATATGCTTAAAATCAATGACTTTTCGAGCTTTACCCCATGGTACATCCCACAGGGGAAAACCGGAAATAATTCGTTCCCGTCCGGTCACGCCAATCAAGCAACGCTTTTGTTTCTTCTGACGGGACTTGCCGATGCTTTCAATTCTCTTAAAAAGCATGAGGTAAAGCTATTCTTGGCAGCATGGGTGTTCTCTTTCACAGTTTCACTCTCAAGGCTTATAGTTGGCGCTCATTTTCTGACAGACGTTACCGCGGCTATAATAATAACATTCACGATAGTTTACATTCTGAGAATTCTTATTTTCAAAACCAATAAGAAGAATAATTTAATATAAGGAGAATTTTATGGAGGAGTTAACAGCAAAAAATTTGCTCAAAATAGGAGCGGTGTTCTTTAGACCGAATGAGCCGTTTACCTGGGCAAGCGGAATAAAAAGTCCTGTGTACTGCGACAACAGGCTTACACTTACATCTCCCGAGGTCAGAAACGATGTTGAAAACGGTCTTGCAACACTGATTATGAAGAATTACCCCGAGTGTGAAGCGCTTATGGGAACGAGCACGGCAGGCATTGCCCACGCCGCAATTACCGCCCATATAATGGGGCTTCCCATGGGCTATGTGCGCTCCGGTGCAAAGGACCACGGCAGAGAAAATCAAATTGAGGGCAAGCTTGAAAAAGGACAAAAGGTTGTTGTTATTGAGGACCTTATATCAACCGGAGGCAGCGTTATTCAAGTTGTCGAAATACTGCGTGAAGCGGGAGCCGAGGTTCTCGGTATCGCCTCGATTTTTACCTATAATATGCAAAAGGGTCTTGACAATCTGTCAAAAGCAGGTATAAAAAATATAAGTCTAACAAGCTTTGATATTGTCGCCGAGGTAGCCGCTAAGGAGGGCTATATTGAGGAAAAAAATATTCACCGGCTAATCGCCTTCAGAAACAACCCTTCGGACGAGTCCTGGATAGAAAAATAAGAAATAATAATCGAGGAGACCGTAATATGCGACATTTGATTGATATACTCGATTTAAGCACCGAGGAAATTGACGACTTAATTAATACAGCTAACGACATTATTGCCAATCCCGAAAAATACAAGGATATATGTAAGGGTAAACTGCTTGCCACCTTGTTCTTTGAGCCTTCGACTCGGACAAGACTCAGCTTTGAGGCGGCAATGTACGGGCTTGGAGGAAACTGCTTGGGATTTGCCGAAACAAACAGCAGCTCAACGGCAAAGGGAGAAAGTGTGGGTGATACGGCAAAAACCGTCGGATGCTATGCGGATATCATCGCCATGCGTCACCCTAAGGAGGGCGCACCGCTTGTAGCTTCACAGAAGGCGGGAATTCCCGTAATAAATGCCGGTGACGGAGGTCATAATCACCCTACTCAGACACTTGCGGATTTGCTTACAATTAAACGCGAAAAAGGCTCCTTTGATAATCTTACTGTAGGTTTGTGCGGAGATTTGAAATTCGGCAGAACCGTTCATTCCCTGATAATTGCGCTCTCGAGATATAAAAATGTTAAGTTCGTTCTCATATCGCCAAAAGAGCTGACGCTTCCCGAATATATGAAGAATAACATACTTAATAAACAATCGGTTCCCTATGAGGAAACCACATCTTTAGACTCTGTTATGCCGAGTCTGGACATACTGTATATGACAAGAGTTCAAAGGGAACGATTTTTCAACGAGGCCGACTATATTCGCCTGAAGGACAGCTATGTGCTCACATTGCAAAAGCTCGCAGGCGCGAAGGACGACCTTTGTATAATGCATCCCCTGCCCAGAGTAAATGAAATTGCCGTAAGTGTGGATGCCGATAAAAGGGCGTGCTATTTCAAACAGGTATCAAACGGGAAATATATGCGTATGGCTCTGATACTAAAACTCCTGGAGGTGAAGTAAATGATTGTTGACTCCATTCAAAATGGTATCGTTATCGACCATATCCGGGCGGGAAAAAGCATGGAGATTTATCAAGCCTTGAATTTAGATCAGCTTAGCTGCCAAGTGGCAATAATCAGGAACGCTTCAAGCAAAAAGAGAATAAAAAAAGACGTTATTAAAATCGATGCCCCGATTGACCTCAATATTGATGTTATCGGATATGTTGACCCCGACATTACGATAAATTATATCAGGGACGGAAAGATTATAGAAAAGAAGCATCTCGCTCTTCCGGAAAGAGTTACCAATGTAATATTCTGCAGCAATCCGCGCTGTATAACCTCCTGCGAGCAGGAGCTTCCCCATGTTTTCAAGCTGACGGACAGGAAAAGCCGCACATACAGATGCATTTACTGTGAAACAAGGTCAAAGGCACAAGAAAATGATTAAGATTGAGGAATAAACATGCTGAATGTTAAGCTTGATTTTAACACCGTCGGCGATTCGGTAACGGACGACACGGATGCTCTACAAAACGCTCTTGACGCACTTAAGGACGGTGGGGAGCTTTTTTTCCCTGCCGGAATATACAGGACAACCGCTTGTTTGATATTCTATTCAAATCAACATCTGATATTTGAAGAAGGAGCGGTTTTACTTCGGGGAAATAAGGATTTAGAGCAGCGCTACATACTTGCCAACCATACCACCCCCGGCAAGGGCGGCTACTCATCTTGCGAAAACGTCCTGATTGACGGCGCGTGCTTTGACGGGAACGCCCAAATAGAGCTCTGCACTACACTCCTAAACACCTGTCACGCAAAAAATATTACCATAAGAAACTGTCTATTCAGAAACGGTTGCCTTTGGCATTATATAGAGATAAATTCAAGTAAAAATGTCCTTGTTGACGCTTGCACATTCGACAGCTCATATTCCACCGACTCTGAAAAAGGCGAGCAGGTTCAGCTTGATTTAGCGCGAACGGGCAGCTACGGACCCATAATGGACAACAGCGGCAAGGAAGTGGAGTTTATGCCGGATGAAACAGTGTGTCGTGATATCGAGATTAAAAACTGCCGTTTTTACGGCTACGGTCACGCACCTGCCATAGGCAATCACGCCAACGCACCGCACCACCACGTTAAAATCCATCATAATACGTTTATCGGCAGCTTCGGGCGCCGAGGGGCGATTGACTTCGTGGATATGATGACGGATATCGAGGCTTTTGATAATGAATACGGAGATTAATTTTAAGTTTTTATTGTAATAACGCGTTAAATTTGCTATAATCGTGTATGTCACACAGCACAGGAGCGGTTTTGCGTTATTATAACTGTACTATAAAGGCTTAACGCCGGAAATCATCAAAGATTAATCCGGCGTCATTGTTTAATATTAACTCCGCTTACTGTGAAACTGCACCTTGCGTTATTCTAACCCCACTGCTTTTCTTAAAATAGTTCTCACTTCGGGTATTTCAACATTGCCGTTACCATCCAAGTCGGCGCACTGCAGCGAGTATTCGTCAAGCGTTTCAAGGTTAACAGCCGCCCTCAGCGCGAGCCGCGCGTCCGTAATCTCTATTTTCCCGTTCAGATTGGTATCACAGGCTACCAAGGAAAGCGGAATCCATGTAAAGCCGTTGTCCTGCGCATACCGCTGCGAGGTACTGCCGGGGTCGGAAACAATCGTCGCGTCTTTGAAAGCTAAGTGTTTACCGAATTTAACATTAGGATTTTTAATCGTTATATAAGCATAATAAAACGCATCGCTGCCGATATATTCTATGCTTTCAGGAAGAACTATTTCAGGAAAACCAATTTGTTGGAAAAATGCCCCGTCCGCAATGCCCCTCGTTCCATTTTCAATCGTTATTTCGGTATCCCGGTTAATCCCTCCCTTATATCCGAGTACGACCTTTCCTATGTAAACTAAGCCTTCGTCAAGCTCGTTATACCACTTTGTGTTATAGAACGCGTTTGATCCGATAACAGCAATCGTATCAGGCACATAAATATCATCAAGCATCAGACAATTCGTGAACGCTTCTCTTTGAATTTCGGTTACGCCCTCCGGTATTGTCACCGACGTCAGGGCTTTACAATCCGAAAATGTCCCGGCGTATATTTTTGTAATTTTTGACGGAAGAACTGCCGAGCCGAGCTTTTCACAACTCACGAAAGCACTTTCTCCTATTTCAATTACACTTTCAGGCATTGTTACCTTAATTAAATTTCTATAACCCGAAAATGCTCCTCCGGCAATACCTTTCGTACCGTTTTTAATGACTATTTCGGTATTCTCGGGCATCTCCCCTTTATAAGCGTAAAACATCTTGCCCAAATAAACAGGTCCGTCCGGCAAAGAATCAATATAGTTAGACGGCAGAACACCGGCTCCCATATATTCAACGCTGTCCGGCACAGTAAGGACAGTCACTTTATTGCAAGATGAAAACGCGTAATGATTTATTCTTTTTATTGATTTCCCAAGCTTAATTTCAGTAATGTTTATACAGTATTCAAAGGCCTGCATCCCTATTGTTATAACGGAATCGGGAATGACGATTTTTGTAAGCCCTACACAGGTATCAAACGCGTAATAACCGATTTCTTCAACCGTTCCCGGCAGATTAACCAGTGTGAGCTTTTTACAAAAAGCAAACGATTCGTTTCCTATTATCTAAACTTTGTTATAAACAGCAACGCTGCTTTTCCCTTCGGGACATCTTAAAAGTACAGTTTTATCTTTATTATACAAAACTCCGTCATAAGAAGAAAAATAACTGTTATTGCTGTCTACGTCAATTTTCGTAAGCTTTTCGCAACTTTTGAATGCAAAATACCCTAAAAACGCAACCGGCTTTCCCTCGATTTTTTCGGGTATAAAAACCTCGGCGGCTTCCTTGTCGCAACCGGTTATTGTTACTTTTCCGTTATTAATTTCATATGTCAGGCTACCGTAATTTAAAGCCGTCGTGTTAAGAATGACGGAAAAAATAATCGTGATTAACGCGGTAACGATCATTGCAGCGATAATTTTTTTGTTTTTCATAAATATTCCCTCTCTTTCCAATTAATAATACTATTCCCTTTAATTTATGTCAAGTTATTTCAATTAAGTAAAATAGCACCTTAGGGTGACGGGAGGATTTAATATGTCAAAAAAAATCGGTTACGCCGTGGTAGGTCTCGGTGTCGGCAAGTCACACGCGAAGGCCGCGTATAGTTCCGAAAACGCTGATTTGATCGCCGTCTGCGACCTTATTCCGGAAAAGCTCAAGAAGGCTAAGGAGCTTTTTCCCGAGGTTCTCACCTACACGGATTTCTCGGAAATGCTCAAAAACCCCGATATTGATATCGTCAGCATCGCGGTTCCCAGCGGCGACCACGCGAAACTCGCCGTGGAGGCTTTGGAAGCCGGTAAAAACATTCTTATTGAGAAGCCTATTGATATTACGGTTGAAGCCGCTATGAAAATAGAGGAGACGCGCGTAAAAACGGGAAAAATCGCGGGAGTTGTCCACCAAAACCGTAACAACGCCAATATGAAGCCGATGATGGACGCTATCGCGAGGGGCGATTTTGGTAAAATCTATTACGGCGACTTCGAGGTGAAATGGTACCGCACCCAAAAATATTATGACGAGGGCGGCTGGAGAGGAACGTGGGCTATGGACGGCGGCGGCTCGCTTATGAACCAGGCGGTACATACTGTCGACCTTATGCAGTGGATCATGGGGGATGTTGAAAGCATTACCTCTCTTATCGGAATTTATGCTCATGAAATTGAAACCGAGGACTTCACGGCGTCGCTTATAAAGTTCAAATCGGGCGCCGCGGCGACCTTTGTAAGCACGACCAACGCTTATCCGGGACTTAATACGGGAATTAAGGTCTACGGTACAAAAGGCTCTATTGAGTGTGACGGTGACTCAATTTTGCTTTGGAAGCGCGAGGACGCCCCCGAGGACGAAGAGGAAACGATGATAAGCAACTATTCAGGCAACAGCGCCGCCACGGCTCTCGACCCCACGCTGTGCACCGGTCACACTTCAATGGTTGAGGATATAATTGCGGCTGTCAGGGATAATCGTGAACCTCAAATTCTGCCGCTTGAGGCAATAAAGAGTGTTCGGATTGTTAACGCCGTTTATGAATCCGCCAAAACGGGCAAAACGATTTATTTTGACTAATGAGCGAGAAACAAAGGATATCTAAAATAATTGAAGCCCTCAAAAAAAAGTATCCCGAAGCGATTTGTTCGCTTCGGGCAGATACTCCCTTTGAGCTTCTTGTCTCCACAAGGCTTTCCGCCCAATGTACCGATAAGAGGGTAAACGAGATTACTCCCGCCCTCTTTAACCGCTATAGAACGCTTGAGGATTATGCCTCTGCCGATATAGTGCAGATTGAGGAGCTTATTCGTTCGTGCGGCTTTTACCATACGAAGGCAAAGGATATCGTCAATATGGCAAAAATGCTTATAGATGAGTACGGCGGCATTATTCCCGACAGTATCGAGGAGCTTATAAAGCTGCCGGGAGTGGGCAGAAAAACGGCAAATTTGATAGTCGGTGATTTATATAATAAGCCTGCCGTAGTGTGCGATACTCACGTAATTAGAATCACAAACAGACTCGGACTCGTCAACACAAAGGTACCGGAAAAGGTTGAGGTTCAATTAAAAAAGATATTACCCGCAAAGGAGAGCAACGATTTTTGCCATAGAATCGTTTTGCACGGCAGGGAAACCTGTACCGCAAGAAAAGCTCGCTGCGGGGAATGTGTAATTCTACAATACTGCAAATACGGAAAAACTGAAAAATGAAAATAATAGATGCTCATGTACATATTTATCCCGACAAGATTGCGCAAAAAGCCTCACAAAGTATATCGGATTTCTATAATCTTGACGCCGCTTATGACGGAAAGGTCAGCACTCTTAACGAAGCGTGCGAGCTTGCCGGCGTCTCACAGTGCCTTGTTCACTCTGTCGCCACAAACCCGTCTCAGGTAGGCTCAATAAACTCGTTCATTCGTAAAACAGCTATGCAGCATCCCCGCAAATTTTTCGGATTTGCCACAGTGCACCCGCTTGCAAAAGACATTGAATTTCAAATCGAAAATGCCGTTGCGGCAGGTCTTAGCGGCTTTAAGCTGCATCCGGATTTTCAGAAGTTCTTCGCCGACGGACACGAGGCTATGCAGACCTTTGAGATAATAGATGGCAGACTGCCGGTTTTAATACACGCGGGAGACAATAGAAAGCCTTACTCCGGACCTGAAAGAATCTTGAAATTGTGTAAGGCGTTCCCTAACCAGACCGTTATTGCCGCACATTTCGGCGGCTGGTCACAGTGGGGGAAGCAGGCAAAAGAACTCTCTTCCCTCGGGTTATATGTTGATACCTCAAGTTCCCAGGCGTTCATATCTCCCGAAAAAATACGCGAGCTAATCGATATATTTACCTCAGAGCGCGTTTTGTTCGGCACGGATTATCCGATCTGGAATATAAAAAATGAAATTGAAATGCTAAACAGGATTCTTCGTGACGCAACCGAAGCGGAAAAAATATATCATCTCAATTTCGAGAAGCTGATGAGCGAAAGCAATAACAAAGCTATAAGGTGATGGATTTGTTTAAGAACAAGGTTTACGAAGTGCTAAAGGAGGTCCCGCGCGGTAAGGTTACCACATACGGCGCAATAGCGGAAAAGCTCGGCAAAAAGTGTCTTTCGCGCGCTGTCGGGAACGCGCTTCATCAAAATACGGACAAATACTGCATACCGTGTTACAGAGTAGTAAGCAGTAAAGGCAGACTGAGTAAAAATTATGCTCTCGGTGGCATTGAGGAGCAACGCCGTCTTCTTGAGGAGGACGGAATAGAGGTTGTTGACTGTAAGGTTGACCTTGATAAATTCGGAGTCTGAGGAAAAGAAAAATCATCCTGTTTCAAATCTGAGAACAGGATGCTTTTTTATTGTCTTATTCCGCTGTGAGAGCGCCAGACTGAGTAAAAATTATGCATTGAGGAGCAGCGCCGTCTTCTTGAGGAGGACGGAATAGAGGTTGTTGACTGTAAGGTTGACCTTGATAAATTCGGAGTCTGAGGAAAAGAAAAATCATCCTGTTTCAAATCTGAGAACAGGATGCTTTTTTATTGTCTTATTCCGCCGTGAGAGCGCTTTTTACTTCGCTTGTTATGATGATTTCTTCATTTCCGTCCACATCGCAATTATAGCTTTCCCCCGCCTGAAGCTTTTTATCAAGAATCATTTCAGACATTAAATCCTCTACCTTTGACTGTATTGCGCGCCTTAACGGTCTTGCTCCGTATACGGGGTCAAAGCCCTCGGACGCAATTTTCTTTATGAGGTTTTCCGTGAACGATATATTAATATCCATATCCGCAACACGATTTTTAAGAGTCTCAAGCATTCTTCTGGTGATTTCTTCAATATCATCCTGCTTAAGTGAGTTAAATACGATTATATCGTCAAGTCTGTTAAGAAATTCGGGCTTAAACATTTTTTTGAGCTCTGCCGTAACAGCGTCGGCAATTTTTTTCTCGCGCCTGTCGTAGTTTTCTTCCTCTTCTTCGTCCGAAAAGCCTAAGCCTACTTTTTTATCTGTTATGAGCGAGGCTCCGGCGTTTGAGGTCATAATGATTACACAGTTCTTAAAATCTACTCTTCTGCCCTGCGAATCAGTCAAAATACCGTCCTCAAGAATTTGAAGCAGAATGTTAAACACATCCGGGTGAGCTTTTTCTATCTCATCAAAAAGAACCACGGAATAAGCGTGTCTTCTTATTCTCTCGGTAAGCTGTCCGCCCTCGTCATAACCCACATAGCCCGGGGGAGAGCCAATAAGCCTTGAAACGGAATGCTTTTCCATATACTCGGACATATCTATTCTGATTAAAGCGTTTTCGTTCCCGAACATTGATTCTGCAAGAGCTTTTGAAAGCTCTGTTTTTCCTACTCCCGTAGGTCCTAAAAACATAAACGAGCCTATCGGTCTTTTAGGATCCTTAAGTCCGGACCTGCCCCTGCGGATTGCCTTGGCTACTGCCCTAACTCCCTTTTCCTGTCCTACTATTCTTTTTTTCAACTCCTGCTCCATATTCAGCAGTCGCTGACTTTCTTCCATCGTAAGCTGTACTACGGGGATTTTAGTCCATTCGGCAACTACCTTTGCCACCTCCTCGGGACTCACCTCGCCGACATAATTTGTCGCACAGTCGTGCCAAAGCTGTTTTTTCTCGTTATATTCCTTTGTCAGTTCTTTTTCCCTGTCTCGAAGAGCTGCCGCATCCTCAAAGCTTTGTGCGCCGACGGCTGCCGCTTTGTCCTCGTTAATCTTTTTTATCTGCGCTTCAAGTTCCTTGAGCTCTGCGGGCGGAGTAAATGCCCTGAGTCTTACCTTTGAAGAGGCCTCGTCTATAAGGTCTATTGCCTTATCCGGTAAATATCTGTCACCTATATAGCGTGTGCTCAGCTTAACGGCAGCTTCTATAGTCGAATCCGGTATATTTACTTTATGGTGCTCTTCATATTTAGACCTGAGTCCTTTTAGGATAAGAATAGACTCCTCGGCTGACGGCTCATCTACCTGAACGGGCTGAAAACGCCTTTCAAGAGCGGCGTCCTTTTCGATATATTTCCTGTATTCGGTGATAGTAGTCGCCCCGATAACCTGTAAATCTCCTCTTGCAAGAGACGGCTTGAGGATGTTGGCGGCGTCAATAGCGCCTTCCGCCGAGCCTGCACCGACAAGGTTATGAATTTCATCAATAAACAGTATTATGTCATCGGAATTTGTAACCTCTTCAATTACGGCTTTTATCCGCTCTTCAAAGTCTCCCCTGTATTTAGTTCCCGCCACCATCCCGGTAAGGTCAATCGAAACAATCCTTTTACCCTTAAGCAGCTCCGGTATTTCTCCCTCTGCTATTTTTAGTGCAAGACCTTCCGCTATCGCCGTTTTACCTACTCCCGGCTCCCCTATAAGGCAAGGATTATTCTTTGTCCGCCTGCTGAGTATCTCTATTACCCTTTGAATTTCTGCCTGTCTGCCGATTACGGGGTCTATTCTGCCTTCCTTTGCATATTTGGTTAAATCTCTGCCAAACTGCATTAAAACGCTGTTGTCGTCTGCTGCGTCTCTCGGTGTCTTCTGTTTTGACGCTTGGGTGCCTTCCGAGCCTTTTGACAGCTTTGAAATCGCATCAAAGGGCTGCACTCCAAGCTGTACGAGAAAGCGACATCCCGAGCTTTGAGGTTCCCTTAGAATAGCCATCAAGAGCTGTTCCGTTCCGGCATTTCCGTATTTGCTGCCCCTCCCCATAACTAACGCCGTTTCAATTATATGCTTGCAGCGCGGAGTAAAATCATCGGGTGAAAGAGTTGTCGGAATGCCTATGCCGATATTCCTTTTGAGCAGCTCTTCAACCTTTTGCTTAGTTATTTTATAAGCACTCAAGGAAGTAGCTGCCGTATTGGAAGGGTCTACCAGCAGTCCGTATAAAACATGCTCGCTCCCGATATAGGTATGCCCGATATCCTCAGCGGCCTCAACCGCAAAGTTAAGAGCATTATTTGCATTGTCCGTAAAACCGGTAAATCTATACATAAATTATCACCTGCTTTTTATTTGATTTGGATAGGACAAAATTAAGGTTAGGAAAGTGATTCCCTTACAAGCTGTGCCCGAAGCTCATCGCGCGCCTTATCATCAAGAGGTCTTTCAACCGATATCGAAATTGTTGCAGGCTGCATATCTACCATCAGCTTGCTGATTAACGCGTCGTCGGCCTTCAAAATATTTTGCACGGCGCCCAGCCTTATGAGTGAAATGCATTTCATAAACTCATCTATGCCTAAAAGCCTTGCGTGTTTCAAGATGCCGTAGGCTCTGTGGATTTTGTCCTCTGTTTCTTTTGATTTGCTTAATTCCTCTCTTGCCGCTCTTTCTTGAGCGGCAATTTGGAGTGCAATAGATTTAAGATTTTCTATTGCGACTTTCTCGGAAATTCCAAGCGTTATACGATTGCTCAATTGATATAAATCACCTTTGGCATGGGTAAACTCGCCATAAGAGCCGCCTATTGAAAGTCCAAGCTTTGATACGGTTGAAATCAGCCTTTGTATTTGTCCCATTGCAGTAAGGGCCGGCAAATGCAGCATTACGGACGCCCTCATTCCTGTGCCCAAATTCGTAGGATATTGCGTCAAAAATCCGATTCTGTCATCAAATGCGTAATTAAGCTTCGCTCCTATTGCATCGTCTATGCCATCGGCAACCTTGAAGGCCTCATCAAGTGAAAGACCCGCTTTCATAACCTGCAGCCTGATATGATCCTCCTCACAAAGCATAATGCTTACGGATTCGTCCTCGGTAATTATTAAGGCTCTTCCGTCGCAAGAGCTTGCAAATTCAGGGCTGACAAGATGTCTTTCTGCAAGCGATACCGCTTGAAGCTGTGACATTGTCTTCATTTCAATAAATCTGAAGTCAAATTCCTTACAGCTTAATATTGCCTTTTCAAGTATATTGTTGACGCGAATTCTCTCAGGTACACTGAGCTTTGCAGGGAAAGCAAACTCTTTTATGTTTCTGGCAAATCTTATTCTCGTACTAATTACAACATCGCTTTGCGCGCCTGTTCCCAAATACCATTTGCTGTCCATTTATTTGTCCTCCCGCTTATTGTGTTCCTCAGTCTTTTCCTTCTCCCGTTGCTTGATTTTGTCCCTAAGCTCGGCCGCAAGCTCAAAATTCTGCTCCCGTACGGCTTTTTCAAGCTCCGCTTGTAAATCTTCCTCTTCTCTTAAATAATCGGAATTATCCGTCCCTTTTACGATTCTTTTCCCCACATGCTTATTGTTCCCGTGAATTCGCTCAATTGACGGCAGCAGCTTGTCATAAAATGTATCAAAGCATTCCGCGCAGCCGAGTCTTCCGCTTTCGGCGATATCATTAAATCCGTTGCCGCACATGGGGCATCTGACGGCATTAGTTCCCGAAAAAACGGACGAGTGTGAAATCAGGTTTCCGAATAAATCTCCGAGTCCGAGACCAAAGCCCGAAAAGGCATCGCCATAGCCTAATGCCCTTGCGCAATCCTCGCAAAGATGTACCTCGGTAGCGCTTGCGTTAATTATTCTTTTCATATGGACATTTGCTTCGTTCCTCTTGCAGTTTTGGCAAAGCATAATAGTCATTCCTCCGTTTCATTAGATTTTATTTGCTTAATTGTCAAAAGAAGCTGCTTAAATATTGCCGCTCGCAGTGTGTCACGATATTGCATCGGAAGCTCTCGAAAACAATTTTCACTCGTGGAGCAGATTAAAAGCTTTGCTTCATTTTTGGTTATAGCATTTCTTGAAAGCATATTCATTATATGCGCTCTGCACACAACATCCTCAAGCCTGTTTCCCACTAAGCCGACAACCTTTGCAATCTCGTCACCTGTCATAGGTGTTTTATAAATTCTTATAAAGCCGCCTCCGCCTCGGCGCGACTCTACGATATAGCCGCGCTCCGGAGTAAATCGTGATGCAATAACATAATTTATCTGACTTGGCACACAGCCCAAAGATAACGCAAGCTCGTTTCGTTTGATATCTGTAAATTCATTGTCTTCAAGCATTTCCGTAATCATTCGAGCTATAAGATTGCTAATAGTCAAGCTTCACCCTCCTAATCTTTGACTTTGACTATCTTTGACCTTTGAGAGAATTATATCTCCGTCTTTCTTGGCGGTCAAATCCCCTCAAAGGTCAGGTTAGGTCAATATATACTGTTTTCAATTCTATTGCTCTGTTTTTCTTATGATTTCTTTAATTTTCTCCTAATTTTCTCGATTTTTATTTATTTATAAATCCTCTTCGTTATCGCCGTAAATATCATAATCTTCATTGAAATCGTCAAATTCCTCAGCAATTTCTTCATCAAAGTCAAGCTCCTCGTCCATCGGATTAGGTCTTTTCTTAAAATTAAAAATCATATTTATATCCACCTTTCGAAATGTATTATCTCGCTTTTGTCTTTTTTTATTCACTTGTTCTTAAACTGTAACAATTTTAAGACGTGCTCATATGATGAGATAGAAACGAAAGGAGGTAAGACAATGCTTGATTTTTTAGATAACGATGTCGTAATATGGATTCTTCTCATAATCATAATCCTTATACTTCTCTTCGATGATGAGGACGAATGCTGCAAGCCCTGCAGAAAATGCTGCTAACCTTTTAAGCGATAAAGGAGCCTGAGGGCGAATGCCTTCAGGTTTTCTTTAGACAATTTCAGACGGCTCATAAAATAAATAAAAACCCCAAAACATTGAGTTTTGGGGTTAGAAAGGCTTGAAATATTATCTTTTCGAGAACTGCGGGGCGCGGCGTGCACCTTTGAGTCCGTACTTTTTTCTTTCCTTCATTCTTGGGTCTCTTGTCAAAAAGCCAGCTTTTTTCAGTGTGGGACGAAGATTCTCATCAAACTGAAGGAGTGCGCGGGAGAGTCCGTGCCTTATTGCACCTGCCTGACCTGTAACACCGCCTCCGACGACGCGGCATATAATGTCAAACTTATCTGTCGTATCTGTAAGGGCAAGCGGCTGACGAACAATAAGCTTAAGGGTTTCCAGCCCGAAATAATCATCAATTTCTCTATCGTTTATTATAATATTTCCGGTTCCCGGATATACGCGTACGCGTGCCACGGATTTCTTTCTTCTTCCTGTTCCGTAGAAATACGGTTTACTGTCATACATAATTTTGTCCTCCTCCCGTTAAAACTCTCTTATTATTGGTTTTTGAGCTTCCTGTTTATGCTGTGCTCCCTTGTAAACGCGGAGCCTTGTTAACGCCCTGCGCCCGATAACGGTATCGGGAAGCATCCCCTTAACTGCTTTTCGAACTACAAAATCAGGCTTTTGCTTCATAAGCGTTCCGTAATTAATCGCTTTAAGATGACCGATATAACCGGTATGATGATAGTAAATCTTGTTTTCGAGCTTGTTTCCGGTTAAAACGAGTTTTTCGGCGTTTATTACAATAACGCCGTCGCCACAGTCGACGTGGGGTGTAAAAGTCGGCTTGTGCTTGCCTCTTAAAAGCACAGCGGCTTCTGCCGCTATTTCGCCGAGCGTTCTGCCGGCACCATCAAGCAAATACCATTGACGGGTGACATCGCCCGCTTTAGGCATATAAGTTGACATATACGTTTCCATTCCTTTCGTAATAGACAAAATATTATGTTAATAGGCTTGTTGCTACGATATATTAACATAACGGGAAGGGACTGTCAACAATTTTTTTCGTAAATCTAATATAACTTGCATAAGCTTCTGTTTTCTTCGATTATCTCTTGTTTTTGTTGCATTTCCTCAATTATCATTTTTTAAAATTCGTGTAGCGGTTATTCTCAGGTTTTCTCCCCGCTTTCTTCTTTTTCGGATTTTTCTTCCCCCGAACATATGCCAAGGCGACAAAAACAATAATACCCGCGGCAAAAACAATCAGAACGGCAAAAAACGGCTTTGAAGTGAAAAAGTTCTTTAACGCAAACACAATTGCCTTCTTTTCACTTCTTTCAACATCGTTCAAGGCTACAAGGTTTACACGGGCAACAACTGTTTTTGAATAATAGATATCCGCCTGCGCAATAATTTGACCTTTCTTTACAGGCGCCGCTACACTTGCGGGTTTCGTAGAAATGTCTGTAATTATTGACAGTCCCTCCGGCTGGGCGCTCAAGGGAACAAGAGCTGTTATTTCCTTTTCGGGAACGAGTGGGACATAATCTGTGTCCTCACCGCTGCTTACCTTTATTTCATCAACTATACGCGAGGTGTCAGCCACGATTTTAAGCTTCATATTCTCAAAAGCCCACTGATACATTTTCTTGCTTGCGACAAAAGAAGTATTGAGCTTTTCCGAGCTACCGTTAATGTGCTCATAACTCCCTTTCATCGCTATACATATATAAGTATAGCCGTCCTTTTGCGCAAGTGATGCAAGGCATTCGCCGGACTGCTGTGTTGAGCCTGTGATGCCGCCGACGGAATATTTGTAATAATAATCCGAATAAGAATTGATTAGGGGATTGCGGTTATAGACATTTCTTGCGGCACTCTTGTTAGTCTTAGGGACTGTGTAACCATATTCGGCGATGATTTCCTTGAACATCGGGATTCCAATGGCATGCTTTAGTATAAGGTACATATCTGCCGCGGTTGTGGTTTGATCCTCCCGGTCAAGTCCATGTGCATTTACAAAGTTTGTATTCTTACAGCCTATTGCTTTGGCAAAATCATTCATCAGGTTAATAAAGATCGGGATTTCCTTTGCTATTTGTTCGGCTATAACATTGGCAGCGTCATTTGCGCCCGGGAGTAAAAGACAATAAAGCAAATCGCGCATGCTTACCCGCTCGCCTTTTATAAGACCCGCAACCGTGCTTCCCGTACCCAATAAAGGTTCAATGGCGCTCCCGGATACTGTAACTACTGTATCCGGTTTTTCGCAAAATTCAAGCGCAAGTACTGCTGTGGCTATTTTAACGAGTGATGCGGGAGCACAAATCACATCTTCGTTTTTACTGAAAATCACGGTATCGGTATCAGCATTTGCAAGAAAAAAAACCTCGGGAGTAAAGCTTACAAGCTCTGAATTATATGCTGCATTACAGAAAAAAGTAAAACTCGGCATTATAGCTAAACATAAACAAAAAAATATCAGCAGTTTTTTCATAGACAAAAACCTCCCGATGTAGTATAATAACACAATCAATGTTTCTAATAAGTATAACATCTAAACTGTGAAAAATAAACAGTTTTACGAGAAATTCTATTCGGAAGTGATTTATTTGGTTTATGTAACGGGTGATACACACGGCGACCCCGAACGGCTCTCTAAGAAAAAACTGAAAATGCTCGAGGAAAACGATACGCTGATTATCTGCGGTGATTTCGGTTTCGTATGGAGCGATGATAAGAAGGAACAGAAATTTCTGAGCTCATTGACTAAACGAAAATATAATATTTGCTTTGTGGACGGAACCCATGAGAATTTTGCGTTGCTTAACAAATATCCCGTTAAAACGTGGAACGGCGGCTCGGTTCATGAAATAAAGCCAAATATCCTGCACCTTATGCGCGGTGAGCTTTTCAATATTGACGGACTTAAAATATTTACCATGGGCGGAGGTGAAAGCCCCGACATCGATGTCAGGTTTGAAACATCATCGTGGAACAGGGAAGAAATCCCCACCCAGTCACAGTTGCTGCAGGGAGCACAAAAGCTTGAGGAAACAGATTGCTGTGTGGATTTAATCATCACACACGAGCCTCCGTCAAAAATCAAGGGGTTCTTAAAGCTTTCAAACACTGACCAAATCAGAGTTACCGCCTTAAATGCTTATTTTGATGAGCTTTCCGCAACCTGTAAATTCAAACACTGGTTTTTCGGAAGCCTGCACATGGATAAATATATATCGCTGACACACATAGGAGTTTTTAAGAGCATTGTAAACGCTCACACGGGAGAAAAGTGTTCTTCTGAAATCTGACAAAGACAATGCTATTCTATGAAAGGAGTTTAATATGACCGATTTTTATATTGAAGCGCTGTCCTGGCATGCTATTATTCTACGGATGATTTTATCGCTTATTTCGGGCATGCTTATAGGTCTTGAGCGAAAATATACAAATCATCCCGCCGGGATGAAGACCCATGCCATCGTGTGCATCGGTTCCGCACTCGCCTCTCTTATTACCATTGAAATGGGCTTTACCGCTTCAAATCTGCTTTTGACAGGCGATACAAAAGTTGACATGTCACGCATTGCCGCCGGAGTTTTAACGGGTATAGGTTTCGTCGGAGCTGGTGCAATTATCAAGAGCAAAGACGGTATTGTCGTAACGGGACTTACAACCGCCGCCACTCTTTGGGTTACGGCGTGCTTGGGTCTTGCCATAGGTATGGGATTTCTTAAAATGAGCCTTGTTGCACTCCTGACTATCTTGATTGCAAACGTTCTGCTTCGATACCTTGAAATTAAGCTTCGCCTTAGCACAAGGTATACTAAATGCATCCTTGTTGCAACAAAAGAAAAGGCCGAAACCGTAGGCTATCTTGATGAGCTCCTGTCCAGAAACAGAATTACGGTTGAAGATTTTGAACTCAAATTCGATGAAAAGGATGACGAGATTTGTTACCTTCGTTATACCGTAAAGCTTAATCGTTCGGTTAAATTTGACCTTTTGCTAAGGGAGATAGCCATTTACGAACACGCTTTACAGGTTGCGGAAACAACGCCGCTTTAGACAAAACAAAAAGCGGTCGATATTACAGCTGTTTGTACATATCTGCCGCTTCTTCTTTTTTTGCGTATTCATTCACGGAAAGAACTTCGTATTTTGTCAGCCTGCTCCCCATTTGTATTTCTATAATGTCGCCGACCTTCACCTGCCGGGAAGCTCTTGCGGTCTTTCCGTTAACGGAAACATGCTTTGCATCACACGCTTCGTTAGCAACAGTGCGCCGCTTTATTATCCGGGAAACCTTAAGATATTTATCGAGTCTCATATGCCCTCCAAAATTATCTGCCCCGAAAAGTTTGAGCTTTTCGGGGCAGATAAAATACGCTTATTTTACAGCGTCTTTAAGAGCTTTGCCTGCCTTAAAGCCAGGAACCTTCGATGCCGGAATGTGAATCTTCTCTTTTGTGCGGGGGTTAAGACCTTCCTTGGCTGCGCGCTCACGAACCGAGAATGTTCCAAAGCCTACAAGTTGGACTTTGTCACCATTCTTAAGAGCGTCAGTAATGCTGTCAAATACAGCATTGATAGCGGTATCCGCATCCTTCTTGGAAAAACCTGCTTTTGCAACTGCGTTTACAAGATCTGTCTTGTTCATTTTCTTTCCTCCGTTTTTAATTTTTATCCAAAGGATTTGCATAGCAAATCACTTATTATGGACTTTTTTTGCCTGTTCCCAAAGCTTGTCCATTTCCTGCAAAGACAAGCTCTTCAAAGAGAGCCTCTGCTCAAGGGCAAGGTGTTCGACTTTTGAAAACCTTGATATGAATTTATCTGTCGCTCTCGAGAGAGCGGTTTCGGCATCCTGCCGGCAAAACCTGGCCACATTTACAACCGCGAACAGTAAATCACCTAGCTCGTCCTGTATCTTGCCTTCATCACCGCTTAATAGAGCCTCCTTGAGTTCCTCACGCTCTTCGATTATCTTGTCAAAAGCACCGTCGGCACTGTCCCAATCAAAACCTGCTTTTTTTGCCTTTTCCTGAACCTTCTGACTCTTCATTAAAGCCGGATATATGTGCGGTATATTTGCCATGGCTTCGCTTTGACTTGATATACCCTTGGTTTTAAGCTTAATCTTGTCCCAATTATTAAGAACCTCGGCGCTGTTTTCAACGGTGATGCCGCCGAAAACATGCGGATGTCTGACAATCAGTTTTTTGCATATACCGTCCGCAACATCCGAAAAGGAAAATCCGCCTGACTCCTCCTCCATTCGCGCGTGAAAAACCACCTGCAAAAGGACGTCCCCAAGCTCTTCCTTTAGAAGCTCCGGGTCTGAATTATCTATAGCCTCAAGAACCTCATACGTTTCCTCAAGAAAATTATGTCTTATTGACTTATGAGTCTGCTCCCTGTCCCAAGGACACCCCCGGGGAGAGCGGAGAATTCTCATTATTTCTAAAAGGTCCCCGATTTCATAGCTATCTTTCAGCTTAAAATCTTTATTCATAATTCTGTTTTCACTATTCTCTGCCATATTTTACCCCAACAATCTAAATTTTTCAAGTACTTTAGCAATTTTTTCTCCTCTTGGGAGTATTATTATATCATCTTTTTCAATAATTCGCATCAAAATCACGCAAATCAGGTAGACAACGGCGGCAATACCTATAGAGAGAAGACATGAAGCCGAATTTCCGTTTAGCCTTGAATCTACATTTCCGAACGTTAAGAAACGAGATAATATTCCGAATGAGGCATATGCCGCACTTGCACAAAACAACGATGCGATGAACGGTTTTAAGAAAACCGAGAAGTATTTAAGCTTTATTTTTGCCGTTTTTATTAAAACCGCTAAATTAATAACGACATTCATTATATAAAATAATGCGGTTCCGATAAGCGCACCGTATATGTTGAGCTTCGGAACGGGAACAAAAATAAAATTGCAAACAATTTTGACGACACATGAAGCTGCCATAACCTTTGCAGGCACCGACGCCTTGCCTATTGCCTGAAGCATATTGGTAACAGGGGCGGACAGGGTAAGAAAAATCATCATAGCGCCATAGGCAGCAAGTATGTTGGCTGTTATAGGTATTGATGAATCGGAATTTGTCCCGTTATACATTAGATTTAATATAGGTTCCGAAAGCACAAGAAAGCCCATGCCCGACGGAAAAGCTATCAGCGAAATCATTCTGATAACAGTAGAAGCAGCGCTTTGAACTCCGCTTGTGTTGTTTTTCGCCCAGGCTGCCGACAATACCGGAATTGCGCTGATTCCGAGAGTCATAGTCAAAGTGGGAATAAGATTTCTAAAATCCATCGCCGTATCAAACGCCCCATACAGATAGCTTTTAATACCCCCGTCAAGAACTCCTCCGGCAGTTAAACTTGCCCCGTACATTTCTTTTATTGTGCCAAGATGGTCGCGTACTACTCCGTTGAGTATATTTTGAACCATCCACGCATCGATAAGATTTGTTATATTAAGTACAAGAGCACTTATCGCCGCGGGAAATGCAATAACAAAAAGCTCTCTTACTATCTCCCTTTTACCCAAAGGGCTCGGAGAGCTGAGGAGCATTTGATTAGTAATTGAATCACCTTTTATTTTATGCCTGAGAATGACATAACACGTTGAAAGGACGGTGCCTAACGTTACTCCCAAAATAGCCGCTGCCGCTGCCCAAGGATATATAATCGATGCGGCCCGGGCATCGGTTTTTGCGACAATGCCGAACACGATGCCCTCTTTTGCATACTGCTGCAAACCTATTCGCTGAACTAAAAAAGCGAGAGACAGCCCGAAAACAAGCTTACCGACAGCCTCCAAAACCTCAGAGACAGCCGTCGGGAGCATATTATTAAGTCCTGCGTAGTATCCCCTGTATATAGATACTATACAACAAAATAAAATTGAGGGGGCTATCATAAAAAGAGAAAGAAGAGTTTTCGGCGAATTAATCGAGAGCGCCCAATCCATGCTCGTATACGGATAGGAAATGAGAAGCAGAAATGCCGTACCTAAAACACCCAACAAGGAGTAAACCGGAAGCGTTACTTTATAAACCTGCCTTACATCCCTGTACCTTCCGAGTGCATAGTTTTTTGAAACAAGGCGAGAAACGGCAACAGGCAATCCCGCCATTGAAATTGCGTAAATCGGTGTGTAAATGTTATACGCGGAGGCGAAATAACCTCTACCCTCGGCGCCTAATATGCCTGTCAGAGGTATTTTGTAGATAGCCCCGATAACCTTTACAAGAGCAGTTGCGATAACAAGTATTAAGGCGCCGTTTAACAACGATCGCTTCTTTTCAGATGCCAATGCTATTCCTCCTTATCAGTTACCGAGGAATTCTCTTAACAGGGAGTCCTCCGGTACCAGCGACGTATCCATTACGGGGAACTTTTCAAGACTTCTGATAAGCCTTTCGGCGTCCTTGTAAAACTCCGACTTTTTGCTTATTTCCTTTAATAAGGGCAGCGCCCTTTCCTTTAATACACATGTTTCATATAAGTGTATCGTATTTATTTTGACATCTGCGTTATCCCTGTACGGGAATAGGTACATATCCTCTCCGCGGCATACGGTTTTCCAAAGCTCATAGGTGTTTTCGGGCGAGCTTCCCCTAAAACGGTAATCGCGAACCAAACGCCTTACAAAACGCATATTTCGTTTGTTTAATACTATGTTGCCTCTACCGTCGTAAATTCTTGTTGAAACATTAATATATATCTTATAAAGCCTATCCTTCGGAAGAGTATCGGTAATTACCGGGTTTAGCGCATGAAGTCCTTCGACTATTATAATGTCCCGCTCTGAAACCCTGAGCTTTTTACGTTCCGCCTTCCTCATTCCCGTCAAAAAATCATACTCGGGAAGCATCGCTTCGCCTTTTGTCACTAAATCATACAAGGTTTGTGATAAAAGCGGAAGGTCGAGGGCGTTAACCGATTCAAAATCCAATGTCCCGTCATTCAGTCGCGGTGAATCCCAGCGGTTTTTATAAAAATCATCAAGTGAAATAGTATAGCTTGTGTGACCGCCTGATTCAATTGCCGCCTTAAGCCTTTTTGCGGTGGTTGTCTTACCTGCCGAAGAGGGTCCCGCGAGCATTACAATCTCGCTTACCGTCGTCTCATTTATGTTTGACGCTACCGAATTGATTATTGACTTATATCTTTCCTCACATCTGCGGCAGAAGCCGGCAGGTTCATTTTGCGCCTTTTCCTTAATATATTCAAGCGTGTTGTTTATTTTTGCCATTAATTTTCTCCTTTTATAAAATATGTGCCGTAAAACTCCGATATTCTGTTCTTTCGCATAAGAATTTCATCAAAACGGGAAATGTATTCATATGGGTACTTAAAGTTGTTAACTCTTTCAATATATCCGCTTGAAGGGTCTTTAAGCTTTGTAACGGCCCCTGCTCCCACGGCAAGCACACTATGACATTCTTCCATCATAAAAATATTATACAAGCATTCCTTTTCTTCCTTTGCCCAGCCGACATTTTCATAATTGCCCGAGGCTTTGCTTTGGCGATACAGGTAGTAGGGCCTGTACGATGCCTTTCTTAAAAGTGTTTCGGCTGTTTTGAGCATTTTAGCCGTTAAAACCGTTTTTTCCGCAAACAGCGCCGTTTCCGTCCCAAGAGCGGATGAGCGCTTTTTGGCGAGCGTATGGATGGTTATGCTATCAAAACCCATATCAACGGCTGCTTTGACGCTTTTTTCAAAGCTTTCATGCGTTTGTCCGGGCAAAGCCGCAATTAAGTCCGCATTAATATTATTGAACCCCGCTTCGCGCGCAAGCTTATAAGCCAGGACGGTCTGACTGCTCGTATGATGTCTCCCGATTGCTTTAAGCACATCATCGTTAAACGATTGAGGATTTATACTTAAACGGGAAACGCCGTATTCATTCAGCACAAGCAGCTTTTCTTTTGTTATTGTGTCGGGTCGACCCGCTTCCACCGTTAATTCGCGCAAGGTGCTTAAATCAAAGCTTTGCGATATTGCCTCAAAAACCTTCCTGAGAAGCAAAGGTTCAAGTACCGTGGGAGTGCCGCCGCCCCAATAAATGCTTTCAAGCCTGAGCTTGTTTTCCCGGGCAGCTTTCCCCGTTAAGGCGATTTCTCTGCACATCAAATCCACATATTCGGGTATGCTTTTTATGATGGCGGGCGAAGATATACTATGAGATACAAAGGAGCAGTACGTACACCGTGACGGACAAAACGGAATTGAAATATAAAGGCTAAACGATTCCCGGCAGGAAGAAGCAAGTATCCTTTCTTGTGTCCGGGCAACCTCAAACGCAAGCCGTGTCTTTTCGGGTGAAACAAGCAGCTCGTTTGTTAAATAGTCCTCCGCCGCCTTCTCCCCTAAACTTTTTCGTAGGGAATTAATAAGCTTGCCCGGTCTTACTCCCGTAAGAATGCCCCATTTCGGACGAAATGAGAATTCCTCGCATAAGAGCAGGAACAGTGCGCCGGCGAGCTTTCTTTCGGCATCGCTTTCCCCGTCATTATTATTGAGAGTCTTTGTAAGCTCCCTTTCACACCCATCCTTATTGAGCGTTGCAAAAACGCGGCAGTTCTTTTTGTCATAACGCGCAATCGCATAAGGTGCATTAGGTTCTTGACAAACATCTTTAAGAACAATGATTTTTTCATCCGGCATAAAAAGCCTGAGCAAGCCTTCAAGCTCGTATTGAAAATCATTGTCGATACAATACAATGTCATCTGTTTCTGATAAACCTGTTCTTTATTCTTTCTTCGCCTATAACCGTGCTTTTATTGTGTCCCGGATATACGATATAATCGTCGTCAAGGAGCATGAGCCTGTCAACCGAAGCACTTAGCTCTTCAAAGCTTCCTCCCTTAAAATCCGTTCTGCCCGCCGTGCGATAGAATAAAGTGTCGCCGGTTATTACAAACTTATCCTTCGGGCTTACAAAGCACACCCCGCCTTTTGAGTGTCCGGGTGTGGCAATAACCTCGAGCTTTCCGGAGCCTATCTCTAAACAATCGGCATCATAAAGGAGAAAATCCGATTGGATTTGGGAAAACGAGTCTGCATATTCCCGACCCATGAGATTATCCTCTACGCTGCTAAGGCAAATCTCATCGGGTGCTCCGATTGCCGTCTTAGCGTCAGGAAAATGCTCCTTCAACCGGTTAACCCCTAAGATGTGGTCGAAGTGACCGTGTGTTAGCAGTATATATTTAAGACTTTTAACGCCCGAGTCGGTAATCAGCGAAATTAAATCATCACTGAATTCTCCGGGGTCAATAACAACGCCCTCGCCCGAAAGTGTGTCGCACAGCACATAGCAATTGGCCGCATATAAGCCTAATGGGATTTTGCTTAAAGTCATTCCTGTTTCCTCCAAATATCAGTATCGTAATAGATGGTAACCGGTCCGTCGTTGACAAGAGAGACGTCCATATGGGCACCGAAAACTCCGGTTTCCACCCTCTCTATTCCGTTCTCACGCAGTTGTCGACAAAACAACTCATACAGCATCTGAGCTCTGCTTGGCTCAGCGCTTTGTGAAAAGGAAGGACGATTGCCTTTTTTGACATCGGCGCATAAGGTAAACTGGGACACGACAAGGGCGCTCCCTTTTATTTGGGCTAAGCTGATGTTCATTTTACCTTCTTCATCCTCAAACACGCGCAGAGAAGCCGTTTTCCTCGCAAGCAAAACGGCTTCTTGTTCGGTGTCGCTGTCCATAACTCCAAGTAAAATGAGAAACCCTTTTTTTATTTCGCCTACCGTTTTTCCGTCGACGCTTACCTTACCTTGAGATACTCTTTGAATGACCGCTATCATTGATTGCTGCTGTCATCGGGCTTTTCCGGGTCAACAAACTGATAATTAACCTGAGTTGCGCCATCTGTTTTTTCGTCCTTCTCGGGAACAATCGCTGCTATTATAAAATAAATAATCAGCGCCGGGAATATTGCCGTAAAACATGCCATAATCACAACCAAAACTCGAATAACGGTGGCATCCATTCCGAAATACTCACCTATACCTGCGCAAAGACCCGTCAGTTTTTTGTCTTCCTTTGAACGATAAAGCTTCTTTTCCATAAAAATACCTCCTATTTTAAGTTTTTGATCTTTCCACCGAAATAACACCATCGATTTTCTCCATTCTTTGCGTTACTCCCGTGAGATGCTCAACACTGTTTACGGTAATGGTCATATAAATAATAAGCGTTCCGTCTCTATTTTCACGCGTGTTGACAGAATTTATAAAAACCCTCATATTAGCCAAAAGTCCTGATATATCTGCCATTAAAGCTACTCTTGAAATACATAAAACCGAAAGCGATGCCCTGAAGCTTTCTTTTATCGCCTTATCCCAGTATACCCTTATCCATCTGTCGGGCTCGGCGCTAAGCTCAATATTATCGGGCACATTAGCACAATCCCGTTTATGAACAGACACTCCGTGACCACGCGTTATAAATCCTATTATACTATCTCCGGGTATCGGATTGCAACAGCGTGAGAGCTTAACAAGACAATTGTTAATCCCTTCTACTATTACACCCTCACTTGTTGCAATAAACTTTTCCCGAGTAGCCGTTGGGGGTATCGCAGAACCTTCGGCAGTAGTTACAATGCGATGATATTCTTCCCTTACAAACGGCATTATTCGGGTTATAGGAATACCTCCGTAACCGATTGCGGCGAAAAAATCCTCCGTGTTATTACACCTTTGACGCTCAACAAGCTTGTCAAGCAGTTCGCTGAACTGCTCGTCGGTGAAACGCAATTTGTTTCTGCGAAGCTTTCGTTCAATCTGCTGCTTTCCCTCAATTATGTTTTCTTCTCTTTTTTCACGCTTAAACCAATTACGAATTTTACTGCGCGCTTCACTTGTTTTTACAATATTGAGCCAATCTCTGCCGGGTCCTTTTCCCTGCTGGGAGGATGTCAGAACCTCTACTATCTCGCCCGTTTCCACTTGATAATCTATCGGGACAATTCTGCCGTTTACCTTTGCTCCGACCATCTTATGACCTACAGCCGAGTGAATGGCATAAGCAAAATCTATAACCGTAGCTCCTGAGGGAAGGTTAACCACATCTCCCTTAGGAGTAAATACAAAAACCTCATCAGGAACAAGCTCACTTTTAATTGTACGGACTATGTCCTCTATATCGTCGGCATCCTGCTGGGAATCAAGAAGCTGTCTTATCCATTTCAGTCTTTCCTCAAAACGGTCCGTACCGCCCAGCCCGAGCTTGTATTTCCAGTGCGCCGCTATTCCGTACTCTGCTGTTATATGCATTTCTCGCGTGCGTATTTGCACTTCAAAAGGTATACCTTCTTTTCCTATGACTGTTGTGTGTAATGATTGATACATGTTAGGCTTTGGGGTAGAAATGTAATCCTTAAACCTGCCGGGAATGGGTCTGAACATATCGTGAATTATGCCCAGGCAATCATAGCATTCAATCACGTTATCCACTATAATCCTAATGGCATAAATATCATAAATTTCATCAAAATCACGGTTTTGCATATACATTTTTCGGTAAATGCCGTGAACGCTCTTTAACCTTCCCTCAATTTGAGCGCTTTTTACAACGTCCTTTACCCTATCCGAAACCACATGCCTTGTTTTTTCGAGAAAATCCTTGTGCACCTGATTTTGAGAGCTTAAGGATTGTTCTATTTCCTTATAGGCAACGGGGTCAAGGAAGCTGATTGCCCTGTCCTCCAACTCCTCCTTTAGAGCGCGAATACCGAGTCTGTGTGCTATCGGGGCGTAAATCTCAAGCGTTTCAAGAGCCTTGTCGCGTCTTTTTTGCTCGTCAACGTAGTTGAGCGTCCTAATGTTATGGAGTCTGTCTGCCAGCTTTACGATTATTACCCTGATATCCTCGGACATGGCAAGCAGCATTTTTCTTATGTTTTCCGCCTGCTGTTCTTCCTTGGTGTGAAGCGGTACCTTTTCAAGCTTTGTAACGCCGTCTACAAGTGCCGCTATCTCTGAGCCGAAGAGTGCTTGAACCTCCGAAAGCGATATGGATGTATCTTCAACCGTATCATGCAGCAGGGCCGCAACTATTGACTGGTAATCCATTCCAAGGGACAAAAGAATTGAGGCGACTGCTATGGGATGTATTATATATGGTTCGCCGGAGCTGCGTTTCTGGTCGGCATGAGCCGCCTCGGCAGTTCTGAACGCTTTTTCTATTTCAGCTACTTCTTCCTTCTGAAACTGTTTTTCCGCAGACTCTTTGAATTTGGAATATAGCCCTTCCACGTCAAAGTTCTCCATTGTTACGCCCCCTTTGCGTTTAGAGACGACAGAATGCTTGAGCTGTTTAAGTCCGCCCTTACCCCGTTTACAGGCTGTACCTTCTTGCCTTCTTGTATATATTCTATGAGGGCAAGCTCGAAAAAGACATCGAGAGCAACATTTATTGCCGCTATGCTTGACTCTTCAAGATTAAGCCTTTTGCAAAGAAGCTCCGCGTCTGTAAAGCATTCGCCTTTGCTTCTTATGTAACGATAAAGATTTTCCTGTAGTTCCCTATCGGGACACAGTTTTTTTGCTTCCTCAAACGAGAGTCTTTCGCCCCTTTTAAATTTTTCATATAGGTCTTTGCAGCCAAGCACTTCATCGTCGTCAGCACCTGCAAATCGAATATTTTTAATTTGAATACTCAGTTTTTCTTCACCTAAATATTCATTACTGTCAAGCTTTACGGCAAGATCGACGAAATCTCCCTGCTCGTATATCATTTCATCTGCCGTCATACCGAAATACATGGCGACTACGTTTGTGTTGTCTCTTCGAAAATTTATTTTGAGATGCTTTCCGTTTCCGACAGGCTTAATATTCATAATCTGCATATTGTAAAGCCCGAATAACGGCCTGAGATTTTCAGCTCCGCACGGTTCAAGCACCCTTAGGGCATTTAACAGCTCAAGCTTCAATGAATTCGGGTTTAGCTTGCAGTCTAAACTTAAGGTCGGAAAGCATGGCTCTGTTTTTAACGCATATTTATTGATTCTTTCCCTGAAAAGTCCGATATTATCAGATGGAAGGCTCATTCCTGCCGCAAGAGTATGACCCCCAAAGCTGACAAGGATATCTTTAACTTGTGAAAGGGCCTCATATAGCGAGAAACCGGAAATGCTCCTGCCTGAACCTTTGGCAGTTTCGCCTTCACGAGAAAAAATTATAGCAGGCTTCCCGAAAAATTCGCTCAGGCGCGAAGCTACAATTCCAACTACTCCCTGATGCCATCCTTCGCCGTCAACCACTATAACGCGCTCATAACCAATTGAAGGGTTTTCGGCTATTTGTTTTAATGCCGCCGCCTCAATGACGCTCTCCTCTTTCTTGCGAAGGTCATTTGCCGCGCATATTTGGTTGCTTATACTCTCCGCCTCCTCTTGAGAGGATGTAATGAGGAGCTTTAACGCCCCGTTTGCGGAGCCCATCCTGCCCGCAGCGTTTATCCTCGGCGCAATCGTAAATGCCAACGAAGTGGAGGTCATCTTATCATTGCGGATGCCTGCAGCAGCTTTAAGAGTCTCTATCCCCAATCTTTTTCCCTTGTTAATTAGCTCTATTCCGCGCCTTACAAGAACCCTGTTCTCCCCCTTGAGCGGTACGACATCGGCTATTGTCCCCAGAGCTATTAAATCCGCATAATCAGACAGTATCTTTTCGCTGTCACAGTCTTCAAGTGCCGCGACGAGCTTGAATGCAATTCCTACACCCGCCCAATCCTTAAAATCACCCGCGTAATCCTCCCTGTGAGGATCTATCACCGCAAGCGCATCGGGAAGAAATTCTCCCGGTTGATGATGGTCTGTAATGACCATTTCTATTCCGAGATTTTTTGCGTAACTTATTTCGGAAACGGCGCCCACTCCGTTGTCTACCGTGATAATGAATTGGGTGCCCTTTTCTTTCAGCTGCGTAATTGCGTCACTACTCAGACCGTATCCTTCGAGCGCCCTGTCGGGAATATAATAATCAACATTTGCCTGTCTTGATTTGAGATACAAATACAGCAAAGCCGTTGCGGTTACGCCGTCCGTATCATAATCACCGAAAATCGTAATCCGCTTGCCTGAGTTCACAGCCTCTTTAATTGCTTCAACCGCTTTATCCATGTCAGGTAGAATGTAGGGATTCAGGATATCGTCATCATACAGAAAGGAGTCTACGGCAAATTCGTCCGCGTATCCTCTTGAGCAAAGAATATAGGCGGCAAACGGCTCTATACCACAGCTTTCCGCAATCGAGGCAGCAATATCCTTGTCGCAGCTTGACACGCTCCACTTCTTTCTGCTCACATAATCACTCAATTCAATAAAATTACTGTTTATTATATCACTTCAAACGGTTTTATGCAATAGTCGACAAACCGAAAAGTCCTTACCCCGAGTCATAATTCACAAAATCCTTGACATGGAGTAAAAGTTCAGTATACTATTCAAATAAGCGGACTTCCCGCCATCATCCCAAAAAAGTTGGAGGATTGTTTATGCAGTACAAGGTAAGAAAAACCCCGGGCGATACCTCATGGTTTGTACAAGACAGGTTTGGCATGTTCATCCATTGGGGGCTTTATGCCCTTCCCGCTCGTCACGAATGGGTAAAAAATATCGAAAAAACACCGGAGGATATTTATCAACGATACTTTGACCGGTTCAACCCGGATATGTATGACCCGAAAGAGTGGGCTGCCTATGCAAAAAACGCAGGTATGAAATATGTAGTGCTGACCTCTAAGCACCACGAGGGCTTTTGTCTTTTTGACTCTCAGTTCACGGATTATAAGGCTACAAACACTCCTTACGGAAAGGATTTAGTTAAGGAATTTGTAGAAACCTTCAGAGCCGAGGGGCTGAAAATCGGCTTTTACTACTCGCTTATTGACTGGCACCATCCCGATTTTCCGATTGACGGGATTCATCCGCGCAGAGATGACGATGATATTGACGAGCTGAATAAAGGCAGAGACATAAAAATATATGCACAGTATATGCGCGATCAAGTAACGGAGCTTCTTACTAATTACGGAAAAATCGATATTCTCTGGTTTGACTTTTCTTATCCCGACAATGTTTATAAGGGAATGAAGGGCAAGGGCAAGGATGACTGGGAATCCGAAAAGCTTATAGCTACGGCGAGGGCGATAAATCCCGATATAATTATCGATAACCGCGCAGATATTGAACAGGACCTTTGGACTCCCGAGCAGGTTCAGCCGGACGAGTGGGTAAGGGACAGCGAGGGTAACCTTGTAGTTTGGGAGGCTTGTCAGACTTTCTCCGGTTCGTGGGGCTATTACCGTGATGAAACAACATGGAAATCCCCTGAAATACTTATAAGAATGCTTATTAATACCGTATCATGCGGCGGCAACTTGCTTTTGAACGTAGGTCCGACGGCAAGGGGTTATTTTGACAGCCGTGCAGTTTTTGCCCTGGATGAAATCGGAAAATGGATGAAATATAATTCAAGAAGTATATACGGCTGTACTAAGGCTGACTGCCCCTCTACGCCCGGCGTGAAATTTACGCAAAACGGGAAGCTGCTTTACGCTCATATTTTCGAATATCCGCCGTTTGACTTAAAGCTTAATGGACTCGCGGGTAAAATCGCCTACGTTCAGCTTCTGAACGACGCGTCCGAGGTCCATTTCAGCGAAAAGGACGGCGATGTATATCTCAACATACCGCGAATAAAGCCCGACCAGATAGTTCCGGTTATTGAGCTTTTTTTGAAATAATTCTAACTAACAAAACCGGCGCACGTGTTCACTGTACGCCGGTTCCGCATTTTAAAAGCATTATGCGGGCAGCCTTCTGATTTTTGAACCCGCAAACGCCGGTATTAAACCTGTCGCAAACAAGGGAACATACTGTGACGGGAGTATATATTTATTGACCGGATTCGTATTAAATAAAACATGAGGAGGCTGCAGAACGCTTTGGGTGGGTATTTAAACATGTTGAATATGAAAACATTCTTAGTTACTGTTGCTAATGTTGAGTATTATGTGAGTACTGTTGATTTAGGTCTAGATCTCCAAACATGTAACACATATAAAAATGATATACAGCATAGCTCAACGAGGTGCAGAAGAGATAAGAAGCGTAGATATAAATATAAAACGGTTCTCAAAAAAACGCCTATACCGCAACAAAATCATACTCTTTTTTTCACCATTTTTAATATTGATACGGGCATCCGAATAATTATACGCCTATACGGATGCCCGCACATCTTGTTAATTAAGCATACCAGATATAGGCTTCCCCGGTAGGATTAATGCTTAGATATGAGCTAAGTCTTAGTTCCCAAAGATTTGTTTGTCCCTGTACACCGGTTTGTGTATCACTTTTGATATTTTTTCTTTTTTACCTATCAATAGCCTTCAAATCAACTACCAAAATAAAAACAAGTGCTATAATGGTTTTCAGCCACAACATCTTTTTTTAATGAAACTTTTTATATACCTCTTGCGCCGCTGTTAAGCTTATTCCCTTTACGCTGTTAAGCTCCTCAATGCTTGCGCCGCCGATAGCCTTAATCGTCTTAAAATGCTTTAGCAAAGCCTTTGCCCTTGTTTCACCGATGCCTTGTATATCAAGCAGCTGAGAGGATAACGAGGATTTTGAGCGTTTATTTTTATGGTATTCTATCGCAAAGCGGTGAACCTCATCTTGAATGTTTGTAACTAATGTAAATGCCTTTTTCTTTACATTAAATTCAATCTTGCCTCCCTGTGCGGCGATTGCAGTCGTGCGGTGTTTTGCGTTTTTAACCATACCGAAAAGCGGAATTTCAATATTATGCTTTTTTAATGCGTCATTTACTGCTTTTACCTGAGCATTTCCTCCGTCAACAAGAATAAGCTCGGGTAAAACCTTGAAGCCTTCTTTTTCGCCGTTTCCCTTGTTCTCGGTCTTTTCGTATTCGCCGAGTCTTCTGTCAACTACTTCAAAGAGTGCGCGGCAGTCGTCCTGCCCTTCAAAGCTTTTTATCGAAAAGCGGCGGTACGCTCTTTTTAACGGCTTGCCGTCCTTGAAAACCACCATACCGCCTACGGCGTT
>MWBL01000019.1 GCA_002069015.1 Firmicutes bacterium ADurb.Bin300 | reverse complement strand
TCTGCGAGGACGGGTTGACCGATGCCTCGTATTTTTCTGCCGTATACAAGGAAGCCTTGGAACTTTGCGTCTATCTCTGCAAACAGTATGGGCTGACAGAGAAAGATATAATCGGGCATTACGAGGGGTATCAGAAAGGTATCGCTTCAAATCATGGTGATCCTAAAAATTGGTTCCTCAAGTACTGCAAGAGCATGGATACTTTCCGTGCTGATGTTAAGGCTGGGCTTGCAGCAGCAGTAACGCCCGCTCCTGTCACACCGACTGCTCCGAAAAAATACTACCGTGTGCAGGTAGGTGCGTACTCCGTTAAGGCAAACGCAGATGCCATGCTTGCCAAACTTAAGGCTGCTGGCTTTACGGATGCTTTCATCAAGTACAACGAGTAAAGGTACACTGTATCACCTAACAGCCAATAACCATACATCCATATAGCAATGCCCTTCAGGAATCAATCTTCCCGAAGGGCATTATTTTTTTGCGTGGTTGTTAAATCATCGTTTTTCTTTGACTGACATCTGAGGGGTTTCCCCTTACAAACAGCACATTATCCCGCATACAGTGAAGGAGGCATCAGTCGATGACAAACGATGAAATAAAGGAAATAGAGATACTGCAGAAACGAGGGATTGGATATACAAAGATTGCGGCAATAACCGGAAAGCCGGTCAATGCCGTTAAGTCCTATGTTGCCCGTCATCCGGTGGAACTCGAAGATGTCTGCATCTTCTGCGGAGAGCCTCTCAGGCACACCGACCACCGCAGACGGAAGACCTTCTGCTCTCCTGTCTGCAAGAATAAGTGGTGGTACGCTCATCCGCATAGGATGACAAAGCAAACCTTAAACGAATTTATCTGTCCGGTTTGCGGCACGGAGTTTAAAGACTACGGAAAGCGTATCTACTGCTCTGTGCGATGCTATGCACAAGCCAGGAGGAAGAGCAATGGATAACTATAGCGAGAGAATTATCGCCTTCAGGCTTGCCATGAGCATGGCCAATACCATGCTGAAAAGAGGGATCATCTCAAACTATGACTACAAGAAAATACAGCAGGTTATGGCTGAAAAATACGGTATATCTTTGTCCAGTATTTTCTTAACATAAACCTTGCTATTACAGGGGTTTAGAGTGATGTATAGCATGGTGAAAGGAGAAATCATATATGGATAGAAAGGTACAAAAAATTGATGCAAATTTTCCGAAGCAGCCAAAACTTCTTAACGTGGCTGCCTATGGAAGAGTATCGTCCGGTAAAGACGCCATGCTGCATTCCTTATCCGCCCAGGTAAGCTACTATGCCGAGATGATACAAAATCATCCGGGTTGGCATTACTGTGGCGTGTATGCCGATGAAGCCATGACCGGAACGAAGGATGACAGAGAGAACTTTCAGCGGCTTCTTAAGGATTGCCGCGCCGGAAAAATTGATATGGTCATTACAAAGTCCATATCGCGTTTTGCCCGGAATACGCTGACCCTTCTTAACACCGTCCGTGAATTAAAGGAACTTGGGATTGATGTTTACTTCGAAGAGCAGAACATTCACACCTTGAGCGGTGAAGGAGAACTGATGCTGACCATTCTCGCAAGTTATGCCCAGGAAGAAAGCCGGTCGGCAAGCGAAAATCAAAAGTGGCGGATACGCAAGTCCTACGAAAAAGGTGAGGTTCTACAGTGGCATTACCAGTTTGGTTACAACATCACGAAGGACAAGGTTGAAATCAACCCGGCGCAGGCAGAAGTGGTTAAGGACATCTTCAATCGAGCCATTGCCGGTGAATCCTTCAGCAGCATCTGCAGAGATCTGAATGCAAGAGGTATTTACACGGTCTTCGGAAAAAAGTGGACAGCCAGCCGCATCACCGAAATGCTCAGCAATGAGAAATATATTGGTGATGCCGTTCTTCAAAAGCGGTATGTGAATAACCATATGGAGAAAAAGCTTGTGAGGAACAAAGGCGAACTTCCGAAGTACTATGCGGAGGGCACCCACGAAGCAATCATAGACAGGGAGACTTTTGAAAAGGCACAAGAAGTCGTAAGAGCCGTAAAGGCAAAGCACTGTGGGAAAAGACCGCCGAAACGCTATCCGTTCACAAGCATCATTAAGTGCGGACTCTGCGGGGAAAACTTCAAACGTGTTACCCGCAACGGCAAAGTCTACTGGAACTGCAAAGCCTTTCAGGAAAAAGGAAGAGCCGGTTGTACCGCCAAGCAGATACCGGAAGGAATACTTGAATCCGTGACTGCCGAAGTCCTTGAACTCGATTTTTTTGATAGCGAAGTGTTCAAAAACCGCATTGACTCCATTGAGGTGCCGGGTGCAAATAGACTGACTTTTATATTTAAAGACGGCCACCCAGAGGAAAGGAAGTGGAAAGACCGATCCCGCTCGGAGTCGTGGACTCCGGAAATGAGGGAAGTGGCAAGGCAAAGAGCGCTTAGGCAAAGGAGGGATAAGTAATGGCAGCTACGGCTCGTTCGGTAAAAGTCATACCGCCGAAGATAAACCCGGCAACAAGAATACCGGATATGGCAATAGCAAAACGTAGGGTTGCAGGATATGCCCGTGTTTCCACAGACAGTGATGAGCAGTACACAAGCTACCAGGCACAGGTCGATTATTACACGCAGTTCATAAAAAGCAATCCGGACTGGACTCTCGTAGATGTTTACACGGATGAAGGCATCAGCGGTACAAACACCAAACACCGTGCAGGTTTCAATAGAATGATTCGGGATGCCCTTGACGGGAAGATTGACCTGATCGTTACAAAGTCCATTTCAAGGTTCGCAAGGAATACGGTCGACACCCTTACCTATGTCCGAAAACTCAAGGAACATAATGTAGAAGTATATTTCGAGAAGGAGAACATCTACACCTTCGACACCAAAGGCGAAGTGCTGATCACCATAATGTCATCCCTTGCCCAGGAGGAAAGTCGGTCAATTTCAGAGAATGTCACGTGGGGACACCGGAAGCGATTCTCGGACGGTAAGCTCAGCCTTGCCTACAGTTCTTTCCTCGGTTATGAGAAAGGCCCAGACAAAGACCATCCGCTTGTAATCGTGGAAGACCAGGCTGCTATCGTTCGGAGAATCTACACTATGTTCATTGAAGGTAAGACTCCGTTTACTATTGCCAAAACCCTCACCGACGAAGGCATACCTACTCCGGGCGGCAAGGACAAATGGGGCTCTGCCGTTATTGAGAGCATCCTTTCAAACGAGAAGTACAAAGGCTCCGCGCTTCTTCAGAAGAAATTCACGGTGGACTTCCTTCAGCACAAAATGAAAGAAAACAACGGTGAAGTTCCGCAGTACTACATTGAGCATTCACACGATGCCATCATTTCCCCAGAGGACTGGAATCTGGTTCAGCTTGAGATGGCACGGCGAAAAAGACTTGGCAGAAGATACAGTGGGAACAGCGTGTTCGGATCAAGACTTATATGCGAAGACTGCGGAGGGTTCTTCGGTGCTAAGACCTGGAACTCAACCAGTAAGTACAAGCGGACGATATGGCAATGCAACGATAAGTTCAAGGATAATAAACCACGCTGCACAACACCGCATCTAACCGAAGATGATATTAAGGCAAGGTTCATAGTAGCTTATAACAGTCTAATACCGGACAAGGCGAACACTCTCGATGACTGCAGGCGGATGATGGATGTGCTGACCGACACTACTGAAATTGATAGAAAGATTGCCGACCTCCTCCAAGAGGCTGAAGTAGTCACAGGTCTTACACGAAAGCTTATTGAGGAAAATGCCGCAAAATCAATGGATCAGGCGGGATTCAGCCGGAAATACAAAGGCTATGAAGACCGCTACAACGGCCTCAAGGAGAAGGTAGAAAAACTGCAGCAAGAGAGCGAACAGCGGAAGGCACAGGCGGATTCAATCAGCGCATTCATGTTTGAGTTACATGAAACCGATGAGCCGGTCACAGAATTTGACAGTAAACTTTGGATCTCGGTTATTGACAGCGCAGTGGTCAAGCACAGCGGAAAGCTACTCTTCCGCTTCAGAAACGGGATGGAGGTTGAAGGATAATCGACTTAATGGAATGCACCTTGCAGCAATGCAGGGTGTTTTTTCTTATGCAACTTATTAGTCGCTGAGTATTGACAAATACACTAATCATGTATATTATTTATAGTGACGTATTGTAAATGAACGGAGGTAAAATGATGCGGAAAAATATAGCCTTTACTGTTGACAAAGATATATATGATAAATTTAATATGGCTCTTAATCTATCCGGAGATACGCTCGATGAGGCTGCAGATGCCTGTCTGCGTTGGTATATTGCACAAGCATTCGGCAATGCATCGAAGGAATATACGCCAAGAGTTGCGAAACAAACTGACAGTAGTTCCAAAGACTTCTATGGGAAAGCATTGCAGCGCATTCCTATGTGGGCAATGAAGCCAAGTCAGTACAACCATAAAATTATCAAAGCATTTTTTATGGCAATTGACATTGCCGGAGAAGCCACACTCCCGATGATGGAACGTTTGTGTAGTGATAAAGAACGCCCGGATTTGTTTGTTCCTACCTTCAGAAATAATTATTCTCAAATGAAGTTGGACGGGCCTAAATCGCACGGAAAGGTTTTTGAAGATGACGGAAACCGTGTTTGGATTTGGGACGAGGTTGAAGAAACACTTATGAAGTATAAAAATAGCTTCTATGTCAGAGAGGAGTAATTATGAGCGTTTTAATAGATAGCAGCATCACTATATATGAGGCGCTGGAACATATAAAAAATGGGAAGTATGTTATGCCGGCATTTCAAAGGCAGTATGTGTGGAGCATGGAGCAGATTGAAAAACTGTGGGACTCCATTCTTTTAGATTACCCTATAGCCACCTTTCTGTTTTGGCATGTCGATGATGATAACGTTAGTTGGGATACCTATTTTTGTAATTTCTTATCGGAAGTTACATTCGACAGCAGAAAGCAGGCAGACAGTGTTAATTATGAGTTGAGTAATATCAATGTTAAAATAACTGATACAGCAATTTTGGATGGGCAGCAGAGGTTAACCTCTTTGTTCCTGTCTCTTTTTGGACGCGCGTACATCAGACAAAAGCACGCAAGAAAGAATGTTCCTGGCGGTACGGTAGTCAAGTTGTTGATAGAGCTGAACAAAAACAAGCTGACTGTTGATGAAGAAGAATACAACAGCAAGAAATTTGACATTAAGTTTACCGAGAAAGTCGGAAAACTTAGTCCGACACAGTTTGAAATCAAGGAAATTCTCAGTGAAAAATTTCAAGACGAAAATACAAGAGATCAGGCTATTGAAGCTGCCATCGCTAATGTGCCTGCTGACAGCAAAGAGTATGCCCGCAATATTCTCAATAAACTCTACAATAAGATTTTTGTTGAGAAACTGATTCGTTATACCGAAATCAAGGATATGAAACAGGATGATGCATTGGAGATGTTTGTCCGTTTCAACAGTGGTGGTAAAGCACTGAAGAAACATGAAATCACAATGTCCATCCTTGAGGCTTATTGGCCTAATGCAAAGACCGAATTTGGAAAGCTGTTAGATGGTTCTTACGCCGGCTTCGGTTCCGATTTTGTTGTACGCTCTGCACTTATGCTTTATGGAGATGTTGTAAAGTCTAATATCAACAAGCAGATTGCGGAAGATTTAAAAAACAACTGGCAGGAATTCAAGAAGACGCTTAGAAATCTTGAAGATGTATTAAAGAGCATGAAAATCGAAGTAAGCCGTTTTTCAAGCAGTTGGAACGTGCTGTTACCGATTATTTATTTCATGTACTATAACCCAGATTATGCAAACAATTTGGACGGCATCAGAGCATATCTTATTCGAGCTGTGTTATTCACCTACTTCCAATCAGGCACTACAAGCAAACTACAGCAGATGAAAAGCAGCATCAATGACAACGATTATGAAATTACCGTTGATATGTTGGAGCAGATGACTGACCTGCGAGTAACTGATGGCAAAATTGATGATATTATCAACTCTGAAAAAGGCAGCCGTGTTGCCGGAGAAGCTCTGTATTTCTTGGGTGTTGATTGGATAAATAGGAATTTTAAATACGAGCAAGATCATTTGCACCCATATGATAGGTTCGATAGTACGAAACCGATTACCGTATCTATGGACGATTGGCGTAAATGGAGAAGTAACAGAAATAGATTACCTAACCTGCAGCTGCTTGAAGGCAGAAGTAACGGAAGTAAAAACGCAATGCGTCTCGTTGATTTTTACAATGATATGAATGATGAACAGAAGGCTAAATTCCGTAAAGAGGCTCTCATTCCAGACGATGTCTCCCTCGAACTGGAGAATTTCGAAGAGTTCTATGAAAAGCGAAAGGCTTTATTGACAAGTAAAATTCGACAGCTACTTGGATGAGGTTGGGTTCTATAAGCAGGATTGGAGGATAAATGCGGACAGTAAAAAAGGAGTTGATATTATGTTGTTAAGGCAGACAAGAATTAACAGTTTGAATTGTCTATCAAACTTACCGCCGGAGACAAAAATCAGAGTTTGCGTACAAGATGTTTCCCGTTTCCCAGATAAGCTAAGCAAGTTTGGATTTGCCCAAGAGGACGCTCCAGGATCAATCGTATTGCCTGCTATGTTCAATCGTTACGCTTGCAGAAATGCCGAGCAATTTGTGACCGTTGACAGATCTGCCCCAAGGGAGAAATACACCCAAACCGTTTACTGGACTAGGCACGAATGGGCAGGCAGAGGGGAAACGCGTGAAGTAACTGATTTCACTGATATAGTAAAAGAGCGATTTCATCGTGATTACCACATGCCATACTCTGTCTATTTTACGCTTATTTCTGTTGGTCAGCAAAATAGTATTGAATCGGACGAACTAGTTTTGACTCAGGATAATAATGATAAGATCATGAACACCATAAACATGGTTCTTGGATTGTTTGGTGAGTGTTCAATAGAAGTGGGAAGTTCATCTCTGGAAGCATCAGCAATTCGACTTGATTGGGATATACTTCCTCCAGGAGATTATCCATGGGAAATAATCAAGGGAAAACTTGAAGATATTTGTAAGGACAGCAAGCAAACTCAAAAGCAAATGATGCTACGTAATTGTAACTTGATAAATGAATATAATCCCGATTTTATCGCATATGGTCGTTCTGGATTTCGTGGATATATTGTATTTGGATTTTGCAAAAAGAATCTTTTCTTTTTAGAAAGTATTTTCCCAAATAATGCAACCTATATTTTTGAAAGCGATTGGGAAGAGTTATCAAAACTAACAAAATCCGAAATACTGAATCACAATTTGCAGAAAGGGAGATTAATTCATAACGCAAACTGGCCCACTGAATTTGAGAAATACATGAATGCAAATGGGTAATAACAGATTGCACCCATACCCCTGAGATTGCACCCATAGGTATCAATTTGCACCCACGACCTTTAATTTGCACCCATAGGCATAAATTCTATCAATATATGATTTCTTTTCCATACAAAAACCTCCTCATATCAACGGTTACGACCGTTTTGAGGAGGTTTTTGTTGCTTTTTTGGATTTAGTGACTAACAAGTGACTAATACGCTTTTCATAGAATTTTCGTTTGCGTTTATTTGAGTTTATCAGTGTTTTTTGTAATTTATTTGAATGTTAAAGTATTATACTTTCTTACTTTGCTCGTTGTTCACCGTTTCTATAAACATTATGAAATATAGAGAATCTTCATTTCAGGCAGTTTTCGACTGATCTCTTTTCTGAAAAAATCTTCCGCCTTTTGCCGCTCGCTTGAGCGGTAACTGTATTTTCCCCGCCCTTTGCCCGTCATAAGCTTGTTATCGTATATTTTCACGGCGTTGGGAAACGCATCTGCATTAATAGCGTTATGGACATAGCTGTATGTCATTAGTATTATTTCAATCAAAGCGGTTTGTTTTACTTTTTCAGTAAGCTCATCGGCAAGCTTTTCAATCAGCTCTTTGTACATTCTCTCCCAATCCGAAAGAAGAATTACCGGTGCAATAAGAAGCCCCACCGGATAGCCGTCCCTTGCGGTTTCATTAAGTGCTTTTATTCTGGCATCAAGAGGAGATGTGCCAAGCTC
The DNA here is from genome assembly GCA_002069015.1 of Firmicutes bacterium ADurb.Bin300. Lineage (GTDB taxonomy): Bacteria > Bacillota > Clostridia > Oscillospirales > Acutalibacteraceae > DTU089. The sequence continues at coordinate 25,795 of MWBL01000019.1, read as the reverse complement.
AATCTTTCTGATTATTTCAGCGGGATTCACACTCATTCTGAAAATCGTTTTACCGCCGTGATTAAGTCCCAGAAGCGGCCGAACCATGTCAAATTTAGTAGGAAAGGTAATATGCCCCTTTCCATTTTCGGCAAATTTCTCAATAGTCCACGGCAGATTATTTGTAACTACATTCTCAAGAATCAAATCGCTGTTGCTTCCTATCTCAAACGTTTGCGAATCCTTGGCACTGACAGAAGCTTTCAAAAGCTTGTCCATCATCTCTTCACGATTTACGAACACTCGCAGATACGAGCATTTGTTGTAGTTACACACCAAATAACAATACAAACACATCGCACGGCAGCCGGATGATGTGTACGGTACAAGCCGGTCGGAAATCTTTTGATTAGGGACATATTTATGTGTTTTGCGAACTCCTATTATCAGGTGCTGTTTGAGTTTCGTGAATTCGCTGTTAGAGCTTGAGCTAAGCTCGGGTATTCTGTTGTGCGATTCGATTGGTTTCCATGGAAGGTCGGAGTATTTTTTATGCAGCATTTTCCCGAGTTCATATGTGAGCGACGCCGGCTCATAATACACGGCATCAAAACTAATATTCACAAAAAAACCTCCCTGACTTATTCTTTCATAAACCAAGTCAAATATTAACGAATAAGCGAATTAGCAGGGAATTAGAAGGGATTATTATTCTAGGGGTATGTGGACACTGTTTACATTTCAATCCACGCCCCCACACAGAGGGCGACTTTCAATCTGTACTTTGTATTCGTCTGCTTTTGCAAATTTCAATCCACGCCCCCACGCAGAGGGCGACATCGGCATAGACGACCAACTCAAGGCACTCAAGATTTCAATCCACGCCCCCACGCAGAGGGCGACGTTATGACCAATGCATCAGACAATGCTTTGATTATTTCAATCCACGCCCCCACGCAGAGGGCGACCGCAAAATATATTGCAAAAAATAATTATCACAGCATATTTTGTGCCTGCCAAATTATCATTTCATTGATAATGTCAGTTTTTTGTTCTAAAGTGCAGATGTTTCGGTGCGAACCCCTTAGATAATTAATGTTTGCTTATGGTTCGCACTCTACTATACTATACTATTAAATCTCCTTCAAAATCAACGCTCGGCTTAATTCCTATATGAATAACCTTTTGTGAATAGTTATTACCGAGATTATAAAAACGTAAGCTATCTTTTTCTGTATTTATAATAGCTTTTAATTCATTTTGTAATTCAAGATATTTACTCCAGTCAATATTGCATTCAAAAACTGAGTTTTGAACTCGTTGTCCATAGGATAAACATTTTTTTGCAACACGGTTTAAGCGTTTCTTCCCGTCTGCCGTTTCAGTCGAAACATCATATGTTAACAATACCAGCATACTCTTTTCCCCTCACTTCCACAAGAAAGGCGGGTAACCGTCCAAGTCTCCACGTATTGTTCTTGCCAATAATAACGCTTGACAATATGGTACCAACCCCCATTCAACCTTTTCTTTTAAGAATGGATGAATAATTTCTTCTTTCTTTCGGTTTTGCCACGATGACAGAAACTTTTTACGCGAGGCAGATGATAAATACACTGCGCCGGAGCTTTGAGTCTCAAAGTCTGATTTTGTTACTTCATTACGATTTATTAAGGACAGAACAAATCTGTCTGCAAAATGCGGGCGTAACTCTTCCATTAAATCAAGCGCAAGGGACGCTCTGCCGGGTCTGTCTGCGTGTAAAAATCCTACATAACTATCTAATCCGACAACCTCAAGCGCATGACGGCAATCGATTGCAAGCAATGTATAGGCAAAAGACAACATTGCGTTGACCGCATCAGTCGGAGGGCGACGATTCCGAGTTTTAAATGTAAAAAAGTCTTTGTTTTGCAAAATCAGCTCATCAAATGCAGAAAAGTAGTAATGCGCCGCATTTCCCTCTACTGCTCGGGAGTTTTCCTTGTTTTCTATGCTAAAAACTTGTTTTAATTGTTCTTTAATAAATTGACTTTGCTTTTTTAGTAACTCGGTATCTATTCTTAAAGAATAATCTCTAATTCCACGCTCTATTACGCATTTTTGATTATGTAATTTACCGAAAATGAAGTTTTTTGCAAAATCCAAAGCACGGCTATCGTCAGCAATTCGGTATTGTTCTCGCCTGAGAAGCACATTACCGCTTGACTCGCCGTAAAAAGTGCCATAATATTTCCCATATTCACTGAGAAAGCTAACAGAAATCTTTCGCTTTACGCATTCTCCCAAAAGCTGCGGTGTCGCGCCGAAATAATTAAAAAGAATTATTTGTTCCAGATTCAACAGCGGCACACTTAATAATACTTTATCATCTTTTTTGACATAGACATTATCTGTTTCAAGATTTACTTTTACATCCGGCTGTGTAACAAATAACACATTTAATAACTTTCTCATTCTAAATGCGCCTCCATATACCTTCTCACAGAGGCTTTACCTTTTTCTCCAAGTCTCGGCAAACATAACTCTTTGATACTGCAACTTTGGCAACGTTTTCCCTTTTCAGCATTTGGCGTGTGCTTGCGAGAGAACATCTCATGCATTGATTTTACTGTATCGGTTAGCTTCGTCTTAAGTTTAGGCGTAAAATCAACAAGCTCTCTTCTGCGAGGTTCGCCGTAAAAAAGTGCCCCGCTGCCAATTTCTGTGCAAAGCATTTCTTCGAGACATACCGCTTGTGCGCATAGTTGTAACCTATCGCAGTCGTCAACCTTTGTTTTTCCACGCTTATACTCCACAGGGTACGGTACCCATAGTCCGTCGCAGCCGTTAATTGAAATACCGTTATCAGCTTTGCGGAATTCAACAATATCACACTCTCCGGAAATACCAAGCTCAACAGAACACACCTTCAAAGCGCGAAATATAATTATATCACCGCGTTTTTCGACGGAATCACCATCGTGTGCTTTTACGTGTAGAATCTTGCCACTCGTGGTAAGATAATTCTCGTTCCATTGAGCTTCAATATGGATTAGCGCCCATTGTCGCGGGCAAAAAGCATAATGCTGTATCCCGGAGATAAATAAATAATCGTCTTCCTCGTAACTCATCCTTCCAAAACTTCAGGGTTCAATCCGGTAAGTGATTCAATTGTCACATTTCCATTGACATCAACCTTAACACTATTATGAACTTTTGATGAGGAGTATTGACCTGATTTGCTGCTATGTTCAAACCAAACTACCCTTGAAACTTGCATAGAACCACTCGGACGGGCTGAAGACTCATCTCCTTCAAAAAGAGAAACTAGAGCTTTTTTAATAAATTTTGCGTCAGCGTCGGAAAAACCTGTTTTTTCAGCAAGCTGCGGGCTGATACTTCCATATGTAACATACACGGCTTTATTTACCCGGTGCTTCATACCCATAGTATCTGATGATTTCTTGCCGTCAAGGGTTGTTTCGCTGTTTACTGATTTTGTAATCTGAATAGATTCAATTATAATCGGTTCAACGCTAAAAGCAGACTGTATTGTGACAGGACCCCTTACTCCAATCGAAACCTCCGCTGTGTCATTGACCTTTTTAAAGGCAAAAACTTGACCGAAAGAACGCACATCAAACCATCTTTCACATACTTTTTTTGAAATGATGTCTTTGTTTTTTTGTTCGTCTTTGCTGAGTGCCGCAAGGAAATGATTAAAACGATCTGACAGGGATTTCTCTCCGTCAATATTGCTTTCATCCATTTGCACGAAAATGTCGTTACCCATTTCCTGCAAACGGTTACGAATTTTTCGTTTTAAGCAAACATCTGTAACTTCTCCAAAGTTATCACTTGTCGTGCGCGGACGGTTACCGCCAAGCGGGTCGCCGTTAGGGTTTGCATGTTCGCATATAGTCTGTGTTTTCCCTGTGGAATCTTTTCTTGCGATTCCCTTATAATCCACTTTTGTCACCTGCTGAAATTATTTTCTACATTCTACCATACCATATGGGAACAAATTTTGCCATAATATGTTGAAATTTTTTGTAATAAATGGTATTTTCTATATTGGAGGCGGTAAAATGGCAGAATTTAAGATTGACCTTTCAAAAAAAACGGCGCCGCTGTGCATTCTTGAAATACTTAAGGAGCATACGGATTCATTTTACGGACATTCACTCACAATATCTGAAATTTGCAGTAAGCTTCAGACGGATTACGGTTTGGATTTGAACAGAAAAACCGTCAGCAATACACTTTCGGAGCTGAAATATTTCTTTTCGGAATACGAGGACCATGAGTATTGCGTTTGCTGTACGGAAAAAAATGTTGCAACCCGCTATAAAGACGGTGAAGAATATGTTGTGAGTAAAAGCGACGGATGGTATATCTCACGGGATTTCAGTGACGCGGAGCTTCGTCTTTTGATTGACGGTCTGCTCTTTTCCAAGCATTTGCCGAACTCTCACTGCCGCGCTCTTTCCAAAAAGCTTGAAAAGCTCTCAAGCAAGTATTTCAAAGCTCGCATAAAGCATATTGATACTATGATCGAAAGGTCCTGTAAGAATAAGCAGCTTTTTTATACGGTTGAAATTCTTGATGAGGCTATCGACAAGGAGCGTCAGGTTTCCTTTTCGTATTGCTCTTTTAATACGGACAAAAAGCTCTGCCCGCGTCTTGCAAGCGACGGCAGCATAAGAAGCTATATAATCAACCCCTATCAAATGGTCGCTGCAAACGGGAGGTATTATTTAATTGCCAATTACGATAAATATGACAATATTGCTCATTACAGGCTCGATTATATAACCGACATAAAGCTTCTTGACACTCCGGCAAAGGATAAAAGCCTGCTTGTCGATTATAAAAACGGGTTTAACTTGCCCCGACATATGGCAGAGCATTTTTATATGTACACGGGCAGCAGCATAACAGTAACCTTCCATGCAGATAAGACTATTCTGAACGACCTGTTTGACTGGTTCTCCGATGATATGATTTTCTCAAACGAAACCGATAAAACCGTAGATGTAACAGTCAAGGCGAACCAGGACTCAATGCTCTTTTGGTCACTTCAGTACGGAAGATACATAGAGGTTATAAATCCGCCCGATTTCAGAGAAAAGATAGCAGAAGTAACCGGGAGCATGGCAGAAAAATATAAGACTCCAAAATAAACAGGAGTCTATATCATATAAAACGGTAACACACAAAAACGCAAGCATCGTATATGCCTGCATTTTTGCCGCCTGAAATAATTACTTTAACACCCATATCCTTCAATAAGTCAGGCAAAAAACCGGCAAGTCAATATACTTGCGCTATCCCAAGCTAATCACCTTTTCTCGGCTGCCGGAGTTCACCGACTGCCTGTGCTATTCCCGTTATTGCGCAATTTAGAGCAGCCTCGACTTCATCGCACCGTAGTTTTTGCCTATCTCCCCTGCGTCGATAAAATAGTCTTCCATGGGATAAAGGGCGCAAAGAGCTTTTCCGCTTTTTTTGTATTTCACATTCCATCCCGGTTTTAAAGAGCATTTGCTGTATTCTAATTGTCGTATAGCTTTAGGTCTCCTCAATATATAAAACCAATTCATCCCGATTCGTCTTTGCATCGCCTATATAAACTCTTATATCTTCATTAGAAGGAATTTGGTCTATATTGAATATTCATTCCAGTTCATAATTTACCCTCCACATTACATGCCTCGCATTGTAAACTAAAATGAAAGCTGCTAAGTTAAATTTATTGCATAATTGTGCTCGTTATGATAATATATCTTCATAATAATCCTAAAAATCCTCCTAAGGTCAATTAGCGGTATAACTCATTAAACATACGAATTTATCTAATTGTTGAAATCGGAGACATAATGAAACTGAAAATTAATCATAAGCGGTTATTCCTTGTTGCACCGTTAATTACCATAATTTGGCTCTTGGTAATCTATTTTATCAAGGACATTTATCCGTTTGGCTCGGGTACTATCATTGACTATGATTTATATCAGGGCGGTGTGCCGGCTATGTATTATGTTTATGACGCACTGCACTCAGGCTCCTTTTTTTATGATTTTACTACCGCGGGAGGCTTTGGAAGGGATTCCTTGCTTTCACTTTTCTCGCTCGACAATCTGTTCCTGTTTTTTTTCAGTCGTGATATGTTAATAAATGCAATATCGCTATTGTTGATTATAAAGCTTGCTTTTATATCATTTACAGCCTCGTATTCTTTTTCAAAAATATTTGAAAAGCTTCCTATTCCGTGGGTGATTTTATTATCACTGATTTTCACCTTCAGCGGTTACAATATGCAATATTTCACAAACACGGGATGGCTTGATGCTGTTGCCCTTTATCCGTTGATTATTCTGTTTACGCTTAATCTGTTCAAGGGGAAAAGTAAGATTCCGTATCTCGTTGTGCTGTCATATCTTCTAATATTTAATACTTATATGGCGTTTTTTGTCGTGCTTTCACTTATTGTTTTTGGTGGTTTATATGTTTTTATTGTTGCGGGAAAGAGTAAGCTCGGGAAAAACACCTATGCTCTGGGCGTTGCAACCATAGCATCGTTGCTTGCAAGCGGTTGCTCGCTATACCGAAATTTCAGCAGTATTTTCGGTACAGCACGATTTGATATGATAGGGCTCGGCGCTGAAGGTGAGGCTGCCGAGTCTTCGTCTTACAGCGTAATATGGGATTTGCTCGGCTCATCAAATAATCTTGAAATTTCATCACTTTTTATGCTGCTGGGTGTTGAATTTGCAATCGCTTGCTTAATTCTTATGTGGTTTAATTTCAGAAAAAACAAAAATTCTCGCAAATATACGGTATATTTCACCTTAGTGTTTGCGGCTTTATTGCTTCAGATATTCGTCAAGGGTGTTAATCTGTTGTGGCACGGCGGGTCATATGTCTGCTTCCCTTTCAGAAACGGTTATATGCTCACATTCTTCGGTTGCTGTATTATCGGCTATTTTATTATTGGGTTTGATTTGTCTTATAACAGTAAATATAAAGTCAAAATACTAAATTTGATTATACCGATTTTATGCACATTCTCTTTTGTTTTCATTGTTCCGTACATATTAACTCTTTACCAGACTTTAGAAAATTTTAATGTCCTTTCCGATAACGGCACGCTAAAGACCGGGATTTTGATGTTTCCGTATGGTATGATGCTGTTAGCCTTAACCGCAGGCTTTCTCCTTTTCAGGGTAATCACAAACAGAAATTTCAGAACCGTTCTAACCTGTGCCCTGCTTATTTTGCCCTTGGGAGTTTTGTCCTTTCGTCTTGTCGGAAATGCCGAAGGCTCTGAAAGAACAGAAACGTATAATCAATATTATGAGGACTGCTTTGATGTAAGAGAAAACGTCACTGGCAATAATGAATTCGAAAGAGTCTGTAACCCCGATTTGGCTCTGATTACGAATTACCCGTATATATCAGGAGTACCTTCACTTTCAAACTGGACACATTCGTTAAGCTCAAATCATATACACGCATTTGTCAGAATGGGCTTTTCGTCCGTATATACAAGAATTCTTGACAGTGGGGGTACTGTATTCTCAAAGGCTTTGCTTCGAATTACCGATACGGTGTCAAAATCTAAGCTAAATAATAAGCTTTATTATGAAACCCGCCTTTCACAGGGGGGATATCATTATTACAGTGCCAAATACATATTACCTGTGGGGCTTCTTTTTAATGAGAATATCACGAAACTCTCATTTGAAGATTTCAGCAATTGTTTTGAATATCAGAATGCTGTTTATAATTCACTTACGGGTGACAGCGACCTGTTTATCAAAACTACCCCCGAAATAAAGGACGAGAAATACTCTGTTAATGGCAAAGACTACTTTGGCAATAAATCCGATGAAGAGAATATCTGTAAGCTGACAACAAGCATTAGAATAAGTAACGATTCAGTTGTTTATCTTCAGCTTTACCGTGGCGAAGAAAATAAATGTTTCATAAGAGACATTACGGTAAACGGAAAAAAGCTGATTGTCCCCAATGCCAGCAAGAATTACGGTAAAAATACACGTTTCCCGGTAGGCTTCAACAATAACATTTTGGAAATCGGATGTTTCGGAAATGAAGTGGTTGAGCTTGTATTTAATATCGTTAACGGCAATGCCAAAAATCCGGTTCTTTATTCAATGGATCTTCAGAAAATGCAGACGCTGTGTGAAAATTCGGTAAAGAATGATTATAAGGTGTCATCGGACAGTATTTCACTAAGTGTTTCAAGTGTTTCCGATAATAAAATTTTATTTATACCTCTTACGTATGAAGACGAATGGGAATGCACGGTAAACGGTGAACCGACAAAGCCTGTATGTATTCTTAATAATTTTATCGGGATTAAAGCAGATAAAGGCGAAAACAATATACAGCTTACTTATTCTCACCGTTCGGTATATCTAAACGCAGTGCTTACCGCTTTATGCTTTTTTCTGGCAGCGGCACTGCTGAGCGCTGAAAACAAATTAAAGAGAGTGCCGAAATTTGTGACATCCCTCATGAGTATTGCTTTTGTATCAATTTTTATAGTCACGGCAGTTGTTCTTTATTTAGTGCCGGTGCTTTACTTTGCGTTTGCCTTAGGTTATGGGGCTTACTGATCCAAAAATATAACACCTGTATTGATAATTAATACAGGCGTTTTGTTTTATTCCTTCCACAGCGGAATAATCATATTTTCTTTAAGCTCCTCCTCCGGAAGAAACGGATATAAATCCTCAAGAGGCGCAGAGCGCATCTGCCCGTTGCTGTCAATTTTACTTGCCGCCTTTGGCTCAAATGCCTGATCGGTTGTCACTACTATCTCGGCAAGCACATACCCGGGCAGAGCAAGCGCTTTACGGACAGTATCTTCAAGCTTCTGCGTTTTATCTGCATAAAAATAAGGTATATCATATGCATAGGCTATACGCTTTAAGCTCGGAAAACTCAGATCACCGCTATCAATTCCTATTCCTATAAGCGGACCGCCGAAGAACTTGCTTTGAGTCTGTCTTATTGAATGATAGCCGCCGTTGTTGATTACAAACAGCTTAACGGGCAGCTTATGGTGAACTATAGTCTGCAGCTCCTGAATATTCATTTGAATACTGCCGTCGCCGGTAATACATATGACGTCCTCCCCCCCACTTGCAAAGCACGCGCCGGTTGCCGCAGGCAGGTCATAACCCATTGACGCTATCGCTGAATTTATTATAAATCTGCTGCCTTTTTTAATAACAAAGGCATGACTGCCTACAACGCTTGCGGAGCCGTTGCCGACAACAGTAATTGTATTCTCTTCAATCGCCTGACTGATTTTTTTTATGAAAGCATACACATTGGCATCACCGTTTTCAAGATGTTTTGGCGTTACAACAGGATATTTCTCTCTCCAAAGAGCGCACCGGGACAGCCACTGCTCCTTTTTAGGCAGCGCCTTACCGCCGAGCACCTCATAAAGCCCGTCAAGAAAATCCTTACAATCGGCACAAATCGGCAAATCCACATGAAGGCTCGGTTTTTTCAGCTCCCGTGAATCAATATCAACCATTATAACATAGGCATCCCTTGCCCAGCTTTTGTAGTTGTAGCCAACCTGCCTTATACTCAGTCTGCTGCCGATTGACAAAACAAGGTCACTGTTTTGAACAGCAAAGTTTCCCGCTCTGTCGCCCATTATACCCGCTCTGCCGGCATAAAGGGGGTTGTCGTCCTCGATAAGGTCAATACTGTTCCAGCCGGTAACAACAGGAATATTAAGCAAGTCGGCTACTCTTCGAAAGCTCTCAAAGCCGAGGGAAAGCCTTATTGCGTTTCCTGCATTTAGGACGGGCCTTTTGGCATTTTTAATTTTTTCTATAATAGTATTATAAACAGAAGCGTCAATCGGTGCATCTATATCCTCCCGCACATAGCCAATAAGCTCATCGTCATTTACATATGCACCCTGAACATCGAGCGGAATATCAAGCCAAGCGGGACCCTGTCTGCCCGAAAGAGCAGTGTAAAGTGCCTTTTCAAGCCAATATCTAATATCCGCCGGATTTTGTACCATAACCGCAAGCTTTGTCATAGCTTCGGCTGACTTAACTATATCAAACTCTTGATCGCCCATAGCACGCAGATCCAACCCCGTACTTCTTGCGGTCGTTTCATAACGAACCTGACCTGAAATTACAAGCATCGGGACGGAATCGAGATACGCACCGCACACTCCGGTAAGGGCGTTGATTCCGCCCGGACCGGTAGTTACACATACCGCCGCTATTTCCCCGTTTATTCTGGCGAAGCTTTCAGCTGCGATTGATGCCGCCTGCTCGTGATGGACATATATACAGCGTAAACAGTCGCAGTGACCGAGGCTGTCATTAAGATGCATAGCGCCGCCGCCGACAACCGTAAATACATGCTCTATTTTATTTTTTGCCAGAAAGCGTGCGATATAATCTGAAACCTTAATCCTCAAAATTAATCCTCTTTTCTTCAACCACAAGCGGTCTTTTAATCACACGGCTGTTTATGTTAAGTATATATTCCCCGAGAATTCCGATAAAAACGAGCTGTACAGCTCCCAAGAAGAACATGCCGATAAGCACGGGAGCCATACCGGCGGAAAACTGCTGCCACATAATAAGCTTTAAGATAAGGTAAATCAGTCCGATTACTCCGCTTAATACTCCTATTCCGAAGCCTACAAATGTAGCTAAGCGTAAGCCGATTTTTGTATATGAGGTAAAGCTGAGCATCGCAGCGTCATAAAGAGTAAAGAAATTGTTATGAGTCTTGCCGGCACGGCGTTTTGGTTGCTGATATTCAATCTCCTTGCGCTTGCCGCCAAGCTCAGCAACTATACCCCTAATAAAGGGACGGGTATCGTCAAGTCCTCTTAAAACCTCAATAAATGACTTGTCATAAAGACCGAAGCCGGTAAAATGCTCTATAATATCAACATCGGAAATTTTCTTGATAAGCTTGTAATAAACTGTGCGCATTGCACGTATAACAGGATTTTCAAGGCTTGTTGTCTTGACTGCGCATACTATCTTATACCCCTTTTCCCACTCGTGTACAAATTGCGGAATAAGCTCAACGGGGTCTTGAAAATCACAGCAAAGACTAACGGTACAGTCGCCCGTGGTCTGCAGCAGACCGTAAAAGGGTGAATTAAATTGACCGAAATTCTTGATATTGAATATTGCCTTTATTTTCTTGTTTTGTTCGCATAATCCAAGAATAAGCTCTTGCGTTCCGTCAAGAGAGCAGTTATCTATAAAAAGAATTTCATAGTCATAATTCGGCAAATCTCTGCCGAGCATTTCTATAACTGCCTTTGAAATAGGAACGACATTCTCCTCTTCATTATAACACGGAATCAACACGCTGATTTTTTTCATACCGTCATCTCCACTGTCCTTCTTATACCTTCCTCAAAGGGAACTTCAGGCTCAAAGCCCGTATCTTTTTTTAGTTCTTCAATATCAGCAACAAGGTACATAATCTGTTTATCCGAATAGGGCACCTCGCCGAAGAAAGGCGCAATATCGGGATTTACAACCTTATGAATCTCCGTAAAATACTCCCTTAACCGCCTACCCGTACCGCTGCCTAATACATAGATTTTCCCGTCAATTCCTCTGCGAGCAACAAGAAAAAGAGCATTTGCGGCATCGCCGCTGTACAGATAATCCCATATTTGCTCTCCCTTTGTATATTTCGGACGCTCACCGTTTGAAAGCTTTTTTATAGCAGAAATAATTGGCGAATAGTCACTGTCATACGGACCGTAAACGCTTAATAGCCTTATCCACTCATGTCGAATTCCAAAATCCTTGCAAAGCTTACGGGTATTAATGCCTGCAAGCAGCTTTGCCTTGCCGTATTCATTTTCGGGATTCGTAGGCGTTTGTGCAGAAAGCTTGCACTCTGCCCTGCCGTATTCCGCTTGGCTCCCCACTCCGACAAACACCTTACAGGAAAGCTTCTTTGCGGCACGGACGGCATCAAGTGCATATTGTACATTTTCAGACTGAAGACTGATATTGTTTCTATCCTTCCCTGTTGTCCCTCTCCAAGCAAGGTGGAAAAAGACCTCCGCAGGGTGACCAATCTTTTCGGGAAGTGATGAATAATCCGAAATATCGCACTCGATTTTTGTAACAAGCGGATTATCGGGAATATTCGAATTTCTTTTTGAATCGGGGTTCAAAACAACCGTTACGCTTATTTTTTCCTCGATTAGCTTATTTATCAGAGCAACCCCGACAGCACCCGTAGCGCCGGTGATGACGGCTGAATTTAATCTGTTTTTCTTCATTTTCAGTAAATCCCGTAATATATATGTTCCTTCAGCAATTATCTGCACTATCAGAGCTGTCAGCATTGCATAAGCCGCACCAAACATACCGCGGTAATGCACAAGCGTTACGCTAAGCAAAAGCACAAGCATGCATGTTAATGCAGAAAACGCAAGAAGTGCTTTAAGCTTTCTTGCCGATATAAAATAAGTTGAGAAGCAGCTTATAATGGCAGAAAACACGCTGATGGCAATCATATAGTAGAAAAGATTAAAATATGATGCAACCTCTGACCCGAAAACCAAATCGAACAGCTCTCTGCCGACAAATACTGCGGCAATGTAGGCTAATATTCCGACTGCCGCAAAAACACCGCAACTTAACAAAAGTATTCTGAAAAGCTCCTTTGATTTCTGCCTGCCGAAATAATCAGCCATTTTCGGTGCCACAGGAAGCAGAACTCCTATGGCAAAGGTGGATATTAGAACCGTGGGGGCTGATATTGAAGAAAACACTCCGAGTAAGGAGGCGTCAAGCTCACGCTCTATAACAAGCTTCGGTATACCGCTAAAAGCACTCAGCAGAACGACAAACAGCATTGTCAAAAAGCCTGTTTTCAAAAGTGCTTTAATTTGTTCAAAATCAGACTTTCTGAAAAGTCCGATAAAAGAAACCCAGTTTTTCGATTTAGGCAAATCATATACTGCAAGAACAAGAAGAGAGAAAACAGCCATTACAGCCATTGACACAACAAGACTATGGGAATAGATATATACAGCGATAAAACCTATAAAATTCAGAATTCCTTTTATGCCCATTGAAAAGCCTATGCTTAGCATATCACCGTTTTTCTGCCATATTCCGTTAAGAACATCGCTGAAGGTTTCAACAGCTTTATGAAGCATAAACAGCATAATGACAAGTAATATCTGCTTATCATACCCGTAAATCAGCGAATACACAAGACAGAAAACAACTGACAACGCAACTGTTATAAGGCGTGAAACAATATATACAGCATCTGAAAATCTGCCGCTGATATCCGATACCTGATATGTACGCAGACCGTAATTCGCAAGCATGCCAAAGATATTTGCAACAGTCATAGCAAGCGAAAAATAGCCGGCATCCTCAAGTCCGCCGATGCGGACAAGAATTACGGAAATAATCCACTGAGCTCCGAGATAAATAATATTACCCGTACTGTAATAAACCGTATCGCGAACAGTTTTCATAGTTCACCTACATCAGCTTGTTGTTTTCCTGCTTTAAGCTCATTTTGTTTGATTTTGCCATAAAAAACTCATGAGACATCTTAAACAGCTGCGCAAAAACAGGCTTAGGAAGACACTTGTACATCAGCTTTTCCACCGAAAATACAGCCGAAGCTTGTGACGGCTGCTTTATATAATCCGCCCACGGAGATATTTTCATATACTTGTCAAACAAATCGTTAAACGGATGAAGGTTGTCCTTATGCCACGGAAACTCTCCCATAACACGAAAGAAATGATATATACGGACATCTTTTTTAGTTTCTTCAATCTCACTCATTGAATAGTAAGACGGATTATTGAACACCTTAAAATAAGTTTTCAAATCAAACATATAAAGAGCCGGCTGCATATTGAACTTTGGAGATAACAACAAAATGTCATCTCTTATATTCAGATTAATTAAATCCTGATCGGGTGCAGAGTATTGCGCCCGAACTTTTTTTGTATGCTCAATGATTTTTTCAGTGCATTTTTGCTCTTTCCATTGCTTCACATTAAAAAGCAAGACACCGGCATTAAAATACCTGTCTTCCTCTTTAAGCCCGACAAGACACTTGTATTTTTCAACAAGCGAGTCCAAAACCATTGCAATCGGCTTGCCGTTAAAATCAACAGCAAGTAAATCTGATAGGCTTCCGCTGACTATTGTGTCACTGTCAATATAAATTAGTCTATCAACATCATCTGCGATAAATTCATTGACAAACATTTTCATGTTTGTAGTATAAGAGCCTCTGTATGTAGGAATACCAAGCTCTTTCATTTTGCTGATAAGAGGCTGAGTCTCAATATATTTAATTTCCCTATCGTACTTTTCGGCTAATATACTAAACTTATTTTTGTTAATGTCTGAAATATTGTCGTCTAAAATATATACACATATAGAATCAGCATCTTTGTTATTTTCAAAAAGGGAGGTTACTGAAATCCCGCAGTATGGCGCATATTTATCGTTACACTGGTACAGAATGTTCATTTAATCCTCTCCTTTTTCATATTTGAATCCTTTAGCAGCTTGTTTTACCGTCCAAAGATATGCTGTTCTGTGCATTTTCGCATAAATCCATGTTGGCAAGAAATCATACAGAGCCTTTTCAACTTTATTTTTAAGAGAAAGAGGCTTATCTTCGTATTCAATATTCGCCCATTCGGATATTTTCTTATAATAGTCCCATTTGTCTTTTTCTATAGCTTGTGATTTTTTATCCCACGGACGCAAACCGAAGATTGGCAAAGAGTGATAAATGACGACCTTGTCGGAAGTATCCTTAAATTCATTATACTGAGATTCTGTTAATTTATATATTCTCTTTGTTGCTTCAAAGCCTATTACTTCATAAGTACTCGGATAGTTGAATTTAAGGTCAAGCGGTTTTATGTAATTGTGGAAAACAAGATTAGTCAAATCTTCATCAACAAACGGCAAATGAGTATTGGGGTTTGTAATGTTAATGATAAAAGCGTGCTCACAATTTTTATTTTTCCATTCATCTATATTGATAAGCAACAGACCGCCATTAAACCACAATTCAAAATCATTAAAACCGATAATTGATTTATATGCAAAAGCGGTTGTATGAGCAACCATTCCGTATACATATCCGTCAAGGTCAGTATCAATCAGTTCATCAATCTTTGAAACGACAAGCATATCAGAGTCAATATATAGAAGTGATTTTATGTCTTCTTTTATATATGATACAACAAAAAGCTTTAGCAATGTGGCATGGGATCCGTGATACTTTGGAACTCCTGCATTTTCAAGCATCTCTGTTATCGGCTTTGCATCAATTATTATTAGTTTTCTGCCGTAGTTTTCCGCCGTCTTTTCTAATTTTGCCTTGTTTTCTGTGCCGATGTTATCCGAAATAAAATAGACATTTATTTCATCGAAGTGCTTGTTATTTTCAAAAAGTGAAGTTAAAGCTACCCCCGCAAAAGTGGAATAATAATCACTGCTCTGCATCAGAATATTTGCAATTTTCTTTTCCATTATTACTCACCGCAATATGCTTTAAATGACTGAAGCTGACTGTCTCTTTCGGAAATAATTATATTATCAATTCCTTCCATAGGCCAGTCAATACCTATATCGCTGTCATTCCACACAACGCCGGTATCTGTCCCTTTGGAGTATTTCCCCGAGCAGATATATGAAGATATTGCATTATCCGACAAAGTTATAAAACCGTGAGCAAAGCCCTTCGGTATAAACACAGATTGCTTTGAAACATCGTCAAGATACACTCCCGCCCATTTGCCGAACGTAGGGGAATCCTTTCTAATATCAACTACCACATCGTATATTCTGCCTGTTATACATCTGACTATTTTTGACTGCGGATTATCAGTCTGAAAGTGAAGTCCTCTGACTACTCCCTTGACAGATAAGGATTCAAATGCCTCAAAAACATCTGTATCAATTCCTGCCTTTTCAAAGACTTCTTTTTCATAGTTTTTGAGAAAATACCCACGATTGTCTTCGGCAAGGAAAGGAGATATAAGATAAAGCCCGTCAAACTGCAGCTTTTCAAATTTAAAGCTTTGCATTTTTATCCGCCTGCTTTCTTATCCATTCGATAGTATTATTAATTCCTTCAGAAAAAGAGTATTCCGGGGTGAAGCCTGTGTCTTGTGTCAGCGCATCAATATCAAAAACCTTGCAATAGTCAAATGATTTACCCGTAAACGGAATTCTTCCGAATCCCATATCTATGTTACTGCTAAAGCAACTGCCGAGCTCTTCAAGAAACTCACGAAGCGGACGCGGTTTTCCGCTCCCCAAATAATACTCCTTAAAGGGGATACCCCTCTCACCTACTGCAATAAAAGCCCTAACGGCATCTCTTATGTATATAAAATCATACATCTGTGTTCCTTCGGTGAATTCCGTCTGTATACCATTTAGAAGCTTTTTTATTGTTGTATTGATTAATCTCGGTGAGTTTTCACCCTCGCCGAAAATATTTGAAATTATAACTGGTATAAACTCAATTCCTATATTCTTGGCAAGTATTGTGCACATATAATGCGCTGTAAGCTTGCTAATGCTGTATATGTTTGAAACTGACGGAACCTCTGTGTCCCCGAAAAGCTCAAGACATTCATACTCCATTATGCTTGAGGCAAGCACAAAGCGCTTACACCCCATTTTTGAAGCAACAAATAGAGTATCGCATGTATACTTTGCATTATTAAGCTGTACTGAGTAGTCAGCCCTTAGTGGGCCTGCCGAGCCTGACCACGCAAAGTGATAAAAGCAGTCTATATCACTATGAGGTATTATTTCCTGCAAATCAGCTATATGTTCCAAATCACATTGCACTAAGCTTATATTATGCGATACTTCTTCGTCCCAAGAATCAAAAGACCTTGAAACAGCATATACGGTAACACCCATTGAAGCAAGTCCCTCTGCAACCGCCTTACCGAGAAAACCGTTTGCTCCCGTAACAACAGCTTTTTTCATCCTATTCGACGGCCTCCTTGATAGTATCAGCCATTCTAAGAAGCATCTTTTCCTGCATTCCCGGGTACACGCCTATCCAGAAGGTATTCTTCATAATACGGTCGGTATTTTTAAGCTCACCGATTACTCTGTAATCAACGCCCTCTATCATTGTGTTAAAGCAGGGGTGGCGGGTGAGATTGCCCGCAAACAGCATTCTCGTTTGGATTTTATTTGTTTCAAGGTGTTTTACAATTTTATCTCTGTCACCCTCCTTGCGGCAGGTAATCAGAAATCCAAACCATGATGGGCTTGAATTCTCGCAAAACTCGGGTAAAATAAGCTTGTCCTCGAGAGGCTTTAAGGCATTGTAAAGATAATCAAAGTTCTGCTTTCTTGACTTTGTAAAGGAAGGCAGCTTTTTAAACTGAGCGCAGCCTATGGCGCACTGCATATCCGTAGGCTTTAGGTTAAAGCCGAAGTGCGAATATACATATTTATGGTCATAGCCCTTTGGTAAGGTACCGTACTGACCGTCAAAGCGATGACCGCACAGATTATCCTGCCCGGACGGACAAACACAGTCCCTTCCCCAATCACGCATTGAACGAAGAATTTTATGAAGCAGCGGGTTATTTGTATAAACCGCACCGCCCTCTCCCATTGTCATATGGTGAGGCGGATAAAAGCTTGAAGTACCGATGTCCCCGAAAGTACCGGTAAAGCTTGTTTCTCCGTTTAGTGTATAAGATGAGCCCAAAGCGTCACAGTTATCCTCAATAAGCCACAATCCGTTTTTCTCGCAAAAGCCCTTGACCGCTTTAATATCAAAGGGATTGCCGAGAGTGTGCGCAAGCATAACCGCTTTTGTTTTATAGCTCAATGCTCTGTCAAGCATCGTTACATCAATATTATACTGAGGTATTGTCACATCGACAAAAACAGGTATTGCTCCATACTGTACGATAGGCGCTACAGTCGTTGGAAATCCTGCCGCGACGGTTATAACCTCGTCGCCTCTTTTTATTGCTCTGTCCCCAAGAAGCGGAGAAGTAAGAGCATAAAATGCAAGCAGGTTTGCGCTTGAACCGGAGGAAACCGCTAAGGAGTATTTTATATTCAGGTATTGCGCAAGACCGTTTTCAAATTCGGCACAGTATCTGCCTGCCGTAAGCCAGAAGTCAAGAGACGAATCAACAAGATTAGCCATTTCGTCACCGTCAAAAACGCGTGACGAATACACAATCCTGTTTCCTTCCTTATATTCGGAGGGTTTTTTATATTTATGGCAATATTCCCTTACAAGGCGAAGGATTTGTTCTCTGTCTCTTATTTCGGACATCTTATTTTCCCTTTCCTGCCGCAAAATCCTTTATCTGTATATCCATCAAATCGGACACGGGCTCTCCTTCCATAAAAGCCTTTGAGAATTCTACCGTTTTCTCAACGGCTTTTTTTATATTCCACAACGGTTTCCAATCGAAGGTATTTTTTATTTTCGTGCAGTCAAGCCTTAAAAGCTTTGCCTCGTGCGGGCCGTTTGTACATACATTCTCCCATTTTATACCCTCACCCCACGCCTCGCAGAACATATCCGCAAGTTCGCCTGTGGTAATGCAATCCTCAACATCGGGACCTATGTTATAGCCTCCGGCGAAGGATGAATTTTCAAACTGCTTTTTTGCAATCATAAGATAGACAAAGACCGTCTCTAACACATGCTGAAAAGGGCGGACCGAATACGGATTTCGTATTATAATATTCTCTTTTTTCATTGCCGCGCGAACACAATCGGGAATTATTCTGTCAGGTGCAAAATCCCCTCCGCCTATAACATTTCCGGCTCTTGCCGTTGATACCGCCACGCCCATATCACTTAGAAATGACCGTAAGTAGCTGTGTGTCACAAGCTCACTGCAGGATTTGCTGTTCGAGTAAGGGTCAAAGCCGTCAAGCTTATCGCTCTCGATAAAGCTCCTGTCCTCGTCAAGATTTTCATAAACCTTATCGGTTGTAATGTTTAAAAATGACCTGACGCTCTGAGAAAGGCGAACACACTCAAGTAAATTAACAGTGCCCATTACATTTGTTTCAAAGGTATAACGGGGGTTTTTGTAAGACTCTTTGACAATAGGCTGGGCGGCAAGATGAAATACAATCTCAGGCCTTGCACGGTCAAAGCATTCCCTCAGGTTTTCAAAATTTCTGATATCACAGATATTTGATACTATTTTACTGTCAAGTCCGCTCGGTGAAAATAAACAAGGCTCGGTATCAGGTGCAAGTGCGTACCCGGTTACCCTCGCTCCCGAAAGATACAATGCCCTGCAAAGCCATGAACCCTTAAAGCCCGTGTGCCCCGTTACAAAAACCCTCTTGCCCTTATAAAAATCATACAGCATATTTTACTCCCATATTTTCCAAGGTGCTTTTGAGTTTGCCCAAAGCTCTTCAAGCTGTTGCTTTTCTCTTTGAGTGTCCATCGGCTTCCAAAAGCCGTTATGGAAGTATGCCCTGAGCTCTCCCTCTTTCGCAAGAGCTTCAAGCGGGCCCTTTTCAAAAACAGTGTCATCGCCCTTTATGTAATCGAACACAGAAGGCTCAAGCACCATAAAGCCACCGTTTACACGACTGATATCGGCTTCGGACTTCTCTCTGAATTCGTTGATACAGCTGCCTTCAATGCCAAGAACTCCAAAGCGCTGGTCAATACTTACCGCAGTAAGCGTCGCCTTTTTACCGTGTGATTTGTGAAATGACACAAGCTTATCAATATTGACATCGCTAACCCCGTCACCGTATGTAAGCATAAAGGTTTCGTTTCCTATAAAGTCCTTTATCCTTTTTACTCTTCCGCCCGTCATAGTATTAAGACCCGTGTCAACAAGCGTGACCCTCCAAGGCTCGGATGTATTGTTGTGTACCGTTAACTCATTGTTCTTGAGATCAAAGGTAACATCTGAGGTATGTAAATAGTATTGGGCGAAAAATTCTTTTATCATATACTGTTTGTAACCAAGACATATAATAAAATCATTATGTCCGTATGAGGAGTAAATTTTCATAATATGCCAGAGTATCGGTTTTTCGCCTATTTCAATCATGGGCTTTGGTTTAAGGTGACTTTCCTCACTAATTCGCGTTCCGAAGCCTCCTGCAAGAATTACAGTCTTCATATATCCACATCCTATTAAAAGTTACTCGTTTTGCTTACAAGCTGAGAGCCTTTACGGATATTATAACATATACTCCAATAAAAAACTACACTTTAAATATATTTCCTGAAGCAGAGCCAATCGGGCGCCCCTTAATAAAAGACAACAGACGTCCGATACCGGGCTGTTGTCTTAAATTAAAATATTCTATAACCGGTGCTCCTCATACTGAGCACTCGTTTTTAATCAGCATATGGACAAATATTATCAAGACCCTCGCCCCTTGTATACTTCATGACCTGGTTTAATACAAGGCTGTTAAATCTTTCAGGATTAAACAACGAGTAGTTGCTTGAGTGGTTAGTAAGCAGCAGTCTCCTTTGAAAGCGCAAGGTGCTGTATTTCGGGATAGGGTCGGGCTGTGAGACATCCAAAACAGCGCCCGATATAAGCTTTTTTCGAAGCGCCGTAATCAAATCCTTTTGAACTACAGTCGTTCCGCGCCCGATATTTACAAAAATACAGTTTTTCTTCATAGCGCTGAAATATTGCAGCGTAAAAAGGTTTTTCGTTTCGTCTGTGTGAGGAAGAGCATTAATTACAAAATCCGCTTCGCCTACCGTCTTAATGCTCTCATTTAAGGGCACAATCAAATCAAAGTTTTCAAGCGGTGCTAAAACCGCGTCTACCCCATATATTTTATTAACCAAAAACCCCGTTTTAAGTATTTCGGCAATCTTTCTGCCGATAGCTCCGCAACCGAATATCACGACAGTTGATTTTTGCAATTCAATATTCTGCTCAAGAGATAGCCTCAAACTTCTATGAGAATATCGTGTGCAAAGGTTATTGCTTAAAGCTGACCTGCTCATCATTATCATCGACGCCGCTACATACTCGGCAATGGGTGTTGTGTAAACGCCCCGCGCATTCGTCAAAACAGGAAGTCTTTTTGTATCAAAATACAAGCTTGTTTTTTCATATCCGTTAGTCCCTGCCGAGGTTAACTGCAGCCACTTTAGCGACTGCATCTTTCTCAGCTTTTCTTTTGAGATTTTTCCGCAGACAATTTCAACTCTTTTCAGCTCTTCATCGCTTAAAGCGTCTGAATCGTCCGTTACCCTGTATTCGGGCAGGGCGTCTTTTATTATTTCAAAAACCTCGTCACGGCATTTATCGTTCATAAGACCGAATACCGCTATGGGCAGATCATTGTTACTTAAAGCTCCGAACATTTCATCCTCCGTCAATATAAAATCTTTAAGAAAGACACCTTCTCGGACAGCTTTATAATTGCTTCCGAAAACAGCACGGTTAAGCTGAATATTAATATCATCCACACAAGAGAATTAAGCCTTGTATCAAGCGATAGATACCTGCCTATCGTAATAAATATACGCTGGCTTAAAAACATAAGAATACTGAGCGTTCTTAATTTCTTGCAAAGCTTATCCGAAAAACGCTCTGCCTTAATACTCAAAACAAAATTGAACAAACAGTAGCTCATCGGTGCAAGCATTATGCAGTTGTCTACTCCTCCCGTAGAAAGCGAGAGCTTGGCTTCCAAGAACGCTTCGGCGGACATTGCTGTAAAAAACACCGCTGAAAGAATAGTCCACATACCGACTGAATTTTGTTTTGCTTCTTTTTTTGTTGCTATTATTGCACCCATCGAGATATACGGAAAGCCTACAAAAAATCCGTTTTTCATACTGTCAAAAAAGCTGTAATAGGCAGAATAAGCGTCGCCGATAATCGGCAGCTTACCGAAAAAGCCGTAAAGCGCAGTTCCGCATATGGTGAATATATAAACAAACATACCAACAGCAAAAATCGCTTTTACAGAGAGAAATCTCTTAAGCAATACCACTATACCAAGACCCACCGCAAGAGCAGGCAGAAACCAAATTGTATGATAACTTCCCTCAAAAAAGAAGCGTTTTATATACTGCAGTATATCTAATACAGTTACGCCGTTTTGCGCCCAATCGATTGCCACAAACACAAAATATATAAGACTCCAAAGCAGATACATTTTTATTATTCTGAGCGCTCTCGTCTTGTATTTTTTGATAAGCTCGCCATAAGGCATGTCCGGAGAGGAAGCAAACAGGAGAAATCCGCTTGCAATAAAGAAAAACGGGACCGCAACAATTGCGACGACGCTTCGCAAATACCATTGCAGCTGTGGGCTTATGTCCGCGAAAGGCTCTGTATGAAGCATAATTATAAGTGTTGCCGCCAAAAGCTTGGCAACATCTATGGCTTTATACGGTTTCTTCTTGCTTTGCAGCATAAAATCACTCTTTCATTTTACACTTCGTTTCGCCTTGATTCTATTAAGGAAGTACGGCACTCTTTTATACTTAAATGACACTCCCCTTAAAGCCTTTTCATATCCTCTTTTTTTAGCTTCGGCAAAAAACTTATTTCTGTTTTCAAGCCTTTCCCTGTTTAATTTTCTTTCCTTAACGGCATATTTTATGTAACTTGAATCAAGAGGATTAACAAGGAGAGCTTCTTTAGCCTGATTAAACATTTTTTCACCCTTTGGGGAATTAATTATTATAAGCGAAATGCCCTTGTCATCGTTTTTAATTTCGGGAACCTTCGCGTATCCCCAAAAATCTGCTATTGTTAAATCAGAGAAATGTTTTTCGCTGAATTTGCAGGAATAACAGGATTTTCTGTTTAATAGCTTAAAGTTTGCGAATGAGGCAAAGTACATATCATAGGATGCTATAGATTCATACTGCTTACCGTTTTCAAAATCGACAGTAAACGTCATCATCAGCCAGCCCCTGTTCTTTGCTCTGAAATTGACCCTTATTGCCTTTGAGCCATACTTTTCTTCAAGAGATTTAATATGCGCCCCAAAACAGTCAGATGACGGAACTCCGCTGCAAATGAAATCACAAAGTATTAGGTTGTCGTATTTATCTTTAAAATAATTCTTAAAACCGGCTATCTGGCAGGGAGTTGCACAGCAAAGCACCGGCCTTTTACTTTTAAGAGCTTTCTTTATTTCTTCATAAGAATCTTCACAGTAACACTCCGTGTATTTGCTTCGCTTTAAGTCGTCAAGTGTATAATTTTCGGTGTTGCCGTAAATTACCTTCTTTTTTTCCGCATCAAAAACGGCTCCGAACACTACTCCGCCCTGCTCAAGCGTAGTATCCGCAAGCGCAGAAAATAGTCCTCCCGAAGAGCTTGTGAATCTTACATTTTCGTCATTATGCCAACCGTAAAAAGCTTTTGTTTTAAATTCAGGCATTGCCGGCTCGGATAAAACAGGACATACACGCTCACACAAACCGCATTTTGTGCACCTTTCGCTGTCAATGTGCGGGTATGAAAAGCCTTCGTCGTCTTTTACCATTGATATACAATTCTCAGGGCAAACTGTTTTACATGCGGCACAACCGCAGCATCTGTCCCCTACCTCAGAAAGCAATGTAAGCACCCCCTTTAACCGAATTCAATTAATCCACTTTAAAAGAAATTCATTTGATTTTTCCCTGATTTTTTTGAGACTTATATTAACCGAATCATAATTAATTGTGTTTTCCATTTCAAGCAATGTGTCCGAAAAAATAATTTTCGACCTCAAATCAAGTTGCTCTAAAAGATTTAATGCCCTGATTTGTGTGGATTTCTGCTTATCGCATGACAAAAACTGTTTATTAAAAATAAGGGAAAAAGCTACACCGTGAAAAGAGTTGGTTATAATAAACTCGGCATTATCATAAAGCCACAGGAACTCCCCGGGTCCTGCATCTCTGATGACAAAATCCGCACCGACTTTATTTTGAGGACTGTCTGTTATCATAACAAGCGGAAGCTTAAGCTTTTCTGCAACAATAGCGGCAACATCGTCACCGACTCCGAGCAGTCTGTAATAAAGGACATATCCTTGAGGAAGCCCTTTGTACGGTCGCTCAACCTGTGCCCAGCTGTCCGCATCTAAAAGAAGCGTCGGGTCCAATGTTTCTGAGGCTTCCTGACCGGTAAGCTTTGAAATCAGCTTAATACCAATATTTTCGCGGACAGACAGACTGTCGAACTTCCTTAAATATCCGGCTATCTCTGCCTTATATTTCTCCTCTATATGGTCCGTCCCGAATGAAGCGGCGTACGATATTTTTGGTGTCTGAATCGGTGTAAAATCCAGAAAGTACGCCTGCTTTTTGTGTGTCTGCCTGTTAGGATTAAAAACCTGATCGCTTCCCGTAATATAAAGCTCTGCCTTAGGCGGATTATTATATAAAGCCTGAGTTGATAAATATTTATCGGTTATAATTAAGTTTTCTTTGCTGAAATCGTCAAACTTCTTGAATTTCCTGCGCTTTTCTAAAATATGCAGCAACACTAACAGATTACGAAGCTTCCCCCTAAAGGTTTTTTCATACGGTATCAGACTATACTGTATGTCATCAGGACAATAATCAATAATGCGCGCGTCTGCACCGAGCTTTTTGAGGTTCTCCTGCAATGCATAAGCCTGAAGAAGCGCACCGTAATTCTTTGCCGTATGGAAAGTCATAATTGCTGTCTTTTTCAAGATTACTCCTCCAAAGTTTTTCTTTTGTTAAACCTGCTCAGCAGCTTACCAAACAACAGCTCTTTTTCAAAATCGTTGAATCCGTAAAAAAGCATACACATCCCGTAAATACCCAAAAATACGATTATCTTAATACATAAATACAGCCAGCTTCCGCTTATTACCCTTGATAAGAAAAATGCTGCCGCAAACGGTAAAATAATACACAGTGCCGTTCGCTTAAATATTCCCTTAAATATTCTGAAAACATTCAGCTTGATAGCTCTGTGATAATATATATTCATCGCTATTACGTTCACTAAAGCAAAGCTTATGGCGGTTCCGTAGGAAGCGGCAACATATCCGTAATTTTTAACGAAAATTACCGTAAGTATAAGGTTAATTACGGCCATAAAGGATCCAGCGACAGTCTTAAACGCCATTTTGTTTTGAGCGCGAAGGATTGCAAGGCATACATTTTGAACAAGAGCTATCATTGAAGGAGCCATAAGAATCAAAGAAATAATCCATACATTTGAATAATTCGGACCCAGCCAAAGAAGAATAAACTCTCTGCCTACAGCTACAAATCCTGCGATTGCTGCTCCTAAAAGCATAAACTGAATCCTGCCGACCTTGATAACGGTATTCTCAAGCTCCGAGTTAGAGGCCTCGTTATGTATTTGCTTCATAATAGTAGGAAGAATAACCGATGAAACCGCCATAGCAAGCTGCCCAAACATTGAAAAGAGCTGTAAGCCGTATGAATAAATTGTAACAGCTACCGTACTTACAAAAGCGCCGATTATTACATTGGAAACATTAGTGTTTATCTGGTCAACAATGGCTTGGATAAACATTAAAACAGAGTATTTAAGTGACTCCCTAAATACGCTGTTGTCCCATTTTCTAAGGCGTATTTTCAGCCCTAACGCTTTTTTAATATATAAAAGCTCGCACAACAGCAATATTATGGTCATAAAAACGTCAACGCCTACGAGGAGCTTGGCGCTCGGATATATCGCAAGTACTGTATAAAGCAGGATAATTCGTATAACAACTCTGCCCAGCTTCAAAGAGTTTGACACGGTGAATTT